>CAYISH010000016.1:10708-13600 GCA_964366035.1 uncultured Candidatus Saccharibacteria bacterium
TTTTTCGAAACCCGCGTCACCGAATACCAAACCGGAGGGGTGTTGAGTTGGGATTAAGATTCTAGGCAGAAGGAGGCATCAGCAGATTTTATAAAGCTTTTACGTACGACAAATGAACGCGAGATTTTTTGAAATTGATGTCGTAATCAAAACCGATTTTTTTATTGCCGCGGGCGGTTTTTATTTTCGCGCCTGATTTTTGAAGCTTTTCGAGCGCCACTAAAAATTTTCCTACCTCGCCCGCGCGAGAATTTTTCGGGAAAACCACAAGATCAATGTCTTTGTAGTTTTTGTTCCAAAGCGATGTGCCGTGAAGGGCAGAAGAGAACCCATATTTTTTAAAAAGAGACGTTGCGAAAGTGAGCGTTTTTATATCGTTCTTGCGAAGTTCCCCAAGAGCTTCTTTATTCATGCCGAGTATTCTTGAAATAGCAAACACTATCTTGACTCTTCCTGAAAGCGGTCGAGAAAGGGAAATGGAAATCCACTCGGGAAACAATTCGCATCAAAGCAATAATTTGGACGGCGATATTGTAAGGAAGCGGCTAAGAAAGACACCGCGAGCAGAATTTTACCTATCGTAGGCTTGAAGTTTTTCATATATTTATATATATCCAAAGGCGAAAAAAAGAGGGGTCAAGGAGTATCAGGTTAAAATTTTGATACTCGTGTTGCCGGCGACTTATGATGGACGGTACCCAATTATTTTTTGATAAATCAACGACGCAATGCAATAATGCCAAACCACCATCGGAATGATTACCATAAGAAAGATAGCGCCTAAAACGTATGCAATCAAAACATATCCGTAGGTAAACGCAAACGCTATCGCACCGCTCCATGCCATTCCGACAAAACATGCAAAACGCCGCGGCGGAGGATTGGGCGGAAGCGACGGGCCGCCTGTAAAAAAACGAATTCCATAATTATATATGCTATCGCCGACCGCGTGCGGGAAAATAACACCAACAGCGGCTATTAGAGAAAGCGCAAAAAAGATAGCGGGAGAAGCGTAATAAAGACCGAAAGCGGCAATAAAAAAACAGATCACGGGATTAAACCGAAGCCACAGCTCAATCGCTTCAAACTGCGACGCATCACAGCGAAATCCCTGTATTTCCAGATTGTTCTTTGCCCGATAAGATAACGACATAAGAATTAGCAGTTTTTATCAACGCGGCGCCATTTCTTAAATGATAACAAGTTTTCTGAAGTGTCCGCCCACCAGGAATTGAACCTGGAACCTTCTCGTTAAGAGCGAGCTGCTCTGCCAATTGAGCTATGGGCGGAAAAAATTGAAAGAGTTTTAAATTTTTTCTGGTGCCCCATCTCGGGGCAATCGGCGATGCCACAGGCAAGCCGATAGGGCCGCCAGCTTCTGCGGCTGGCGGAGGCAAGAAACTTCCTTACGCTTTTTATATTTTACTCCATTCCTTAGCGATAGCGAGATCGCGGGAGACACGAGCTTTCGCTCCTGCCACTACTTGTTTTCTGAGGTTTATTTTTATCTGCGGGTACCTCCCCTTTTTCAAACACGAGGTGCAGATTTTTATTCTACCCCCAGCGGGTAACATGGCCCACTGCAGATTGGGATACTTTCGAGATTTTTTTGTAGGGTTGTAGTGGCCGCGAAGGAGTACCCGAGTTCCGGACATCTGCGAGCCTTTGCCGCAGGAAGCGCATAATTTTGCCATGGCCCTATGTTACAATTAAATTATTCCTTATGCAACTTGCCGACATCATCTTCCAAATAGCGGTTTTAATCATGTCGGTGGTGGTCCATGAAGTCTCCCACGGCCTTATGGCAAACTTTTTAGGCGACCCCACTGCCAAGTACGAAGGGCGGCTTACTTTAAATCCCTTGAGCCACCTTGATCCTTTCGGCTCGGTCATCCTTCCGCTTCTTTTAGTGTTGCTTCCCGGCAATGGGCCGGTGTTCGGTTGGGCCAAGCCCGTGCCTTACAATCCCTATAACCTCCGAAATCAGCGCTGGGGCCCCGCGGCGGTGGGAGCGGCGGGGCCGCTTTCAAACCTTTTCGTGGCGCTTGTATTTTCTCTCCTCCTGCGCCCCTTTGGCTCGTTTCTTCCCGAATCGTTTGTAAGTATCGCGGCGACTATTATATTTATCAACATCCTTTTGGCGGTATTCAATCTGGTTCCTATTCCTCCGCTGGACGGCTCTAAAGTGCTGTTTGCCCTTTTCCCTTCCCGTAGGGGTGCGATAGAAGCGTTTTTGGAAGCGTATGGCTTTGTCTTTCTTCTCCTTTTCATTATATTTTTCTGGCGATTTCTCTCGCCTGTAGTATTTATTGTCTTCCGCCTGCTCACCGGTGCCTAAGAAGGGCGGGGGGAAAAATTGACGGAGAGGGGGTATCTCTGCTAAAGTTTTTCTATTCGTTTATGCCTACTATCCAGCAGTTAATCCGGCACGGGCGCAAGATGCCCGTGAAAAAATCTAAAGCAGTGGCCTTGGGCCGCGGTTTTAATCTTTTGAAAAATCGCCCTCGGTTTTATCCCTCCCCTTTTAAGCGTGGAGTATGCATCAAAGTGTTTACTACTACGCCGAAAAAGCCGAACTCGGCGCTTCGAAAAGTAGCCCGCGTGCGGCTCACCAACGGCATGGAAGTGACCGCCTATATTCCGGGAGAGGGACATAATTTGCAAGAACACTCGGTGGTAATGATCCGCGGCGGAAGAGTAAAAGACCTTCCGGGGGTGCGCTACCACATTGTCCGAGGCGTACTTGATGCTGCCGGAGTGGAAAACAGAAAGCAACAGCGGTCGAAGTACGGAACCAAGCGACCAAAGTAACCATGTAGCATAAAACATGAAGCCAAGTTTCATGATTCACGACTAGCCATGAGAAGAAAAATAAAAGCAAAAAAACTGCAA
>CAYISH010000017.1:0-12877 GCA_964366035.1 uncultured Candidatus Saccharibacteria bacterium
CAATCAAAAAGTCGGTCAATTTTCCGAAAGTCAGATTTTGGTGCCCCCGCCGGGATTCGAACCCGGGTTTTATGGATGAGAACCATATGTCCTAGGCCAGGCTAGACGACAGGGGCAGGCACTAGCGGTCGGATCGCTAGGTGAGTTGCAATATTTAAATATCAATACTTCACTTTCAGAGCAGTTTTTGTAGGTTAGCGCAACTTTACGCTTTTTTCAATTGCCAGCCGTGGGCGCTGGCGCGGGCAGGGCCCGGTCAGGCGGCACTTCGTAATAGGTCAAAAGGAAATGCATCAATTCTTCAAAGTACGGCCCCAAGGAATATGAGGCATAGCGCACTCCTTGCGGTTTTTGAATGTACATAAACACCAAAAACCTTGTGTCAAAGCCGGGCGCATATCCCATGAAGGAGTGGAGATATTCCTCGCTGTAGCCTTTGGCGTTTTCAAGCGGAATCTGGGCCGTACCGGTTTTGGCGGCCATGGTGTAGTTTTTCGATTTTACCTGACCGTTTAAGAGCGCTTTATCCACCACCTGGACGAGCATTCGCGAAATGGTTTCGGCGGTCTCGGGGCGAACTACCTCGCGTACCACTTCAGGTTTGGTAACCAGGTCTTCCCGTCCGGGCCGCACGATGCGCTCGACAAGATAAGGCTTCATAAGCTTGCCGCCGTTCGCCAAAGCTGCGGTCGCGCTGGCGTATTCTAGGGGAGTTACCGAAATCCCTTGCCCGAACGAGGCGGTGGCGTATTCAATGTCTTGGCGCGATTTTAAGTTGCCTATCTGCCCTGCTACTTCTCCCGGCAGCGTGACGCCAGTTTTCTCGCCGAGACCAAAATCGGTGAAGTATTTGCGTAAGTTCTCTTTCCCTAGCTTTTGAGCAACGAACGCGGCGCCGGTATTTAAGGATTGTTCCAGAACTTCTTGCATGGTTGCCCTTCCCCTCCCCTTGCCGTCGAAGTTCGAAATGGTGTATCCGTCCAGCGTCAGCTTGCCACTATCGAAGTAGGTAGTTTCAGGCGTTACCACGCGCTCGTTTAAGCCGCTCGCCATGGTAAGAGGTTTAAATACCGAGCCGAATTCGAACACGCTTTCCACGAGTGGGTTTATGAACACGCCAAGCTCCTCTGTTTTTTCATAAGCGTTTGGATCGAAGGTGGGGAAGGCCGCCATGGCGATAATTTTTCCTGTTCCCGGTTCTATAATAACCGCACCGCCGCCAGTGGGCTGATATTGTTCGCGCGCGCGCTCCAGAATGCGTTCCAAAAACGCTTGTACGCTCGGTTCCAGGGTAAGCACGATGTCGTAGCCTTCGGTAGGCGGCGAGAGAAGATTTTTCCCCAGCTGCGTTAAGAATCCGCCCGTGGCCGAAGTCTTTGCAAAACCTTCCTGTCCTTTGAGCATGTTTTCAAAGTAACGCTCAATGCCGTATCTTCCTTCTAGTCTGTCGCCGTTATATCCCACAAATCCTGCCACATGGGCTGCTAACTTCTTTCCGGGATATGATCGCCACTCTTCGGGCGCAACTTCGAGGCCTTCTATGCCAAGCGCCCTTATTTTTTCCGCCTCTGCCCGCTCCACTTTTGGGGCGACGACTTCGTACGGGTCCGCTGTTTTCGCGGCCGCTTTGTTAAACGTTTCGCGGTTGACGGGAATGATAGCCGAAAGCTTTTGTAAGGCTTCCTCTGGATTTTTCAGCTTCCTGTTATTAAGAAACGCCAGATAGCCGTCTTTGGTGGCAGCGAGGGTAATCAGTTTGCCGCTTTTTTTGCGCATATAAATATTGCCCCGGCGCGGGGATTTTTCTTGCGAGAGATTTTGCTGGCGGTAGCTTTGGGTTTTGTAGTACGCGCCCGAGACTACTTGCAGAAAAAAGAGGCGCGTAAGGATGACTGCCGCGAGTAGCATAAAAATTCCGAACGCGATGCGGATTTTCTTTGAGGTATCAGGTTCTTTTTTTGCTCGGCCATGCCCACGGACCATATTTCATCGTGAACCGAAGATTATGGTTCGGTTTTACTACTGCGCATTCGGGCCTTTGAGACTCCTGGAAACTTGCGCGACGTTTGCCGCGCGAGAGACAAAGTGAGGCTCGTTTTTTATTGAAACGAACGATGCGGCATGCGCCTCATAAAATTCTTGCAGTTTAGCCATAAGAAACTCCTCTCGGGACTGCATATCCTGCGAAATAAGGCGTGTCTCTTTCAAAGTCCGCTCCTTGCGGTACTCCTCCGCAATCGCCAGGTTCAGCATAGAGATATAGACTGCCAGACTCAAAAGAATGGCGCCCAGAAAAAAGAAACTGAGCCGCTGGCGCCCTATTACGGTTAGACCTGCTTGCATTTCATTGAAACGCTTGATTGTTTGTGTCATTTTTTTTGCAATAAACGGAGTTTTGCCGATCTGGAGCGCGGGTTTTCCAGCATTTCTTTCCGCGCGGGGCGAATAGGCTTTTTAGTAATGAGTAAGGCTTCTTTTGTTTTTGCTTTGTCTTTGAAAAAGTTTTTTATTATGCGGTCTTCGAGCGAGTGGAAGCTTATTACTGCAATCCTCCCCCCTGGCTTTAAAATATTCCAACTGCCTTTCAGGGCATTCTCCAAGTTTTCCAGCTCGCCATTTATATATATCCGGAGTGCTTGGAATGTTTTGGTGGCGGGATGTATTTTTCTCCTACGCCAACTGGCGGAGCGGACTGCCCCCGCAATAACCGCAACGAGCTCGTCTGTGCGGGTAATCGCTTTTATCTTTCTCGCCTCTACAATGGCGCGAGCGATTTTTCGCGCCTGCCATTCCTCTCCGTATGTTCGTATTACTTCTTCCAGCTCTTCTTCTGTAGCGGTGTTCACCAATTCTCTCGCGTTCGGGTGCGTGTCGGGGTGGAATGTCATCTCCAGAGGTTCTGAGTTTTGGAACGAGAACCCTCGGCCGGATGCCTGCCCGCCATCTGGGCGGGCCTGTAATTGAAAAGAACTAAGCCCAAGGTCGAGGAATACCGCATCCGGCCAAAATGTGAAGGATCTCGCGATACTCTCTATACTGCCGAAGTTCGCGTTTATAAGTTTGAGCCGATGCTCTCCGGGAAAGCGCTTACGAAGCCGCGGTTCCATGTCGGGGTCCCAATCAATGCCAAGCACTTGCCCGTCCGGCCCAAGTTGTTGCAAAAATCTTTCAGTGTGTCCTCCGCCGTCTATTGTTCCGTCAATGATTTTCGCATCGGGTTGTATGTGTAGCCCCGCAACGCTTTCTTCCGGAAGAACCGGTATATGTCCTGCCATGCGCTTAGTAAGCCCCAATTTCTCCCAATTTCTCTGCAAGTTGGTCAGCCTCCCCTTCCACTTCTTTCTTGTAGTTTTCCCACCGTTCTTTATTCCACACTTCCAGCCGACGGAATACGCCTGTTACTACTACCTCTTCCCCCAGCTCGGCATGGTCTTTCAGAAAGTCGGGAACCAAAATGCGTCCGAGGCTGTCGATTTCCACTTCGGAGGCTCCCGCAAGGAAAAACCGCGCAAAACTTCTCGCATCTTTTTGGCCCGTGGGCAGTTCCGCTATTTTGGAGGCGACTTTTCCCCACTCCTCCATAGGATAGAGCGCAAGGCATCGGTCGGGGCCCCGCGTAAGCACTGCACGCTTCCCTAGTTCGTTGCGGAACTTAGCTGGGATCGCAAGGCGTCGTTTGACGTCGAGGCTGTGTATGTATTCGCCTATAAACATAAAACCCTTATTTTTCAAAGGAAAATTGTGTTATCAACAGTATCCACAGGATTATCCACAATTCCCCACTTCCTTATCATTTTAATCCACAAATCCATTCTACTCAAACACTTTAATGAAATCTAGCTGTGGACAAGTCCGCTAAAAAACCGCCTCGGGGCGGTTTCAGGAGGAAAGCTCGATGGCTTTTCTTGAGTTATTCCTTTGGCTTGAGCGTGGGGAAGATAATAACTTCTTTGATGCTCTTGGTGTTTGAAAGCAGCATCGTCATGCGGTCTATGCTGACGGCAAGACCGGCGGCAGGCGGCATGCCGTATTCCAGCATTTCAATAAATTCCGCGTCCATGGGGTGCGCTTCTTTGTCTGCTCCTCCCCGCATTTCTTCTTGAAATTCAAACCGCCTTCGCTGCTCTTTGGGGTCATTCAACTCGGAGAAGGCATTTATCACTTCCAGCCCTCCTACCACCAACTGAAAACGGTCCACCATTTCCGGATTGCCAGGTAAGTTTTTTGCCAAAGGAGAGATGGCGATTGGATAGTCCACTACATAGACGGGTTGGATTATTTTCGGGCGGCAGATTTTGCTGAAAATCTCGTTCGCGATTTTATCTTTTATTTCATGCGCCTCTGGAGTAATGCCGAACTGGCGCGCTCTAAGAGCTAATTCTTCGCGCGAGAGCTTGTCGGCGTGCGGAATTAAGGCATGGCGTTCCAATATGGTCCAGAAAGGAATGGTCGGGATCTTTTTTGGGAACACGATTTTGTGCTCTTCAAATTCAAATTCTACTGACCCGGTAGTTTTTTTGATGAGATTATATAACACGCCCGCGATGAAGTTACGGAGTTCTTCGGCGTTTACATACGCGGCGTAAAGTTCGATAGTGGTAAATTCGGGGTTATGGGTTGCATCAATCCCTTCGTTTCTAAAATTACGCCCGATTTCATATATCTTATCAAAACCCGCAGCTAAGAGGCGCTTTAGGTAAAGTTCCGGCGCTACGCGGAGATACATATCGATATCTAGCGAGCGGTGGTGCGTTACGAATGGTTCTGCCAATGCTCCTCCATAGAGAGGCTGCAGAATGGGCGTCTCTACCTCTATATATTCTTCTTTTATCAGAAGCGCTCTAAGCTCGGCCACAAGGTGCGAGCGGAGCATAAAGCGGCTTTTGACATCCGGGTTCATTAAAATATCGAGATAGCGTCTGCGGAACCGTTCTTCTACATCGTGAAGCCCGTGCCATTTTTCTGGCAGAGGCCGAAGCGTTTTTGCGAGCATTTCCCATCTCGCGGCTTCTATCGTCATTTCCTCGCGCTTGGTGTAAAAGGGTTTCCCCCATACCGCTATAAAGTCGCCGATATCGGCTGCTTCGGAAAAGAGATCGAACGCCTCAACGCCGATTTTATCTTTTGCCAAAAAAACTTGCAGCTTTCCCGCCCCATCCGCTATGTCGATAAATACCGAGCCTCCATGCTCCCGTTTAGCTAAAAGGCGCCCCTGGATTCCCAGAGGCTTTCCGTTCTCCGAGAGTTTTTTAAAATTCGCCCGTATTTTTTCGCTGTATACGCACAAAAAAGAAGCGCGGTCCGGGTAAGGATTAATACCGCGCTCCTGGAGTAGGCGAAGTTTTGCCTCGCGCGCTCCGACTAAATCCTCAAGCGACATCGATTATATGATAACGTATGATGCCCTTGGGTGTATAGACGCTTATTTCCTCCCCCTTCCGTTTTCCCATGAGCGCTTTACCCAACGGCGACTCGTTCGAAATCTTTTTTGCCGCCAGATCTGTTTCTTCGGAGCCCACAATGGTGTAATGCTCCGCGTGGAAGGTTCCTTCTTTTTGTACGGCCACCTCCGAACCCAATTCTACAAACTGCCCAGCGTGGTGCGAGATGAGCACGGCCCGGTTTAAGATATTTTCCAGCTCGAAAATCCGCGCTTCGCAGTTGAGCTGGTCTTCTTTCGCCTCTTGGTATTCCGCGTTCTCGGAAAGATCCCCAAGGCTCTTGGCGTATTCCAAGCGCCCGGCAATTTCTTTCCGTTTCATCTCTTTTAAGTGGACAAGTTCCTCCTTGAGTTTTTTGAAACCCTCCGAGCTTAAATACTCTTTTTCGTCCGAATCCATTTCATCCATGTTGGGGCAAAGTATATGACTGCTTGCCCCGAAAGTCAAGACAGGTTAGCGGATATCTTTGGGGCCCTCCCCTCAGAACCCGCAAAAAAGCTCGGCAGTTTTTTGTTCCGCTTCACGCCGCTTTCCGCACAATCGCTATCGGAGTTTGTTCGTTCGTTTGCCCTAAGGGATTATCGCGAAACACTTGCTTACAAAACTCACGCTGAATAGAGGCGTCTGAACGGCCAAGTATCTCTACTCCAAGATCGTTTGCATCGATAATAACTGTGGGGTAGCCGGTGGCGCTTGCAATATCTCGCGCGGCGCGGTCCGGGTTTTTAGGGCCTAGTTTTGCATATTCGTTGTAGGGCGGAAGGGTATAGGAGCAAGGTCCGTCAATGGCATTTATATTTTTGCCCGCCGTGCGGTAAAACATTCCTTTTATGCCGAACGGTTTGGTAATCGCCGAGACGAATGCGGCAAATAATATCCGGGCTCTTCCCGCTTCACGGAGAGCGAGTTCCATGGTCCAGGGGCTTCCAAGCCCGATGCCGTGCGGAGATTTGTGCACAAAGCGCACTAAAAATTTTGCAAGCTGCGAGGGCGCTATGTCTTTAATCGGCCAGGCTCGCCCCTGCGAAATTGCCACCACGCGCTCGCTTATAAAAATCATGTCGCCTTTTTTTAAGAGAGGCGCGGTATAACGCTCTGTGGTTCCGGCGATATTCTCGCCCTGCATGATCACGTGCGTTTTTATGGGAATGCGGAGATAACGCGCACCGTCCACGTTGATTGACAGTTGTTTTCCTGTATTGGGGGTGATTGAGTTCACGTGATTATATTCCCAGCATATCCGGCCGGTAAATGATGAGCCATTCTATCATGTGTTTGGTGGCGGTAGTCGCTCCTACGAGGTTCGACACATGTCCTCCCTCGAGCACAGTGGCGATGGCGATTTTAGGATTATCAAACGGAGCGAATCCGATAAACCAGGAGTTTACGCGCTTACGGTCTACTCCCAACTCCGCGGTGCCGGTTTTGGCGCCAATAGCGATAGGGAGGCTCGCCATTACGGGTGCGGTGCCGATTTCGGTAGTAGTGAGACGCATGCCCTCCCGCACCACCTGGAAATATTCTGGGGCAATGGAAAGCTGTCGGCGCACTTTCGGCGCTGTCTTTGCCACTGTCTCTCCATTCCCATCTTTAATTTCCTTCAACACATGCGGCTCCAGTATATTCCCTCCGTTTGCAATCGAGGCCACTGCAACTGCCATTTGAATAGGAGTAACCTGCAAATTATCCTGCCCAATGGAAAGATGGTAGGTGTCTCCAATCCGCCAGGTAGGATCGTTTTTGTTCACCGCGGCTTTCCATTCCGGCCCGGGAATAAATCCAGCTTTTTCATTGGTAAGGTCGATGCCGGTTTTTTCGCTTATGCCAAATCTTTTTATCCATTCGCGGATTTTGGTCACGCCGAGCCCTTTTACGTCGCCAAATCCCCCGCCGATAGTATAAAAATATACGTTTGAGGAAACCCCAATCGCGCGGCGCATGTCTACCCATCCATGCGCTTTCCAGTCTTTAAACACGGTAGCTTCGCCCGGCTTGAAGGGGTTGGGTACCGAGAGACTCCCGGTGGAAAGAATCTGTTTTTCGGGGGTAATAACTTTTTCCTCGAGCGCAGCCAGGGCGAGAAACGGCTTGATGACGGAACCGGTAGAGTAAAGGCCCGAAACGGCACGGTTGAAAAACGGCTTTGAGCTGTCGGTTAAAATTTTACTTATCTCGTCGGCGGGTTTTCCCCGCGAGACAATGTTCGGATCGAAGCCCGGGAAGCTTACCAGCGCCAATACCTCGCCTGTATGGATATCAAGTATTACCGACGAGCCTCCTTTAAACCCGCGCGTCTCTACAATTTCTTTCACGCTCCGGTATGCTTCGCGCTGAAGGCCTGCATCCACGGTAAGGTGCGCTTCTTGCCCATTTTTCTGCGGTTCGCGCATGGTTTCCGACGACAGCGCTCCTTCCGCGTTTACTTCAGTGAGCTTGGACCCCACGCTGCCTTTTAAGTATTCCTCGTATATTTCTTCCACCCCCGTTTTACCAAGAAGCGTTCTCCACCGCCCTGCAATTTCTTTTACATCGTCGACGGTAGGATGGCCGATATACCCTAAAAGATGCGAAAGCTCTTCTTTGCCGTTATATTTTCGAGTAGAAAATGTTTGAATGGAAACGGGTTTGTCTTTGTGGGCTTTTCTAGCCTGTTCCGCTTCTTGCCAATCATAAAAAATTCCAAGGATGATGTTTTCTTTCCGGCCCGTTTGTTCCACGAGCCGGAAGGCCGATTCACTGTCAGCCATGATTTCCCCTCGCCGGTCTACAATCAGGCCGCGGTCAGGCCACAAAGGCTCAATGCGGAGCCGGTTTGCTTCCGCTCGCGCCAGAAACGCCTCTCCCTCGGCTACCTGAAGCGCAAAAGCTTTATACCAAAACAAACTTCCCGCGACGGCGATTACCGCCCCCAAATACAAAAAGGCGTTCTTGGAAAGCGGATACTCCAGCCTTCCTTCGAAACGCTCCCGTTCAAAGCCCGGGAGGTTTTTAGAGTCCATGAAAATTTCATCAGGCTCCAAAAAATCGTAATTTTTTTGTGCGGATTTTCCCCATCGCATAGGTTGGTTGATATAAGATTACCAGAATAGCCAAGGCGCCGAAAGTTTTTGCGGACGAAATCGCGGCAAGATAGACCGCCCGTCCCGCGTTGGGCCACAACGTCTCCGCCGCAAAACCCGCGAGCCAAAGCCCCGCGAGAGCAGCTAAAAGCGAGTTACGGGCAATAAAGCTAGAAAATTCGCCCGACTGGAGAGCTCGCTCCAGCCCTTCGGCGGAAAAAATGAGCAGGACGGCCAACAGAGTAAAAAAACCTTTCGGAAAAAGAAAAAGTATATCAAAAAGAGCGCCCAGAAGAAGGTATTCGTATTTCCGCGGACCGAGCGCCAGAAAAAAAATCATCCCGGCGATGGCGTATTCCCATCCCACATAAAATCCTGCAAGAAAAATCAATAAAAACGCCCCCGCCCTTTTGCAAAATGCCATGCAATTATGATACCTTCCTCGCTCTCAAAGCAAAAGAAACAAGCATTAGCAGATCGACTGCCGCGCTAAGGCATCTTTCTATTTTCAGGCTCTTTGGTACTCCATTTTTTTAATCTTCTAATTTCCCGATCTAACCTTCTAACGTTTCCTGACAATTTCTGCTTCTTTCTTATCCTTTCTCCTTCCTAAAAGTGTAATCAACTTACGCGATAGCGTATAATGTTTACGTAGTGGTATTCAATATCCCCGAAAATAAGAAAAAAAGCGCGCGACGCGTTTCGCCGTAAATTAAAGGACATCGGCTTTATAGAGTTTCAAAAGAGTGTGTTTATATTCCCTTTTCCCTGCGAAGACGAAATAAACTTTGTCATAAATTTCTTCGGTATCCCTCAACACGTTTATTATCTCGAAACATCTATAAAGCCGGATAGAATTTTTAGGGCACACTTCAAAATATAAAACCAAAAGTGAACTCTCGACTTGATTGAATTTTGCTTGCCTAGAACTAGTTGTCATTATACGCTATCGCGTAATATGATTACATGGTTTGAATGAGAGAAAGGAAAGAATAAAAGAATAGTTGTATGTAGTTTGCATTTTATTCTGCAGCATGCCGCATTTCTACGGCTTGTTGGCGCGCCCTCTCGAGCGCGGGCCTCGCTTGCGCGAGGACGAATAAAACTGCGATCATCGCGACGATCGCGATGACTACTACGAGCAAATTTTTTGTCATCATGTCTCCTTTCTAAGGAAATGCTACCATGAAACACGCAATTTTGTCAATGGCTTTCTTGAGAAAGGTTAAAAAAGAGCCTGATTACGGCCTTATTTCGACAAATCTTAAGTGGCGGAGGTTAAAGGGGGGGCGGAGGTAGACAGTCTGCAAAGCCTCTGATTCTTTCGATTTTATATAACCTATTTCGCCGATAAGGTACGATGGCGTTGTGTTAGAAATAACCCTATCCCCTATTTTTATTTCTAAATCCTGCGGGGCTATAAAAATCATGTTAAGCCCGCCGTAGCCTTCGAGCGTAATGTTTAAAAGAAGCGATTCCAGAAGCGCCTCGGTTTCCAGCTCTGGATATGATATTAATTTTACTTTGGCGCTCCCCTCTCCAACTTCATCTACAAAACCGATGAGTGTGCTTTTCGCGAATACTTTTTCTCCAGGCTGTATGCCGTCTTGCCGTCCCGCATCGATCAAAATTACATCGTATGGCGATTGGGGCGGGATGCTTAACACGGTAGCGATTTTGGCTGGTCTTTCTTCGAGGGTGTGCAAGCTTCCAAGCGCTTCTTGTTCTTTCAGGCGCGCTTCCAGTATGGCGGCGCGGGCGCGAAGTTCTTCGTTCTCTGCGCCGAGCCGTTCAAGGCCGAGGTTTTTCAGCGCGTTCGGAATTTTTTGTATGCCGATTTTGGCGCCTCCCCCCGCAAGAGCGGAAAATGCATAGAGGCGCGGGAGGTCGAAGAACACTGTTGCCCACAAGAGGAGGGCCGCGAATACCACGAAAATGCGCTTGGCACTTCCGGCTTGCTTGCTATACCGGAGTTTTTTCTTCTCCATGTTCCGTTACGAGCGTATCTTTCCAAATATCCAAGTCTTCGAGCACAATGCCGCACCCGCGCACCACGGCGGTGAGAGGGTCGTCGGCGATGCGTACGGGAATTTTCGTTTCTGCTTCAATGAGCTTGTCCACGCCTCGCAGGTACGACCCCCCGCCTACCAAAATAATGCCGCGGTGCATGATATCAGATACTAATTCAGGGGGCGTTTCCTCTATCACTTCTTTGGCGGCTTCGGCAATCAACCGCGCGGATTTTTGGAGAGCTTCGCGCACATCGGCATCGGTTACAATCACTTCGCGCGGGAGGCCTGTTACCAGGTCGCGCCCGCGAATGGTCGATTCCATAGTGTCCGGAAGTTTCCACACCGATCCTATGGCGATTTTTACGTCTTCCGCGGTTCGTTCTCCCAGTAAAAGTTTAAACTCATCCCGTGCGTAGTTGATAATGTCCTGATTGAATTTATCACCCGCGACGCGCAAGTTTTTTGCCACTACAATGCCGCCCAGCGAAATGACGGCGATGTCGGTAGTTCCTCCGCCGATATCGATCACCATGTTGCCAAGGGGCTCATGGATAGGCAACCGCACCCCGATCGCAGCCGCCATGGGTTCTTCCACCAAATATACTTCCCGAGCACCCGCCGATTTAGCCGCGTCTTTCACCGCCCGGCGCTCCACTTCGGTGATGCCGGAGGGAATGCCGATCACCACCCGCGGATGCGTAAAAAATTTATTGGTATCGGAGTGGACTTTTTTAATGAAGTACGAGAGCATTTCTTCCGTTACTTCAAAGTCGGAAATGACGCCTTCTACCAGGGGGCGCACTGCAGTAATATGCCCTGGGGTGCGGCCTACCATGCGTCGCGCTTCGCTGCCCACCGCCACTACTTGGCCGGTTTTTTGATTGACGGCTACTACGGAGGGCTCGTTGATGATAATCCCCTTGCCCCGCACATATACAAGGGTATTTGCGGTGCCAAGGTCCAAGCCGATATCGTGCGAGAAAGACGAAAAAATCTTGTTAATCATGGAAGATGTTGAGGAAGTCTTCGGGCGAGATCAGTTCCGCCGATTTACTTGCCCTTTTCTTTATCTCAACCTTTCCTTTTTGAACGGTATCTTTAGAAATAACTGCGCGAAGCGGCAGGCCGATAAGGTCGGCGTCCTGAAATTTTTCTCCCGCGCTTTTACCTTCGCGGTCATCGTAAAGTACTTCTACGCCTCTGTTCGAGAGCCCTTTATAGAGCCGCTCTGCTTCCGCGGTTACTTCATCCCCTTGCCCGCCCAGAAGTATCAAGTGGATTTTAAAGGGTGCCACTGATTCCGGCCAGATAATCCCTTTGTCGTCGTAATTCGTTTCTACGATGGTGCCTAAAAGACGCGTGGTGCCAATTCCGTAGCAGCCCATGTAGGGATAGTTATCGGAGCCGTCCTCCGCTTTGTACGTAAAATGAAAGACTTTGGGATAGCGCTGTCCCAAGTCGAAAACATTGCCCGCTTCTACCGCTTTCGCGCTTTTCAGGTCTCCTTTGCCGCACGCGGGGCATGCGTCCCCAGCTTTCTCTTTGGCAACCTCCGAGTTTACGCAATAGTCGCAGGCATTGCAGTACACCACGCTGTCTTCGCCAGTATTCGTGAGCACCATAAATTCATAAGAGATTTTTTTGCTGAATGCTCCGCCTGAAGCCTCGGTTGCCCGCGCGTTGAGTCCGCATCGGCGGTAGATATTAAGATAAGCTTCTTTTACTATGTGATAGTAGCGAGCAAAATCCTCTTCAGAAGCGTGGAAGCTGTACATATCTTTCATCCCGAATTCGCGCCCGCGCATGATGCCGGATTTGGCCCGAAGTTCGTCGCGGTATTTTTGTGCTATTTGGTAGATGGCGACTGGCAAGTCTTTGTAGGACTGTACATACTCTCTGGCAATAGGCGTGACGATTTCTTCCTCGCTCTGCCCCAAGGCGTATTCTTTTTCCGTGCGGCTCTGGATTTTGAAAAGCACATCAACGCTATCCCACGCTCCGGTTTGTTTCCATGGCTCGGACGGGTGGAGAGTGGCCATGCGTATTTCTTGCCCGCCGATTTTGTTCATTTCTTCCCGAACGATGTTCTCTATTTTTGTAAGCACTTTTAAGCCAAGTGGTAAGTATGAATAGACACCTGCCATTTCTTTATGCACAAAACCAGCGCGGATCAGCAATTCGGCGTTTCTGGTAACTTCATCTTTCGGCGCGTCTCGGCGGGTTTTGGTGAATAATTGGGATTGCCTCATGAACTTAATTTAACAATATCATGGTAGGTAACGGCAACCATTAACAATACAAGAAGAACAAAGCCTAGATCGGAAGAGCGTCGTGTAGGGAAAAAGTGTAGAACTCGGTGGTCGCC
>CAYISH010000018.1:0-12603 GCA_964366035.1 uncultured Candidatus Saccharibacteria bacterium
GCAAAAACGCCTACACCGTGGGGCGATGCTTCCAAACGGCAGTAAACATTTTTTTTAAGGTCATTAAGAATGTCTTCTTCGGTAATTTTGTTAACCATAGTGAGAAAAAACTTGGAAAATTAATTTATTACTTTTCCGTTTTCATACACGGCAAGATCATTTTTTCGAAGCTCCTTGAAAAACGACGCCTCCGGCACTATCGCTTCGGGCGCAAAACTCCCCGCTTCCTTTATCACCCCTTTTTTTATCATCTCCGCCATGATGGCAACCGGAAAACCTGTATCAATATTGCACCCCGAACTTTCCCACCCTTTCACGGGCGGGACCAGGCATTCCATTAAAATTTTCTTTTTCTTGTTATCCTTCTTGCCTTGTATGTCTATCCACAAATTTTCGCTTTCGGTATAGCCCGGCGGCGAGACTAAGTGTTTGAGGACGGGCGGCAGAATAAAAAGTGGAGCAATTTTTATGCTTTCAAGAGCGATGGGTTTCTCCTTATGAAACCCGAGTTCGATAAGCGTAAGAATTTTTTGGAGCGAATGCGTTGGAAATCCCGCGAAAAACCTTATGTTTTCTAGCCCTTTCGATTTGAAATAATGATGGAATGTAAAAAGTTCTGGATGCTGGACCATATACACTTTCTGCCGCCCGATCAGGCGAAAATTTCGTTCAAGCGACACCTCGAGCGGTTTTTTATTGACCCTTTTCCCGTTCTTCAAAAAGCTCGGGTTATAGGTAAGCTCCTCCAAAATACTCTTGATGGAAAAAGGAACCACGAAATTTTTCTTGTTTGAAGTCCAAGAAAATCCCACATCCACGCTATCGAGCCTATCGAACTTTCTGGAGATATAGCGCAGCATAACGCTTCCTATCCCGGGAACCGCGCCGCATCCGGTAATTGCGGTTCGCCCGATTTTCTTAAACGCTCTGTCCTTTTGAAGCTGGCGCCTCGTAAGCTCAATCCATGCGCCAAGGTCTACGCAGTGCACTTTTGCTTCCAGCGCGGCGTGATATACATTCAGATTCCAATCCATCTCGGCGCAATTTACTACCGTATCCGCCCCTGTTTTTTTCATAAGCCTTGCCGTTTGAGGAATATCGCGGAGATCTACAAACGAAAAAGCAGAGTGTCCTCTGCCGTACTTCGCCATTATTTTTCTAATTTGCGTCCTGTATAAATCCGCGCAAAAAACGGAGTAACCGCGCTCTAGAAGAAATCTTGTCGCAATCACGCCTTGAAGCCCGTCAGCCCCAAGCACCAGAAAATCGTATTTTTTCATATCGTTAATACAAATACCCCCATGACTGCAACCGATCGCTGTCGGTATTCCATTTTAGCCCGATATCGGTGCGGTAAAACATGTTTTGGAGAATGATGTTATCCACCCGATTGTACGCCATCTTCCGCGCCTCTGCCACCGTAGTGCCCGATCCCGTCACCACTAACGCATACCCCGAGTCTCCCGCAAGACGCCAGTCCCCATCAACTAATTTGAGATCGCCCAAATGCACTCCCTCCAAATTCGGTTTTTTAAAAATAATCGATGAATCTTTATAAATTTCTGCAACCCTACGGTCTTCGTATGGAAACGGGGGCACCGCAACTACCACGCCTACCTGGAACCCTCTTTTGGTGCGAAATTCAAATTTCTCTCCCCGCGCCATACGAGAAAGCCATTCCCCTGTTGGCGTTAAAATTCCTTCCAATTGTATCGACATCGTGGGGTATCCAAATCGCGCCGTAAATTCCAAGGGATAGACATTGTAGTTATTTGCGATGCAATTTACATCAATGTATCCCACATATCCGCTCTGGGCCAACGGCTCGCGGATTTTTTCAAGCGTCACCCTGAAAATTCTGTTGGGTTCGCTCCAGTACATCAGGGTGCCCATCTCGAAGGTGTAAGGCCCGATGTCGCCCGGAAAAAGCTTTTTATGCTCGAAATTTACGTTGATAGGATAAATAAAGTCGCTCCCGTTAAAGAACGCTCCTACCGCCACCTCGACTCCTTGGGCATATTTTTGAAGCTGAAATTTTCTAAATTTTTTGGACCACGCAGCCTTGTTATGAGAGAGCACTTCCAGAAGGTCTTGCCCGCCTTCATCCTGCCCGATAAACAAAATTCCCTTCTGCCCCGCAAGAATACTGCCCGATGGCTTGAACACATAGCGCCCCGGATTTTCGCGGATAAATTTGATCGCTTCTTCATAATCCACAAAATCCCAATGCGGCAAAGCGTTCATCCCCACCCGTTTCATTTCAAGCTGGCCGAATTCCCGGTCTTCTTCGAGCTTATCGCTGTATTCCGTGCCGCCGATAACATGCTTGCCTTCTTTCCGCAGGCCGTCGGCGATCTTCCCAAAACCTGAATCATCAAAAACGACAACGTCTGCCCAATCTTTGTACTCTTCCCATCTCGGAATCCTATCTAGAAACCCTTCGTAAATACCCTCGCTGTCAGAATCTTTCGTATAAAATTTCACTTCGTGCCCTTCTTGCATAAGCCGCCATGCCAAATCGCCGGAAAGTGCTTCCCAGGAAATAAATAAAAACTTAAGCGGCTTGCCGTTTGTTTTCGGTTCTTTCGCTTGGATTGAATTTTTTTCAGCTCCGTTGCCGTTTTGAGTTTTTTCGCCGCCGTTCATTATTTCTGCGCGAAAAAATTCTGCGCATGAATAATTTTCGCGCTTCACGTGCGGAATGTCAAGAATTTTTTAGAAAATTCCCGAGAAAAAACAAAAAAGTAGAGAGAAAAAGAAAAATTATCTCTGCAAGGCGGCGTCTAACACGCTCGCGCGGTCAAACTCACGATAAAACGCCGCATCCTGCCGCTCGTAGCGGGTTTTTTGTAAAAAATAAAAAACCAAGAGGCTTGCCGCAATGATGCTAAT
The DNA here is from genome assembly GCA_964366035.1 of uncultured Candidatus Saccharibacteria bacterium. Taxonomy (GTDB): domain Bacteria; phylum Patescibacteriota; class Minisyncoccia; order JACPKW01; family UBA11713; genus CAYISH01. The sequence continues at coordinate 2,893 of CAYISH010000018.1, forward strand.
TGCTCCCAAACTGAATTTGAAAAAATTTTTTGCCATTTTCTTCTCTCTACTTCCCTACGCACTAATTTCTACTTCCTAACTATCGCCGCTCGTATGTCCCCATATACTCCGCCTGGGAAAGCACATGACCGCCCATTGCTCCCCGCAAACCCTCGGCGTCGGTATCTCCGGAAATCTTCAGCATAGCGTCAAGCGCGAAGAGGCGGAAAAAGTATCGATGCCGCCCCAAAGGCGGGCAAGGGCCATGATATCCTCGAGTTTTAGCGCTCGTAATCCCCTCGCCTGCGCTAACCGGCAATTCGCCCTCGCCTATCTCGCTCGTGTCCGGCTCAATGTTCCACGCCACCCAATGCACCCACGTGCCGCCCGGCGCGTCGGGGTCTTCCATAATGAGCGCCAAGCTCTTAGCGCCGTCTGGCACGCCCGAAATAGTAAGCGTCGGGCTTATATCCTCCTCGTCGCAGGTAAATTTTACCGGTATAGGGCCCTTGTTATTAAATTCTGGACTTTTTAGCTCCATAATCTTCTCCTTTTACCATTATACACAATGCCAATAATATAGTGTTCATCTCCTATGGCGGCGCCATAAACAGCAAAAAAATGATCACAGTGCTCGTCCGCCTGGAAAGTGGAGCGGAAGGAATCGCCGCCGATGAAACTGGAAAAAATATCAATTTTGTAGGTGTTGACGCCATCTGCCAAGCCAAAACCGGCAAACTGCCAGAGAAAGTCAAAATCGAGCCGGGGGTCGGTCTCGGTGAACACATCTGGGGCGCCTACGTGAGTATAAATGGCAGAATGGGATGGGCGCACGGAGACGTCCACGATCTGCAAGTAGTTTGCCGAGCAGCACTTAACGCTCTTCTCTAAACGACTCACGCAAAGGCCAACCAGCCCGAGCGCATAACGAAGGCTCTGCGATCCAGAGCCTTCTTCTTTTTCCCGCAATTACAATCGCCGGACGAGGAGAAAACTTGTCCGGTTTTCTTTATGATCCTGCAAATCCCGAGCGACAATTTCCAAGTCGTATAGGCGCGAAAGTTCCTTCGGCCCCAAAATCGCTGTGCTCTTTGGCAATTTTCCTCCCGCAAGCGCCAACGCTGCGCGGGCCGTGTCGATCAAATCCCCTTTTCCGCTTATCTGCTTCAATGCCGGATATTTCTCGGCCAAAGTACTTTGGCACTGCTTTAGGGCCTGCGGATGCGCCATCACCGTGGTTATTTTTCCAGCATTTTTTCTTTTCATAAGATGGTGCTGTACCGGAATCTCGAATTCCTCCACAATCGCGAATTTGTAATGCGCAATCGCCTGGATGGATTCGTCCACAATTCCTCCGATAGAGTTGTGGATGGCAAAAAGGCCAAAATCGATATCGCCGCGGTGCAGAAACGACATCACTTTTTCCGTAGTGTACAAATATTCAACCTGCGGATTTTTTACATTCTTGCGGGCGATATAATCCAAAATCGCTTCGTGGTTAAAGCTTCCCATTCCTCCCTGAATGCCGAATACTACAGTGCCGGGCCGCGCGCACTCTGGCAAAAGTTTGTTGTAGAGCGCGTCAAATGCCTTACCCATCTTGAGCCGCATGGCTTTAGTGTAGGGGTTATAATTCTGCAAATTTACAAAAAGCTCCCAAGTGTCGTTTACGGTCTGTTCTTCTACCTCATGAAGTTTTTTGGCGCCCAAGGTGTCAATTGATGTGCGCTCAAATCCAAATTCCTCCAACAAGCGGCCTATAAAATGAGTAACACCTTGCGAACCGGCAGCGAGGCGATCGTGCTCTGAAGCGGAAAGCTCGATAACCGAAAGGCCCTTTCGCTTAAAAAACTTTTTCCAAAACTGGTACTCACCGGGGCGCGCCGTAAATCGGTTCGTTACAATCGGCAAGCCTTTAAACCCCTCGCGGCTCGAGTCTGGCCCAAACATGGGATGCGTCAGCATTGCTCGCGCCCCAGTGCCTTTCAAGTTTTTTTTAAACACCTCGGCCGCATGCAGTTTTACCGACAGGACATCAATGAGCAAGTGGCCTTTAAAATATTTTCTATGTTCTGCCAGCACGCTTTCAAATTGGGAAATAGGCACGGCAAAAATTATTACCTCGCTTTTGTAGGCATCTTCAAGGTTGCTCGTCAGCCCAACATTTTTAGGAAATTTCTCTCCTTTGAACGCGGCCGGTTTTCGCGCATAGAGCGTTACCAAAAAATCGTCTTTCAAAAGACGATATAATGTTTTGCCAAATCTCCCGTACCCGATGATGCTTACTGTTTTCATGCTTTTTAAACTCTAAACCGCTTTCCTCAAAATACGCAAGCCATGTAGTGTTTGTTGACGATCGTCAATAAACTGCATGGTTCATGAAAATAAGGAAGGGGCCTACCCGGTCTTGCCGGAGCCCCTTGCCGGTTATGTTAGGAATAAAAATCCCGTTCCTCCCTCGGCTTTTCACGCCGTTCGTAGACGCGAATTACCCCTTCGATTCTCTCCATCGCCGGAATCGAGAACGACAAAAACATAGGATCGCCCTCGATATCGAAAATAGAGACATTGCCGCGGGTGAGAACTTTATGAGCTGCTAGCTCATGCCTGGTCGCAACATCAGCGATTATTTCACTCGCTTCGTTGCGCGCTTCAACGACAACCGTTGCCAAAGGACACTCTCTGCACACTTCTTTTTCTCCTCTCACACCCAGATCGTGCTGGGGCTAACGTCCAGTGCAGAATAGGTTACCGGTGCTTTTTTCTTCTCCGGCACCGGGACCGCCTGCGCGAGTACGCGGACCAATTTCCCCTGCTGCGGGCAAAACATCCACCGCTCGCAAGATTGCACCCCGCATGCCTTGCAGAGAAAAACTCCCGGAATAAATTCCTGCCGCTCGCATTTTTTTTCTCTCACCTCTTCTCCTCTACACCGCCAAGAATCTCCTGCATCCTGCGGACAATTGGCGGTATAAGGTGTTTTCGCAATGTAGTCAATCGAAAACTTCGCGTTGGCTCTCTCACCCCAGAGCCAAAAGATAACTTACGCACCAACGCCGCTTCTTCTATCTCATAGCGGCGGAGCTGCTCTGCCACGCGCTGCACGCTCTCCGAAATTTCCATCGTATCCCCTCCATCTTGAGCTGTGGTTTTTGTATTTGCAGCCCCAGGCAATGCCGCATTTTCTTCAAAGAACACCTTTTGCCTCCTTTTCTTTTTATTTTGGCCTGGAATATAGCCACTTTACCGCGCTTTTCATAAAACCGGACAAATTCCAAGCAGAAACGAAACCGACCCCGAGAGTATCGGGGCCAGTGCAAAACTTCAGTTCAAATTTCCTTTTATCTTTGCATCAACCCCTCGCGCTTCATAAATTTAATAAAATAAAAACCAACCGCTACCCAAGAGCGCTTCGCTGTAATAATCATCTTCTGACAACCCATAGCTGAACGCATGTTCAAATAATACACAAGCGCCTTATGCATGTCAACCCCGCCGAATGTCCGTGCCCAAAACAAAGCACTTTTGGGCGTTTCTTACCGTTGCTTCTCGGACCGCTTCGAAATCCATGCCTTTTATCTCCGCTATTTTCTTGGCAACTTCTCCCACATACAACGGCTCGTTTCGTTTTCCGCGATGCGGCACGGGAGTAACATAAGGCGCGTCGGTTTCGGTCATAATCCGGTCGAGGGGCGTATTTTTTATTACCTCATCATAATCGCGGGCAAAGGTGATAACGCCCGTAAAGGAAAGATAAAATCCTAAATCTAAAAATTTTCTAGCTATCTCCCAATTCCCCGCAAAAAAATGAATATCGCCCCCGATGCTCCCCGCCCGCTCATCATTTAAAATCCGCAGCATATCCTCATAAGCATCCCTGCAATGGATCATGAGTGGTTTGCCAACCTCGCGCGCGAGCGAAATCTGCATGCGAAGCGTATTTTCTTGTTTTCTCTTCCCCGCCAGCCGGCGGATCTCCGTTCCTTCCATGCGATAATAATCAAGCCCACACTCGCCTATTGCCACCGTTTTAGGCTGCCCCGCAAGTTTTTTATAATGCCCGTAGTTAAATTCCTCTTTCCTGCTGTTAAAACTAGGAATGCCCGCCCGGGCTTCCATCTCGGAAATGTCGAAGTGTCGTTCATCGAGATGGATGGGATGGAGCCCCACCGCCGCAAAAACACCTTCGGGGTATTTTGCGGCGTACTCCGCCGCGCGGCGCGAGGTGTCGATTTGAGAGCCTACCAAAATCATCGCCACGCCCGCCTCAAGCGCGCGCCGAATTACCTCATCGCCGTCATCTTTGAAGGCGTTGAAATTTACGTGCGTGTGAACATCAACAAGTTTTAGGTTCACAAGAATATAGAGAAACTTTAGCGAAGGCGTGGAAACAAAAGATCGTGGCTTTTCCCTTCAAAGACCTCCCATGAAAACGACTCCTTGCCCGCTACTCCCAAAATATCCTCTACCTTCACCGCAGTATCCGGCAAAAACGGCTCAAACATGCGCGCCGCTACCGCCAACGCAAACGTCGCGTTCCATAGCACCGCTTTTGTTTTTCCAGGATCGGTTTTGACAAGCTTAAAAGGCTCGTAATCCTGAATGTATCCGTCTATCTCTTTTATGAGGCCAAAAATTAATTCCGAGGCGCGGCTTATCTCGAACTTTTCCATACGTGCTTGGTATTCGGGAAATACGACCTGCTCGGCAAAGTAGGAAAGCGGCACACATTCCATCTTTTCTCCGCCAGAGATGCGCGAAAAACCAAGCGCAGAAACGGAGCGGGTTAACAACGTTTTTTTCAGCGCGTCGGCGGGCGGCTTTTCAACTTTTCCGCCGAAATAATTCTGTATCATGGTGGAAAGCCGGCGCGTTACGTTGCCGAGCCCGTTTGCAAGATTGGCATTATATACAATAGCGAAACGCTCAAGGGTAAGATCGCCGTCATCAAAGGTAGGAATTTCGCCGAGCAGTACGGAGCGAAGAGCCTCTCCGCCGTACTCGCCGATCAGCGCCATCGGGTCGATTACATTGCCAAGCGTTTTCGACATTTTCTTGCCGCCGGAAAGGATATGGCCGTGAACGAGAAGAGCTTTGGGAAGAGGTAGTTTCGCAGAAAGAAGCATCCCCGGCCAAATAAGGGCGTGGAACCGCAAAATATCCTTGCCTATTACATGCACATCTGCGGGCCAAAAACGCTTGAAGTTCTCGGAATCCGAAGAGCCGAATCCCAGAGCAGTTATATAGTTGGGAAGCGCGTCGCACCATACATACATAGTCTGCGACGCATCGCCTGGCACGGGCACTCCCCACGGAATATCCTTAGCCGGGCGCGAAAAACTTACATCGGCCACTCCCTCCCGGATGAATGAAAGAATTTCGTTCTTGCGGGACTCTGGAAATATCGCAAGCTCCCCTGATGAGATAATTCGTTCTATCTCGGGCCCATAGCGCGACAACTTAAAAAAATAGTTTTCTTCCTCAATAACTTCGGGGGCTTTCCCGTGATCTTCGCATGCCCCGTTTACCAAATCTTTTTCCGTCACAAATGCTTCATGCCCCACACAGTAAAGCCCGCGGTACGAGGATTTATAAATATCGCCAGCTTCTTCTAACTTTTTCCACAAAGCCTGCGCTCCCGGCCAATGGCGCTTTTGGTCCGAGGTGCGAATAAAATCGTCATTCGAAAGGGAAAGCTGACGGTTCATCTTTTCAAACAAGGCCGCCTGGGCATCGACAAATTCCTGAGGCGTCTTCCCCGCCGTTTCAGCCGCCCGCATGTTTTTCGCTCCATGCTCGTCGGTTCCGGTAAGAAAAAACGTGTCGTCGCCTTTCTGGCGGCGGTATCTGGCAATCGCGTCGGCTACTACATTCGTATACGCATGCCCCAGATGAGGAGGTGCGTTTATGTAATAAATAGGGGTGGTGAGGTAAAACTTTGCCACAGCAAAACGCAGTTAGTTATTCCGCGAAAATTAAAAGACTATTTCTTTCTTGCGGGCAATGTCGTTTGCGATTTCCACCAGCACCGCCGCGACCGGCACTGCGAGAAGAAGGCCGAAGAAACCCGCCAAGGTTCCGCCTACCAAAAGCGAGAGCACTACCATAAGAGGCGGCACCCCTACAGTTTTGCGCACCACCACAGGATAAATCAAGTGGTTTTCAAACTGTTGCACGATAATATAAAACACGAACACGCCCAAAGCTAAACCCGGCGCCTGCAAAAACGCTACAGCGATGGCGGGAATAGCGGCCATAATAGGTCCAAAAACCGGTATAATCTCGAAAATGGCGGATAAAATAGCGAGAAGAAGCGCATATTTTACACCGAGAATAGTAAGGCCCATAAACACGAGCACCCCCACCAATATTCCCAGGAGAAGCTGCCCTTGCAGCCAAAAGCCTATTTTGCGCCGCGAGCGCGACCATACATCAAGCACATAGCCCTCATATTCCTTGGGAGTAATGACGCGCAAAAAGTTTTCAATTCCATGTTCCTGCACAGAAAGGTAAAAAGAAATTACAATAATTAAAATGAATGATAGCGCTCCTCCAAATATTGCGGAAGCGGTCTTGAAAAATCCGCTAGCCGCCTGGTTCAGGGCCGTGCCTACTTCTGGAATATTGTCTTGGAATAAATGGGTGAATGTATCGGGGAAAAGTGGGAAAAAGGAAAATACGGCGCTTGGATTGAAAGTGCGGTCGAGATAGACAGGAAGCGAAGAAAATACTCCCCCAATGTCGGACAAAAGGGGAGGCACAATAAGATAAAATACAGTGCCAAAAAAGAGAAACGCGCCGAGGTAGATGGCGATAATCCCGGCAAGTCGAGGAATATTGTGGCGCTGGAACCAATGCGCCGCTGGCTCCAAAGAAGAAGCAATCACGATGGCCGTAAGCACGATGGTGATGACGTCGCGGAGCTGATAGACAAACCAAAAAAGCACGATCAACAGTAAAAACCTTACCATCGTGCCGGTCGAAATAGAAATGGTTGTTTTTTCTTCGGGGCTCATCTCTCCATTTATACTTGAGCCAAAATTTTTTTATAGGCCGCCTCGTCCGCTTCAGGGCCGATTGCGGCCAGATTAATATTCTGAGGCTTGAAAATATCGCGCGCCACCTTCATAATATCACCCTTTGTTACTTTCTCAATCTTCTTCAGAATTTCTTCCGGCGTCATTATCTTGCCGTAAAAAAGCTCTTGCGCCGCCAAAAAAGTAGCCACTTCATCGGTAGATTCAAATTGTAACGCCATGGAGCCGCGGATATATTCTTTCGCAAAGTCGAGCTCTTTGTCCGAAACCCCCTTCGTTTTCGCCGCATGAAATATCTCGACGATCTTTTTTGCCACCTTATCTAAGGTCTGATGAGGCACGCCCGCCGAAGCCAATAGATACCCTGTGTCGGTATATTCTTCTTGCGATGCTTTTGCATAATAGGTAAGCCCCAACTTTTCGCGAAGCTCGGTCCATAAGCGGCTTGACCAATTACCTCCCAAAATCGTTTGCAACACAGAGAGTGCATAGCGCCGCTCGTCGAACATGTCGTACGCCCTCACTCCTATCCTGACGTGGGTTTGGTCTACGTCTTTCTTTTTGAACCTTACTTGCGGAGCACGTTGAGCCTCGCGCACTTTCGGCTTTTCAATTTTTTCCCCGCGTTCCATCTTGCGAAACGCGTTGCCGATTTTTTCAAATGTCTCTTCGGCAATCACATTTCCCGCCACTGCCACCACCGCGTTCGAAGTAAGATAGTGCGATTTCTTATAATGCACAATGTCGCCGCGGGTAATGTTTTTGACCGTATCGGGGTAGCCCGCCGTATCCCATCCCGCGGGCTGGTCACCGTACATAAGTTCTTCAAAAACTTCGTACGACTGGCGGCGGGGATCGTCTTCGTACATCGAAATCTCCTGCAAAATGACGCCGCGCTCTTTTTCAATTTCTTCTTTTTTGAAAAGAGGCTCGAGAAGAATGTCAGAGACGATATCAAGCGCGGTATCAAAGTGTTTAGCCGCCGCTTTGACGTAATAGCCCGTGTATTCTTTGGAGGTAAAGGCGTTGGAGCGGGCGCCCAAGCGGTCTAACTCGCGGTTTACCTGCCCCGGCTTGGGGCGAGATTTGGTTCCCTTGAAAAATAAATGCTCCAAAAAATGCGAGACGCCGTTTATGCGCTTCTGCTCGTATTTGGAGCCGGTGCCGAACAAAACCCACAACGTCGCCGCCTGGGTATCGGCCATCGGAGCCACCACCGCCCGAAGCCCGTTCTCAAACGTCTTTTTCTCGAAATGCATGGTGGAATTGTAACAGCATCAGCGCCAAATTTCCAGCTTTTTTGGAAAAGACAACTGTGCTAGGCTAAAAATAGAAAGCCGAACAAAAAGGAGGGTAGAGTTATGGCAGAAAAGCAACTTTCCAACGAAGAGCTCGCGGCATTGCTGCGGCAGGGACAGGTTGCGACGTTTAATGCATATCGGGAGCAATTTCCCAATCAGGAAATTGATTTTTCTGGACAGGATTTTTCTGGCCTAGAGCTTGTTGAAGCAAACCTCGAACACCCTATAGAGTTGGGTAATGCCGACTTTTCAGAAGCAAATCTCTACAAAGCGAACTTCTGCGCCGCGAATGGTCAAAACGTTTGCTTCAGAGAGGCAAATTGTGAGGAGGCTTGCTTCAACGAAGTGGAGTTCCCCGATGCAGTCTTTATCGAGGCTCGCTGCGCAGAAGCCCGCTTAGTCAATGCCAAGTTTGATGGCGCTTCCTTCAAAAATGCTGACTGCATAGCAGCTGTGTTCACCGACACCTCTTTGCGTGTAGCAAATTTCGAGAATGCCGATCTCGCAGAGGCATGTCTTGCAGGCACAACGCTGGAGCAAGCAAATTTTAAGGATGCGTATATCGAAACGGCGAACTTCGCAAAAGCTCAAGGCCTCAGCAAAGAACTTTCCCTCCAAATCATCAAAAATCTACTTGAGGGATGGGAGGAAGAGAACGATTAGTTCAAGTCGAAAGCGCGGACTGCAAATCCGCGCTTTGTTATTTTTACAAAAATTTCAAATGATACGTATGTACGCTATCGTGGATATACGTACATTATCTCAATCTAAGTTTTTTATGGAACTTTTGGCTATTTAAGTTTTTCGGCAAAATAATTTTCGAGCTCATTTTCGTGCACACGTTCCTGCGCTCCCGAATCACGGTCGCGGACGGTTACGGTGCCGTCTTCGAGGGTTTGGTAATCAATCGTTACGCACCACGGGGTGCCGATTTCATCCTGGCGGCGATAGCGCTTGCCGATGTTGCCGATGTCGTCCCAGGCGACAGCAGCGTGTAGGGGGTAGGGAGTAGTGCGCAGAGAAGAAAAGATTCCGCGGGCTTTTGCGACAATGTTTTCTTTGTTAGAAACAAGCGGGAAAACCGCAACTTTGACAGGCGCAATCTGCGGTTTTAATTTCAAAAGTACTCGCTTCTCCTTGCCCGCAGAAGCCTCGGCGGAGGCGGGGCCGCCCAGTTCATCCTCATCGTATGCCGAAAGCAGAACCGCGAGCACGGTGCGTCCCAATCCAAACGTAGGCTCGATGACATGCGGCAAAAATTTTTCGCCCGACATCGGATCGGTGTAGCGCAAATCTACGCCCGAGCGCTCCATGTGGCGCGACAAATCGTAGTTACCCCGATACGCAAGACCGTACAATTCTTTTTTCCCGAAGGGAAAATCAAATTCAAAATC
>CAYISH010000019.1:0-12391 GCA_964366035.1 uncultured Candidatus Saccharibacteria bacterium
CACCAGCAATTTTGGTAGCAAAAGGCGGCCTATCGCCCGTAGTATAGGAAATAACACGCGAATTGCGCTCGGTTTCGAGTTTTTTGATCAAGTCAGTTCTACTCATATATTCAATATTACCATTTTAGCAGTTTTCGACTATTTAATCAATTTCGAGCCCTGACTGAACGGATCAGGATAGGCTCGCTTTTGCGCTATTGTTTCTAACAATTTTCCCAAGGTCAATATGGTTGCATTTTGCGGGAGCGCTTTTTTCTTTGGCGGCAACTAAAATTATGACAGAATTCAAATCACTAATCAAAAAACTGCGTTCCCTTGTTCCGATCTATAAGATCGTGCGCCTTTCGCATTTCATCTGGAGAATAGATGTAAATAATTTTGAATTTACCCGAGGTAGTCTTGTTTTCGTAATCATGAGTAATTTCAAGCACATGAACCAACCCCCAATATATCCATTTCCCTTTTCGATTTTCCACCAAAAAATTTCTGACCGGCGGCGCTTGATACACTCTGACACTGGGCTTATTTTTGAACTCAAAAATTTTGTCGTTAAAATCCTCAACTTTGTAAGAAGTTTTCAAGTGCGCTTCCAAATCAAGCGCCACCGGAAACCCCTGCTCGCGCGTGAGTTGCAAAGTATCGTTGATTTCAATGATGCTTCCCATGACTTTATAGAATTAACTCCAGCCAAATTCAGAAAACAAAACTTTATTTCCATAGTTCTCTATTCCAGATTTTACATAAGGAATTACATTTTGAGGCAGCTGATTTATGGGGAACCAGCTCAAATCATCACATTTATTGGTTTCCATAATTTTCGGCTCGCCTTCCCATTTAGTTGCCTCAAAAAAGAAATCTATTCTTTCATCAGCTCCGCTTGGGTGCGTACCGCGGGATATTCTATGCATTACATGAACCATGCGTATATCTCCTTCATTGATAACCACTCCCGCTTCCTCTTTAGCTTCGCGGAGCATTGCTGTAGTTGCGCGTTCGTTCCCATCAATATGACCAGCAGGAACGCCGTAGTTTCCATCTTCGTATCCCGTATTAAATCTGCGCAACAGAAGTATCTTGCCGTCTTTAACCAAAAAAAGATGGACTGCGGACACAAATTTAAAATACTCCTTTCTCATATGATTAAAAAATTTTCTTCCCCCAAAATTAAAATATGGTTCCCTCCAGAGGCGGGCAGGCGAGCCGATGTTTTTCTACGGGTTCTTTTGCAACTTTGAGCGGTGTGGCTCCGCGATTATTTTAGCATTATTTCCTTTCTGGTGCGGGTAGCGAGAATCGAACTCGCGCCTACTGCTTGGGAAGCAGTCGTCCTGCCACTAAACTATACCCGCCTTCGGCCGCAAAAGCGGCATACCATCAATACCTCCCTTCCACCGCGCCGTTTTCCCATTTCCAACGGGGAAGGTAAATAGAAACACGGGCTTCTTTTTTGGCGTTTTTCAGCCACTCGTCGGGGTTTTTATTTTCTTTTTGGAGTGCCTGCACCAACATAATCCGCCGCGCTTGGGGCATTAATACATATCCTTCAAATTCGGGAACGCTCCACCCGTAAATTTTACCCGTCGCTTCGTTAAGCTTGTCGAGCTCCTCGCGCGTTACGTTTCCAAAAAGAAATGCCGTTACCTCCGCCTCGCCGATTCCTTTTTTCTGAAGTTCCGCCTTCACTAACGCATCTTCCACAAACGCCTCGATCACTCCTTCCTCGAGTACTACCTCAGATACCGCCTCTTTTTGAAGATCGCTCGACTGAACAAGGCCGCCTTTTACGTTAAAAAAATCGGCGTAGGCAAGCTTCTCTCCTTCCACTTTTACCGCGGGAAGTATCCGCTCGCCAAAAAGAAAAGCCGCACTCAAAAGCGCCGCCGCCGCAAGTGCCACCCAAAGTTTTGTACGTTTTTTCATTTTTTGAGCATACGCAAAAACGCTCTCCAAAACCCTGCCGCAGAAGTGTTGCCCCCGCCTGAATCCGCATGTGCGGGATCGAGAATCACGAGCACTTCTTCGCCGGGGCTTTTCACATTAAAGCGTTCTTTCGCCTCTTTTTCAATACCGGAAGGGTACTCAAGCCTGGAGATGCGCGTTTCCAGCTCCGACTTTTCCTGCTCAAGTTCCCATAAGCCCTTCTCCGCTTCCTGCCGGACGTCTCTGGCTACATACGCGCGCCACGAAACCCGAAGCGCCGAGGCTGCGATGATCGCGGCAAGTATGAAGAGAGCCCACAGGACAGGCCGCGAGAGAATTTTCCGTTTTAATTTCCGGTCTTCTTGAAAAGCGCGCATGAAAAAAATATACTAAATGGGTGACAGACACTGCGCGCCGGAAGCGGCACCGCCAAGTCATCTGGAACGTTATCTCTATTATAGCCGTCATCGGCATGGTAGCCTATTTGCTGATTCCGCTTTTTGGTTAACAAGCAAAAAAACCGCACCAAGCTCCCATTTGGCGGTCCGACCGCCAACGACCGCTAAGTAAGGCACTTCCTTACTTCTTTATCATCTCGATGAACACTCCGGGCGGGATTGTGAATTTTCCCTCCGCCTCAAGGCGTTTTTTGCCTTTCTTTTGCTTCTTCCACAGCTTCATTTTGCGGCTTCTGTCCCCGCCGTAGAGATACCCTGTCACGTCTTTTCGAAGGGCTTTAAGGGCCTGAGAAGCGATAATGCGGCCCCGCGCCTTCGCCTGGATTTTAAGCGTAAAAAGAGCTTGGGGTAAAATTTTGTACAGTTTCTCCGTAACCTTCTCCGCTTCCGCTTCCACCCGGTTTTTCGGCACCACACGGCAGAATGCTGGCTCTATTTCCTCCGCCACTAATATGTCAAGGCGAGTCAGATCGCCTTTCCGCATCTCCAAAAATTCGTAGCTTATGGAGGCGTATCCCTGCGTGCTACTTTTTAGATTATCAAAAAAATCTCGCATAAGTTCCCGAAGCGGCATGTGGGCCTCCAACTTAATTCTTGTTTCCGAAAATTTATGCGTTTCTCCCACAAGCGCGTCGTGTTCCTGCAAAAGCTTCAACACCGAGGAAAGCTTGCCGGGCGGCATCAAAAATTCCGCCTTTATCCACGGCTCCCACGCTTCTAGTAATTCGCCCTCATCTGGAAATTTACTGGGAGAGTATACCTCGTACTCCCCTCTTTTCGTTTTTACTTTGTAACGCACCGTGGGCGTTGCCACAATTGTCTCCACATTAAAGTCGCGCCGCAAGCGCTCGGCGATAATCTCTAAATGCAGCATGCCTAAAAAACCAGCGCGAAATCCCCGCCCCAGCACGCCCGCCGATTCTTCTTCAAAAGAAAATGAGCTGTCCGACAACCTAAGGCGCTCCATAGCTCGGCGCAAATCCTCAAAATTGTCCTGATCTTCGGGATACAATGAAGAAAACACCACGGGACGGGCTTCCTTATAGCCGGGAAGGGGGTTTAAGGCCGAATGTTTTTTCAGGATGGTGTCCCCCGCCCGCACCACCTTCGCTTCTTTTATATTGGTAACTACATAGCCAATCTCTCCCACTTGCAGATGCGGGCGGGAAGAAAGCTCCGGTTGGAAAGTACCGCATTCTCCTACCGCAAATTCCTGGCCGGAAGCGAAAAACGAAAGTTTGTCGCCTTTTTTAATTACTCCATCCGTGATCCGCACATGCGCAATCACGCCGCGATGGAGTGAATATTCAAAATCAAAGACAAGCGCTCGGGGTTCGCCCGCCTCGCTACCCGCAGAATGAGGCGGAGGAATTTTCCGCACTACTTCCTCTAGAAGCCTCTCAATACCCTCACCGGTTTTCCCCGACACGCGCAAGATTTCTTCCCTCTTTACACCTAAAAGGTTCTTCATTTCTTCCTCCGTTTCCTCGATCCTCGCTTGCGGAAGGTCTATTTTATTAATGGCGGGAATAATGACGAGGTTAAGCGAACGGGCAAGCTCAATATTGGTAAGCGTCTGCGCTTCCACCCCTTGAGTTGCATCCACCAGTAAAATCGCTCCCTCCACCGCCGCCAAGGCGCGAGAAACTTCGTATGAAAAATCGATGTGGCCAGGAGTATCTATCAGGTTGAGCGTGTAGCGTGTAGCGCGTAGCGCGTAGTCCATTCTGACGGGTTGCATTTTTATGGTAATGCCGCGTTCACGTTCCAGGGGCATTTGGTCTAAGTATTGGGCATGCATTTTCCGCGCTTCAACAGTTTTTGTGAGTTCCAAAAAACGGTCGGCCAAGGTAGACTTTCCGTGGTCAATGTGCGCAATTACGCAGAAGTTGCGGATATGTTCTGAGGGCATAACGACAAAGCTTTCCTGTTAGGGCAGGCGTTCGGGTTCCGCGCTTACCACCGCCACTTCGCCGCGGAACTTGCGGTGGAGAGCCTCGGCAAACTCAAAAAATTCCTTATTGCCCATTTTCCAAAACGCGAGGGCCCCTAGCGCCAGGCCACACATGCCTGAAAGAAAGCCTTGCATGAATATACCGAAAAATGTCTCCAAATCAAAGGCCGCGGCAAATACCTGAAGGGCGTAGTACGCGCCGGCTCCCACAAGCGCGCTTGCAAAAATGGTCTCGGCAAAAGAACGCGAGATTACTCCTTCCGCGTATTTACCAAAAATTCTTTTGAAAAATACGAGAAGCAACAGCAGATTTACCAGACTGCCGAGCGAAAATGCCAAAGGCAGCACCAGGACAGCGCTTTGCGAAATATCGCTTACGCGGAGCATTTCTAAAAACCAGGCGCGGGGAATCTCATAGCTTTGGAAAATGTGTAAAAACCAAAACGCGGCGGCGGCGGCGGCGACAGAAGAAACCACGTTAATTTTTACCGGAAGAAAAGTATACCCTGCCGCGTAAAACGCCCGCACGAGAAGCATAATGAGGCCTTGAGAGAGAACCGAGAATGAAAAAAGCGCCAAGGCCGCCGCGGTAAGCCTAGTATCGACCCAGGAAAATGCCCCCGTGCCGTAAATAACCCGGACAATTTGAGCGCGGAGCACCATAAAAAGCACGGTCGCGGGAAGAGACCAAAATACGATATGACGAAACGCCAGGGAAAAATTACGTAAAAATTCTTCCTTCTCTTTTTTTATGAGCGAGGCCGCAAGCGAAGGGAAAGCGCCCACGCTGTAGGAAAGACCGATAATACTAACCGGCACCGCTTGGAGCCCCATCGCAAAGGTAAACACCGTAAGGGCCCCCGCACCCAACGTAGAGCCGATCGCGGTCATTATTAAAAGCACGAATTGGTTTACTGAAAGGCCAATGGCACGCGGAGCAGAATAGAACAAAAAACCGAAAAATTTCTCAGAAAACTCCGGCTGGCGCGGGATAAGCGAAAACCCCAGCTCTTTTAACACCGGCAACTGTACGGCAAGATGTAAAAATGCCCCGACAATAACGCCCCATACAATTCCTTCCAGCCCAAACTTTGGCTCCAGAAGCCATATACCCCCTATAATGCCGACATTATAAAAAATCGGGGAAAGAGCGTACACCCCAAGCCGCCGGAACGACTGCGTGATAACGGAAGCAAGGTTGGAAATACCCAGAAGAAAAGGCGAAAGAAGCAGTATGCGCGAAAAACGAAGCACTTCGGCGCGTTCGCCCGCGGAAAAGCCAGGCGCAATGTACGGAAGCAGGTAAGGCATCAAAAGATATGTTGCGGCCGTCATAACAACCAAAAGGCTGCCCAGCATAAAAAGGAGGCCAGAGAAAAACGTCTGGGCTTCTTTTTTTGAATGGGAATACTTTTCGAGCATCACCGGCACCAGGGCCGTAGACGCGGCAAAAAAGAGGGAGAGTGTATAAATAAAATCGGGTACCCGAAACGAGGCGTAATAAATGTCGAGAGGACGGGACGCGCCGTAGAGCGCCCCTAGCATGCGGTCACGGAAAAGCGAGAATAGGCTTGCACATAGGCCCGAAGAAGCTAAAAGAAAAGCTGCTTGAGGAATACTCTGAAGCTCCCGCCCAAAAAATGTAAGGATTCGGCGGACCATTCTACTACTTACTCACCTGCCTTCTTTTCTTCAACAGGAGGCTTAGGACGTTTTTCCGGCTGCGGGGCAGGAGGAGATATATCGGCTAAGGGCTCGCGGCCTTCTTCTAAGTTGGTGATAATCCGCATCACTTCTTCAGTGCCTGGGTTAAGTTCGGCAATTTTTCGAAACTCCGCAAGCGCCCGCTCCTTCTCTCCTGCCCGGGCGTACATGAGACCCAAAAAGTAGCGGGCATTGGAATAATTTTCGTTGAGCTGCACAGTCCGTTCTAATACGATCCGCGCGTCATCGAAATTCTGCTTTTGATAGTAAAGAAGGCCCAACTGGAACAAAGACCCGACATTGTTAGGCAAGAGAAGGGCGGCGGTTTCCGAACTTTTGATAGCTTTATCAATATCGCCTGATTGTGCTTCTATTTGGGCTAACAGAAAATGGGCTTCTGCATAGTCATTTTTTATTTCAATGGCCTTAGCCAGAAACTCCTTTGCCGCATCCTTTTTTTGTAGGGAAAGTTCTACGCGGGCAGAAGCCAATAACGATGCCGCATCCTCGGGAAACCTAGCGAGAGCTTCCTGATACGCGTTTTTAGCAAAATCCCCGGCTTCTTGCACTCCTAGGGGCACAATCGATTCGTAGGCCCGCCCCAAGTTAGTCCAGTTAAGAGGATCAGCGGGATTTGCATCTTTGGCCTGCTGGGCATGCTCTATGAGCATACTTAGGCCGGATTGAAGCTCTGTTCTCAATTTTTCTTGTGGTAAATCGCGTCTTACCACCAATTGAGAAAGCTTGATAAGGTCAAGATCAGTGAAGGCGCGGTAATAGTAGTCTTGCCGGTCTAATTTTAGGGCGGTCTCAAAAAGAGAGGCAGCGCGGTCGTAATTCCCGCGCATTGTCGCCTTTGCCCCTTCGTCGTAAAAGTAAGCGCCTGCGTACTTTTTCGAAAGTACGTAGAGCCAGCTTGCCGACAGAATCACCAGAAAAATTATAAGGAGGGCAGACAGGAACCCTACCCCGGATTTTTCGAATAATGAGAGATTAATCCTCTTTATGCTCCCCGAAGCAGCAGCCGCGCTTATAAACATTCCCGTCATCAAAAAAGTAAAAACTGCCATAGTAAAGCCTACGGGGTAAACAGCCGCAAACGTCCATAAATAAAGCGAGCCAAAAAACATAGAGGGAACGAGAAAAGACCCCTCTTCTTCCCACATAAGAGCGGAGAAGCCACTCCACAAATACCACAGAAGGAACAGGACGAGCGCGATAAGGCCCGCTATCCCCATTCCTACCGCCCACGTCGCCAAAAGTCCTACGCCGCTTGAAAAACGGGTTTGCCAAAAATCAGTAGAGGTAATACTGGCGGGCCGATACAAAAGCCAATCGTATAAAAACGTATTAGGACCAGAACCCAAAACAGGACGGTGTTTGAATACCTCCAGCATTACTGCCCCGGTGGCTTGCCAGGCGGGACGCACCTCTAAAAAATTTATTCCCGCTCGGCTTAGTCCTTCGACGATAAGCGCTGAGGAAAAAACGGCGAACGTTGCGATGAGAAGCACAAAAAAAGGAACACTCAGAAACATCTGCGGCTGGCGATGACGGGAATAAAGATAAGAAAGATACACCAGTAAGAACGACCCTATCACCCACCACACAATCTCGAAATTAATAAACCCCACCATAAGGAGCGCCGCGGCCATCACTACCCCCGAGGCCACTTTAAAAAGACCTCGCGGAACGCTGCCAAAATTTAACAGCGAGAAAATAGCAATAAAACCGGCGAATACGGCAAGCTCGTTCCATGAACCAAAAAGGTTGGCGCTCGCTCCTTCTCCCAACCAAGAAAAGAAGGGCCCTCCCTTTATTAAAGTCCCGAGTTGGAATAAAAATAACACGAGAAAGGAGCCGTATAAAAACCAACTTGCTAGCTTCCATTTTTTTTCGCTATTAAGAAGCAGCGAAGAAAAGATAAGAGCTAAGGCGAAAAGAGCCAGGGCGCTTACCGTATGCGGCTCATGCCCTATGCCGAAAAATGAAGAAACCCTCGCGGAAGAAAAAACGCCTGAAACCCCCGCAATTATTACAAAGGCAAGCAGGAATAGATAGAGGGGAGTGCGCGGCAATTCAACCTTTCCCTGCTTAAGCGCATAGACAAGGTATAAAATGGCGGCCGGAACCAAGAGAAAATAGGCAAGATAGCTTTTGTTAAGCGCTACGGGAAGGGCGGTTACAGGCAAAGAAAAAATAGGAAGAAGCGCGATTGCAATATACACTAACCACTCCCCGACTTTTCGGGCTGTTTGGGAAGAAAATTGATCGGTATCCATGTGTTAATAATAGGGGATTTTAACAACAATTACAAAATTCGTAGTTCTGCCCTGCCTTTTATGGTAAATTAGGGCTATAAATGCCGCGAGGGAAACCACATTATCTTAAGGTAAAACAAGCTGCCGCGTTTTTGGGGGTGAGCTTGGCGACGCTTCGGGCTTGGGATAGGCGGAAAAAACTAAAAGCCCGCCGAGATAAAAAAAACGGCTATCGGCTTTATCGGCTCGCCGACTTGAAGCAATTCTTAGCTTTCACAGAGAGAAGGAAATACAACAAAACTACGCTCGTATAAACGACCAAAACCGGCCTTTATGGCCGGTTTTGATATTGCGCGATACATCGATAGTATAAATTATAACATCCGTCCTGAAGCTCTATGTTATTTCTTTCTTAACCGTTTCGGTCTCTTTTTTTAACAAACTTCTCTGCTCGGCCAAATCCTTCTTGAGTCGCTCAATAACTTTTTTCCTTCGGTGAACCAAAGCTCTGCGCAAACTCTTTTTCAAGCATTGCAACGCGTCTTTGAGCGCCGTCTTGAACGCGCCGAGCGAAAATTTACGCTGTCTCAACCAGAGAAAGGCGACAAGGAGCACCAAAAGAGCGATATCGTTATGAAGCACCCGCGCCAAAAACTTTATCGCCTCCGTTGCCGCCAGAACTAACGGAGCAAGCGATAACAAGACAGTAAATTCCGCAGAGGCAGAAGTAAAATTACCTGCTTTATCGACGGCTTCTACAAATATAGTTTTCCTGCCCGGAGTCTGAAACGGCAACGTGTAAGAACCACTCTCTGCCATCTCTTTCGAAACAGTAATGTAATCCCCCTCCCCGATTTTTAGTCGGTAATAATCAACGCCGGAGAGAGAATCAGCGGTATCGAACAACACAATCGGTTTCGCATTGATCGCTCCTGCCCCTTTTAAGAATTTAATGTCAAATGATTCTGGCGGCGTAGTATCAACCTGAAAGCGGAAATGAGATACCTCTCCCCAGCCATCTGCGTTGCGAAGCTGCGCATGAAAATACCAAATCCCGTCCGCAAAATCTGCCACCTCTTTTTCGCCGATTGCCGAAGCGTATGTTACCACGGGAACCGCGCGCGGGTTTTCATCAGCTAGTAGGCGCGTGCCTATTGTGCCGTGAGACACTGACCAAATAAATTTTGCGTCCTTTCCCGCGTACCACTTGTTCGGATCAGGATGTGTGGGAGAAAAAATCTGGGGCGCGGAAGTTGGGACTCCTTCCGCAGTAAGCATCGCTGTTTCAGGAACAGTCGGCGCTGCGCCTCCCAAGCTAAACTGCGCATCTCCCAAACTTGCTAAAATGTTGGTGCCCTTTCCGTCATTGGCGAGCACCGAGCCGGAGGAAAAATTAAGAAGAGCCGCCCCAGCCGCCTTCACTCTGAAATTTACGGTAACAATCTTTCCAGTTGCTCCCGTGAATCCTGGATTAAGTATAATACCTTCAAAATTGACGGCGCTGGCGCTATTTGAAAGCGATGGCTTCTGAACCCAAAGAGTAAAAATAGAGCCGTTTTCGGAAAGAGAAGTAATCTCAAGCTTGTCTTGCGTGAAAGAAACGACGCCCGAGGCGGCATTCATGACTTGATCGGCGCTTGAAACATAGATATTTACTGTTAAGGTATCGCCTACCGCGTAAGAGCCGGAGGAAGGAGAAAAATATAAAGTCGCCGCCTCGGCAGTTGCCGGCAGCATACTCAAGCATACAAATATCAGCGCGGTTTTATAAATTTTTGCCATAAACCTCTTCGCAAAATGACGCCGATAATGACGGCCGCTATTATCAGTATAGCGAGAATCCAATAATTCTTATACCAAGAATGGAAGTTCGGAGGATAAAAAATTTCAATCCGTTCATTCCCGTTTTTATCAATGGCTTTCACAAGAATCTTTTTGTCCAGCGCTTGATTTTGTAAAAGATAGGGGCTTCCCGCAACCGCGCACGTTTTTTCGTTTTCTTCGCATACTTCGTAGCGATTAATCCCAGATCCTTTGTCCTGCGTTGCGAAAACGAGAAACCATCCTCCTCCAAACAAAGCGGCGTTTTGAGCAATCTCCGGTTTAAATTTCTCTGGAGGATCAGTGTCCTTTACTGCTTCTATTTTCGGGTAGGTAAGATCGCCTCCTTTAGAAATAGAAAATCGGAAAGGAGAAATTTTTACCTCCACCGACGTGCCTTCTCCGTCATTGCGCAACACTTTTGCCGCGCGAATTCCTATAGCGCCCTGCCCGCTCGTTTTTGTTTGAAAAATTACCGAGAACAAAAGTCCTTTTGCTCCTTGATACCCGCCGGGAGTAATCCCTGAAAAAATAATGGTTCCCGCTTGGCCAATCGCGGGTCTCTCAATCCAAAAATTAATTATCGAGTTCCCGTCTCGCACCGTTTTCACTTCCAACAGCTCTTCGGGAAAGAATAATGTTCCTTCAAGGGCATTTACCGACTCCCCTGCCGTATTTAAAAAAACACTCGTGAGAAATTCCTCTCCAGGAGCAAACTCGCGATTTCCCATTTCCAAAAGCAACTCGGCGGCAAGGGCTGGCCCAGCCGCAAAAACAGCAAGGCATGAAACCAGAACTAAAATTGTTTTGCTGAAAACATTCATAATTTTACCCCGTCCAATAAAACGCCATAATGCTGAAATCAACTAAATCAACTTTCCCGTCTCCGTTAAAATCAACAGAGGCGGGCGGCGAAGGACGCTTATACCAATATGCCGCGATCGAAAGATCAATGAGAGCGACGCGGCTGTCATTATTTAAATCGCCTTTTGCCGGGACTCTTCCGGAAACAGCCGCGACATTTTTTGTGCCTACAAGAAAGCCGGCTGCTTTACTAAACGAACTTATCTCGACCGCGAGGGCCGCTTTTGACTTTGCAAAATGCGAACCGACTTCAAGGGGAGAGGTGTCGAAGTTATATAGATAAGCGCCGTCCTTGTCGGATTTCGTTTTTATAAAAAACTCCTCCTCGGAATTTACAGAAATCACGATGTCCGCCAGCGGAGCAGCTTGTCCTAAAATAGCAACATTGTCCCCCCGTTTCACCTCGCTTTTATCAACAGCGATGGTCGGCGCAACAAAAATACCGCTTACCTTGGTGGAAGCGCCTTGAGTGATAAAAACGGGAAAAGTGAATAATAAAGACCGCCGGCCTTCAGAATCCTCGCCATACACTCCAAACAAATAATCTCCCGTGGAAAGATTGCTCAAACTGACCTCAAACTTTGCGTCAGGGCCTGCGATTGTTTTGACCGCAACTTGCCCGTCTTTCAAAACAACAACCCTGCTCAAGGGATACGCCCTGCCGGAAAATGCAACGCTCGCGAGGGTAACAATTCCGCCCCCGCCGCCTCCGCCTCCACTTGCTCCTCCGCTGGAAGAAGGGGCGCTTGGCGTTGAGGAAACTTGCGAGGAAGTTGCGATGGAAATGCCGGAAGCATCCTCCGGCCGCACAATAAAATAGTAGGTGGTGCCGTTGGTAAGACCCGTAACATTAGAACTCGTCACATTACCGAGCGATGTGTAGGTATAAGGTCCTCCGGAAGAAGTAGAGCGGCCAATGTTATACGCGGAAACATTCCAGCCAAGATAACCCGACGCGGCGGTCCATGAGAGCGTAACCTTGCTGTCGCCTGCAGTTGTCGAAAGAACAGGCGTGGTTACGAAAGGGTAATACAAAAATCCCGTGTTCACGCGGAAAGAAGAGGCCGTGCTCGTTCCTGCCGCAAAAGGAGAAATGCTCCCGAAAAGCTGATAGCCGCCCGAGGAAGAATAGGAGCCCGACCACATCACCGGATCCAAGCTTTTGAAATTGGTGGACGTGAACTCGTCTGCAAAAACGAAATTAACATACCCAAAAATACATGCGAGAACGGCAAAAAAATACATTAATATACAGTTACTGATTGCCTATGTTCAATGGGGCGAATTCTATGATTTTATCTAATTCTGGGTCGTATAAAATCGCTTTTTTTGCGTATGTATAAATCAAAACCTTGTCCCCTGCTTTGGCTCTCTGAAAAAATACCTGGTCTTTAAGTTTTTCCGGATCG
>CAYISH010000020.1:0-11870 GCA_964366035.1 uncultured Candidatus Saccharibacteria bacterium
AAGAGGAAGCGCATGACTATAAATATTTTCCGGAGCCGGATTTGCCGCCGCTGAAAATCTCCGAAGTGCCGGAATTCAGCGTTCAGGCGCTTCGCGGAGAATTGCCTGAATTGCCGCAGCAAAAACGCGAGCGATTTCAAAAAGAATACGGCATGCGCGGCGCTGCTTTAGAATTTTTTATTCGAGACAAAGCGCTTGCCGAATTTTTTGAGAATGCCGCATCAGAAGCGGAACGGTGGATGGATCGCGCGCCGAAAGGAAAAATAATTTCGCTTTTGGTCAACTATATCACTTCCGATCTCGCGGGTCTCCTCGCGGCGCGAGGGCTTTCAGTCGCCGATGTTCGCATCACGCCGGAAAATTTTGCCGAGCTTGTCAAAATGGCGGCGGCGGGCGAAATATCTTCGCGGGGAACGAAGGACTTACTCGCCGAGATGCTGGAGACGGGCGGAGATCCTTCTGATCTTGCGGGGAAAAGGGGGCATAAAATTACTCAAGATATGGGCGCTCTCGACGAAATCTTGAAGAAAGTAATTGCCGACAACCAGAAAGCGGCGGAAGATTACAGGAAAGGGAAAGAGGCGTCGCTCAAATTTTTGGTGGGGCAAGCCATGGGCGAAGCAAAATCGCGCAAAATGGGCGTGAACCCGCAAGTGCTCGAGGAATTTTTCAAGAAACTTCTTTCTTGATCGCATTCTTATATTCACCTTTGTAATCACGGCGAGATCCATTGAATCCTCCTGTCGCGCTTCCACCACAGCATCTGGCGGCGGGCGTATCGGAGCGACTCACGGATGAGTTGTTCGCGGAGTTCCTCTTTTGAGATTTTTTTCTGCACATAAAGGGCGGGGAGGCGGTACTCAAATCCAAGTTCATAGATGCGCTTCCACGAAAGCCCCAGCGCTTTTAATTTTCTTGTTTCGCGCACAAGTCCCCGCTTTACCATTTCACTGATACGCTTTTCAACCCGCTTTTTTAATTCTTCCGGCGCGCGCCTGATCCCGATAAGTTTCGCGTCGTACTTTGTCACCGCGCGTGGTTTGGGGACTCTTCCGAGCGAAGCAACAATTTCAAGCGCGCGGATCAAGCGGCGCTTATTTTTTTGCTCTATGGTTTTTACGCGGTGCGAGTCTTTTTTCTTGAGCATTGCAAAAAGTTCTTCCGTGCTTTTCTTTTCAAGCGTACGCCGAAGTTTCTCGTTCGGAGGGACAGGGGGGAACGCCACACCATCCACTACCGCCCGGATATAGAACCCCGTGCCCCCGACAAGAATAGGAATTTTCCCGCTACGATATATCGTAGTAATTGCGCGTTCGGCGCACTGCTTAAACTCTGCAACAGTAAATTTTTTCCTGGGCGAAACGAAGTCAATGCAATGATGTGCGATGCCTTTATATATAAATTGCCGCCGGCCGCCGGCCATTCGCCAGCGGCCGGGAACTTTCCCCGATCCGATATTGAGGTGCGTATAAACCTGCCGCGAGTCGGCGGAAATTATCTCGCCGCCGATCCGCTTTGCGAGCCCTGCCGCGTACTCCGATTTGCCGGAGGCGGTAGGGCCGAGAATTACCATTAACGTACGATTTGACATAGAGGCTTGGACGAATAACCGCGCCTTTGTTATTCACACCGCATCTCTATTTTATCCCCCTGAAAAGTAATACCATGAAGGCAGTATGACTGAAGGCGTTCAATTTAACGAATGGAGACCCTCTCGATATGAGCCGCGTGATCAAAAATCAAAAATGATTGAGCGGGTAATAACTCTCTCCGGCGGGCTTATCCAAAACGAGCGGCAGGCAAGTTATGTTCTGCTGGGATTTGTAGCAATAGGCATTATGGTCTCGCTGTTTTTGTTTTTTGGGGGCGGCCCGGGACTGCCTTCAGAAGAACAAATATTACGCGATACTCCCCGACCCCCCATAATAAGATGACGGCAATTAAGAAAATTTTTAACGCCGACAGGGGTTTTACACTCATCGAGCTCTTGGTGGTAATTGCCATCATAGGCATTCTCTCATCGGTGGTGCTGGCAAGTTTGAACAGCGCGAGGGCTAAAAGCCGTGACGCCCGCCGGATTGCCGACCTTAAACAAATCGCTACCGCCCTCGAATTATATTACGATGCAAATAACCAGGTATCCCCAGCCCTCGCAAGGATGGGGTAACTGGAGCGGGCACTGCGACACCTTCGGCAACAATAATGACTATATTGTGGGACTTGCACCGGCGTATATCCCCGTGCTTCCTCGCGATCCAAGTTCTGATTCGGGTGGTCAGTGCTATATTTACAGGTCGGTGACTGGAGGGCAGGATTATACTATAATTGCTCACTTTACCATGGAGACCATCGTGGGCGGCGACCCTTCGGCCCCCGGCAATCCTCCATATATTCAGGCGCTTGACAGGGTATGCTGCGTCCAGCCGACAATTGCGGTATATACCCCCGGTGCGAGGAACTGGTAAAGCATTTTATCAACCCCCAATTCAGTTAGGAAGCCCGTCGGAAGTTGAACTTCCGGTGTTGAATGTCGAACCTCCAAGGCTTAACATCAGAGGGATTTCCCCTATTTCTCCGCAAGCGCAATGAATTCTTCAAGTGTGCGCTGGCCCAGGTTTCCTTTTCCGCGCTCGCGCACGCTGACGCGCCTCCCTTCCGCTTCTTTTTCGCCCACTACAAAAATGTAGGGGATTTTTTCTAGCTCCGCTTCGCGGATTTTTTTGCCCAAGGATTCGTTGCGGAGATCGAGCTCGGCGCGAATGTTTTTCGCTTCAAGTTCTTTTTTGACTTCTTCTGCGTAGTCCGCCGCTTTTTCGCTTATGGCAAGAATTTTTATTTGCACGGGGGCGAGCCAGTAGGGAAACGCTCCTCCGAAGTGTTCAATGAGAATAGAGAGGTAGCGCTCAATCGATCCCATAATCGCCGCGTGGAGCATTACGATGCGCTCTTTCTCTCCCTTCTCGTTAATACAAAAAAGGTCGAAGCGTTCGGGCATGTTCATGTCGAGCTGGATGGTCGCAAGCTGCCATTCCCGCCCAAGCGAGTCTTTTGCGATAAAATCTATTTTAGGCCCATAGAAAGCCGCTTCGCCCACCGCCTCGTACGCACTCGCACCTTTCTCTTTGACGATGGAACGGAGCTCCTCTTCCGCCTTCTGCCACACTTCCGGAGTTCCTAGATAAGCTTCTTGATTTTTTGGATCGTGAAGCGAAAGCCGCGCGCTAAGAATAAATCCCGCCGCTCCATAAAATTCCGAAATTATATCCCAGATTTTTAAAATTTCTTCTTTCGCTTGTGTCTGGCGGCAAAACACGTGGGCATCGTCTTGGGTAATGGCGCGGACGCGCAAGAGGCCGGAGAGTTCTCCTGTCTGCTCATCGCGGTATACTTTTGTAGTGGAAACGTAGCGTTGGGGAAGCTCGCGGTAACTGAATTGTTTTCTCGCATAAATTTGGGTGTGATGCGGACAATTCATGGGCTTCATGACGAACACGTGGCCCTCACGAGTGTTAATTTTAAAAAGTTCGTTCTGAAATTTTTCCCAATGGCCGCTTTTTTCGTATAGATCTTTTTTTGTGATGTGAGGAATGTCTACTTGCTCGTATCCACGCGCTTTGCGAAGTTTCCAAACGAATTCGTCGAGAATGTTTCGTACTATTGTTCCTTTAGGGGTCCAGAGAGGCAATCCACCCCCGACGAGATCGGAGAAGACAAATAAATCGAGTTCTGGCCCCAGCTTCTTATGGTCCCGTTTTTGGGCTTCTTCTAATAGCTTTACATACGCCTCAAGCTCTTCTTTTGTTTTAAATGCGTACCCATAAATGCGGGTAAGCTGCGGGTTTGCCTCGTCTCCTTTCCAGTAGGCACCCGCGATTTTGGCGAGTGTGAAGGCGTAGGGATCGATTTCGGAAGTATTATCGACGTGTCCGCCGCGGCAAAGGTCTACAAAATTGCCGGTCTGATAAATAGTAAGTCGCTTCTGCTCTTTTGAAAGATCCTCGATGAGTTCGAGTTTGAAAGGTTGGTCCGCAAAAATCTCTCTCGCACGCGCCGCAGTAACTTCTTCGCCGGAAATGGGGAGCTTTTCGGCGATCATCTCCCGCATGCGGACTTCAAGCGCTTTCACGTCCCCCTCGCTTATTGGTTCCGGGAATTTAATATCGTAATAAAACCCGTTTTCAATAACGGGCCCCACGCCGAGCTTTGCCGCCGGAAATTTTTTCAGTACCGCGGCCGCCAAAAGATGCGCCAAAGAATGACGGATACTTTCAATTTTCGAAGTATGTTCTCCGATTTTCATAAGCCAATTATGTCGTTAATTATAAAAGGTAGCAAGCCGAGAGCATGGTTAGTTTTGCTAGAGAGCTTCAGGTTCCCCTTCCTGCTTTTCATTCGGAGAAGGGACTGGTGATGTAGGATTCTCCTTCTCTGGTTTTTTAGAAAGGCAGGGATCGAGTTCCTTAGTTGGAGTTAACGGTGGATGGTAGGCGTCTGATCTGTCTCTATAGCGGCGGTCAAGCCACGATTCGGTATCAGTCATATTTTTCTCCTTACGTTGTTATTGTGCTCTCGGCTTGCTGTTCCCAGAAAAGGAAAACCTCTTCTGGGGAAGAGGTGGTTCAGGGCATATTCAAGCTTTAAACTACCACTTCCTTAGGAGAGGTTCAAAATGCGCGTAGTGGTAGTGCTGAATGAATTCACGTTATGTCTTAAGAATATCTCTAAATAGGGTGACTGTCAAATTGTTGCAGGGGGGTGGTATACTTTATAAAAACCTCTTCAAACCTTTTTGGCATAGCGCTCTTTCCAGATTCGATTCCGCGTTCCTTTCGCGGCCCTTGCAATTGCCTTTTCTGAATAAGAGGAAGCGGTGCGTTCCTTACGAGGGAGCGAACGATATGCGTCAATTTTCATCTGCTGAAGCTCTTTTTCGAGCCGCGTAAGTTCTCGGTAGATAGTTGTGGGCGATGGAGTGTTCATAGAGTGTATTTTAGTTGCGATAATGATGAACGTCAAACAAGTTCAGGAGTATTCACGGGCGGGGGATTTGCCTTCCCGTTTCCATTCAGTTCAGAGAGAAGCCGTGCGTCTTCACAGATGATTGACGGATTTCCGTTTCGCATCGAGACGGTCCCTTTTATCGCTACGCAGGCGTCCACGGCGAATTTGCCGCTATGCGCGGAGAGAAGGCGAGGGAATACAACGGCTTCAATTGTGTCGGTAAAATCTGCGAGCTTAAGAAAGAGCATAGGCTCGTTATTTTTGGTGAGCACTTTTTTAGCTTCTTCTATCATGCCCGCAATCACTACCGGCGCGCGGTTTTTTAATGTTTTTGCCCGCGCAATGTTTATTTTCTGTTTTTCTAAAACGGCGCGGTATTTTTCCAGAGGGTGGCCCGAGACGAAAAGGCCCAAAAGCTCTTTCTCCCAGCTGAGCTTATCTTCTTTTGTGGCGAGGGTGGCGGGAGCGAGGCGAGGCGAAGAAGCGATCTCATTCCCGCCCGCAAAAAGCGAATTTTGGTTCCGTGAATGCTTCTGTTGCGTCTCACGATGGTAGTCAAGAAGCACGTCCATGTTCTGCAAAAACTGCGCCCGTTCTCCCAAGGAGTCGAGCGCCCCTGATTTTACCAAGGCTTCCAGCGTTTTTCGGTTCAGGTCTTGGGCGGGAATGCGGTCTAAAAGGTTGCCAATTGAAGTAAAGCTGCCGTTTTGTCCGCGTTCGCGGATAATTGCCCGCACGGCGTTTGCCCCCACATTTTTAATGGCGCGAAGGCCGAAGCGGATGGCTTTCTTATTGTTAGAGTTTTCCGGGGTAAATCCCTCATACGAATAGTTAATGTCGGGAGGAAGCGTTTCGGTGCCGAGTTCTTTGGCTTCGCGCACCAAAAAGCTGATGCGGTCGATATCTTTTTCATCCGCGTTCATAAGCGCGGTCATAAATTCTAAAGGGTAGTACGTTTTCAGATACGCGGTTTGGTATCCTACTACGGCGTAGCAGGCTGCGTGACTTCTGTTAAACCCATAACGCGCGAACGGCTCCAACATTTCGCCAAGCGTGCGAGCTACGCTTTTCTCAACTTTGTTTTCGATCATTCCCGCCACGAATTTTTGTTTCTGCTCTTCGAGAAGGCTTTTGATTTTTTTGCCCACGGCCTTTCGGAGCGTGTCAGCTTCGGCAAGGGTAAACCCGGCAAGATCGCGCGCGATTTGCATCAGCTGTTCTTGGTACACCGCGATGCCGAAGGTATTTTTTAAAATCGGTTCAAGATTAGGATGAAGATATGTAACCCGCTCTTTTCCGTGCTTACGTTTAATATAGGAAGGAATAAGCTCCATGGGGCCGGGGCGGTAGAGCGCAATCATGGCAATAAGATCTTCAAGGTTGGTGGGCTTTAACTCCTTTAAATAGCGTGTCATGCCTTGCCCCTCCAGTTGGAATACGCCCACCGTTTTTCCTTCCGCAAGCGTTTTAAATACCTTAGGGTCATCGGGCGTAAGATTGTCTACATCCACGCTTACGCCGTGCCGGAAACGCACCAGATCAAGCGTCGATTCGATAATGCTCAAGTTTTTGAGTCCCAAAAAGTCCATTTTTAAGAGCCCCAAGTCTTCGACGGCATGCCCTTCATACTGCGTTACCAATACTTCTTTGCTTTTTTCGTCCCCGCTTTCCCCTTGAGAGACGGCATACTGCAAAGGAACGATTGTGTCCAAGGGGTCTTTGGTGATTACTACCCCGCAGGCGTGCACCGAAGTATGGCGCGCCACTCCTTCCAGCTTTCGGGCAGCGTCGACGAGGCGCCGAGCTTCGGGATCTTTTTTATAAAGCGTTTTGAATTCCTCCACATTTTCCAAACATTCGTTAAGCCATCCTTCTTTCATGCCCTGCGTCGGGTTAAAGGGAATGAGTTTTGCCACTTGGTCGCAAAAACTGTAGGGAACGCCCAAAGCCCGCCCCGCGTCGCGTATGGCCGCGCGCGCGGCCATGGTTCCAAAGGTAATAATCTGCGCTACGTGCCCGCGCCCGTATTTTGAAGTTACATATTCAAGCACACGGTCGCGCCCGGTGTCGGCAAAATCAAGATCAATGTCGGGCGGCGAGATGCGGTCGGGGTTCATAAAGCGCTCGAAGAGGAGATTGTACTTCAAGGGGTCAACGTTCGTGATGTTCAGAATGTACGAGACCAAGGAGCCCGCTGCCGATCCACGCCCTGGGCCCACCAAAATAGCGTTTTTTTTCGCCCAGTTCACAAAATCCTGCACGATGAGAAAGTAGGTGGCAAAGCCGGTTTTTTTAATCACCGAGAGCTCGTATTCAAGCCGCTTTTCGGCATCCTCCGTGGTGCTGTCGCCAAAGCGCCGCTTCATACCCTCCCGGCAGAGTTTTTCGAGGTAGGCTTCGGGCGGGCTTTCATCGGGCACGTCGAAGTGCGGGAGCTGTAAGGCGCCGAGCTGAATTTTTACGTGTACGCGGTTTGCAATTTCGAGCGTGTGGGAAATTGCGTCAGGCATGTCCTGGAAAAATTCTTCCATCGCCTCCGCGCTCCTCATGGAAAAATCATCATCGCGCATGGTAAGGCGATCTTCATCGTCGAGCCGAGTGTTGGTTTGCACGGCCAGAAGCACGTCTTGGGCGGCAGCGTCTTCAGGTTTTAAGTAGTGGATATCCTGGGTGGCGGCAACGGGCGCGCCGGTGTCGCGCGCAAATTGGCGAAGGGATTTTTGGAGATTGGTGTGGTTGGGAATGCCGGGATGATGCGCGACTTCGATAAAAAAATTATTTTTCCCGAATATATCTTGATATTCAGCTAAGAGACGATGCGCTTCCTCGGCGTCTTTTCTAAAAAGGGCGCGGGGGATTTCGCCGCTCATGCAACCGGAGAGCGCGATAAGCCCCTTGGCGTGCACGCGCAAAATCTCTTTGTCGATGCGAGGCTTGTAATAAAAACCGTCGAGATGCGCGGCAGTTACCAGTTTTACCAAGTTTTGGTATCCTTCGTTGTTTTCGGCGAGCAAGATAAGGTGGTAGCGCTTGTCGTCAATGCCGGGCGTTTTGTCTTTCATAGAGCGGGCGGCCACATACGCTTCCACGCCGATGATGGGCTTGATGCCTGCTGAGCTTGCCTTTTTATAAAATTCGATTGCGCCGTAAAGATTGCCGTGGTCGGTAAGCGCTAAGGCTGGCATTTCGAGGCGTGTCGCTTCTTTTACCAATTCATCGATTTTCGCAAGTCCATCGAGCAAGGAATAATGCGAATGGGTGTGGAGATGCACAAAGCTCATGAAAGTATTTTAATGAATTTTTGATAATATTGGTATGGTGGGAAAGCAATATGTTGTAGGCATAGACGAAGCTGGGCGCGGGCCTTTGGCGGGGCCGGCGACAGTGGGGTTTATGGCCTGCCCCGCTTCTCTCGCGCCGAAAGTTTTTAAAAATATCCGCGATTCCAAAAAACTCTCCGCCAAGAAACGAGAAGAATGGTTCGCAAAATTTAAAAACAACCCGCATCTTTGTTTTGGTTCGGCTTCGATAAGCCACTCTGTTATCGATTCGAAAGGAATTTCCAAAGCTATTCGAGTGGCACTCAAGCGCTGCCTTTCCCGCCTTTCCGGTCGCTACAACCTACCGCCTAAAGCTTATAACCTATTCCTCGATGGCGGACTTTACGCCCCTCCACAATTTCGCCAGCAAACCATCATAAAAGGCGATGAAAAAATTCCCGTTATTGCCGCGGCATCGATTGTGGCGAAAGTAACTCGCGACCGCATCATGGTGCGAATGGCCAAAAAATATCCGGCCTACGGCTTCGAAGCGCATAAAGGCTACGGTACGCGTTTTCACTGCGAGCAGATAAAGCTCTGTGACCTTTCCCCAATCCACCGCAAGAGCTTTTGCCGGAAAATAATCCCCACTGTCAGACATCCAATGTTTGACATTTAATGATAGAGTGAAAATATGCCGCGCGCACTTTTAGGAGAAGGAGAAAGCTACCATATTTTCAATAGAGGCGTAGAGAAGCGTTTGATCTTTGTTGATGATGAAGATAGATGGCGTTTTATGACGCTCCTCCTTATCTGCCAAGGAGATAGCGTTGTACCGCAAGTCGGCCGGCTCGTAACTAATGTCAAACATCGAATGTTTGACAAAAGTGAGTTTCAGGAAGCGTTAGCCAAGCGCTACGCAGATCTTGTAGCATTTTGCCTGATGCCAAATCATTTTCATTTGATATTGCGCGAAGCCAAGGAAGGCGGTATTTCAAAATTTATGCAGCGACTTTTAAATGCCTACACAAAATATTTTAATGTACGGCATAGCCGTGCAGGCCATCTATTCGGTGGAAAATTTCAATCCATCCATATTGACCGGAATGAATATCTCAATTATTTATCTGCCTATGTCCACCTTAATCCGAGAGAATTGAAGGGGTGGCGGGGAAGAGAAGTGAAGTATCCATGGTCAAGTTTCCAAGATTTCGTTGGCGTAAACCGCTGGAAATCGTTTTTGGACTCTTCCGTCGTGCTTGACCAATTTGATGATGGGGGAGAATACCAAATCTTTGTGGAAGAGATGCCCATCAAAGAGGTTGAAGAACATGTCAAACATTCGATGTTTGACATGGAGGAGTAGGTAATGTGCGCTTGACCTACCCACCGTTCGCGCGCACGTCGTTTTCGCTAAATCAACGAGGCTCATTAAATCATTGAATATAATTGCTCCAAGAGTTTGTGGTATGGCACTTAATGTGTAAAACCAAAAATTACTGTCCATATCTATCGCTGCTCATTCTATAATCCAACTGCGCAGTATTTTCTCTCGGCCCGCGAAAGTGCTGATATTGGAGATGAGCAAGTACTCTCCACAAACCGGGCGCGGAGTTGAACTCATGGCCCTTTTGCAGTAAGCTTACCTACATGACCGTCCGGATGCGCCATACGAAATCTCACCGCAATAACCGCCGTTCGCACCACGCTTTAGGCGATACGGCAGTTTCGAAGTGTTCGCACTGCGGCGAGGCAAAAGCTCCGCACGCCGCATGCGCGAATTGCGGCTGGTACAACGGCCGCCAAGTAATAGATGTATTGGCTAAGCTCGACAAAAAGGCCCGTAAGCAAAAAGAAAAAGAGCTTGCTGAAGCGGAAGCCAGTCCGAGCAAGCCTGCCCGTCCGGCAGGCGGGCCGCTTGATGCCGCCGAGCTTTCTAGGGCATAATAAACATACGGAAGGTGAGAGGTTTTAGTTCTTTTTGCCCTCCTTGGGCACACGTTAACATTTAAAAAATTATGGCAAATAGGCATCTTGCCAGAAGCGTTGCGATGCAGTCTCTCTTTGAATGGGATTTCCACGGCGGGCGAGGAGACGCGAAGCAAATCCTTGAGCGGAACTTGAAAGAGTTTGCGCCGGGGCTGGAATCGGACAAATTCGCCGCGAAACTGGTGGAGGGCGTTCTCGCTCATCGAGAAAAAATAGACTCGATAATCGAGAAGGCAGCTCCGGAGTGGCCGCTTCCGCAAATAGCAAGTGTAGACCGAAACGTGCTTCGTTTGGCTCTTTTCGAGCTTTTGTTTGGAAGCCGCGGCGAAGTGCCGCCTAAAGTGGCAATAAATGAAGCGATTGAACTTGCCAAGACATTCGGCTCGGATTCTTCGGGGAAATTCATAAATGGCGTGCTCGGCACGGTATATCGCGAGATAGGGGAACCGGGCAAAGATGAGACGACCAAGAAAAAAGGCGAGATAGACCGCGAAAAACTTCCCATAGAAAAACTGGGCGGCGGGGCAGTGTACCGCAGAGAAGGTGGAAAAATTTTCTTTGCGCTTGTGCACGACGTGTTCGGCTATTGGACCCTTTCTAAGGGGCATTTGGAAGAAGGAGAGAGCGTGGAAGAGGGAACGCTTCGCAAGTTGAAAGAAGAGCTTGGCATTCAGGAGCTTTCTTTGGGAGAGAAACTGGGCGAGAACGAATATATCGCCTCCGACCCGCAGCGCGGGCATATTCGCCGTCAGGTTACCTACTTTCTTGCCGAAACAAAGGATGCCGAATTGAACTTGGGAGAGCATAGCGGGCTAGACGATGCTGCGTGGTTTGATCAGAAGGAAATCGGCAAGCTAAAAATCTACGACGACCTTCGGCCCCTTTTCAAGCGCGCGCAGGATATGCTAAAAAAGAAAAAATGAATTTTGCAGACTTTGAACAAAAAAATAGCATTGTATTTTCCCGCAAAGACCTCCTTCGCGAAGCGTTTACCCACCGCTCATACTTAAACGAAAACCCTTCGGCGGGCAGCCACAACGAACGCTTGGAATTTTTGGGAGACGCGGTACTAGAGCTGGTAGTAACAGAATATTTGTATGCAAAGTTTCCGGAAAAACCCGAGGGGGAGCTGACAAGCTTACGGGCGGCCCTCGTTAATGCAAACATGCTTTCGGAAATTGCGCAGGGGCTCGATATGAATTCGTATATGCTTCTTTCGCGGGGAGAGGCGAAGGATGTAGGCAGGGCCCGGCAATATATTTTAGCGAATGCGTTTGAGGCGTTGGTAGGAGCGATATATCTCGACCGCGGCTACGAGGCGGCGGCGGAATTTATCAAAGCGCATGTGTCATCGCGGACGGAGGAAGTAGTGGCGAAAAAACTTTTCCGCGACGCTAAAAGCCTTTTTCAAGAACGGGCGCAGGATGCAGTTGGTATTACACCTAACTATGAAGTATTGAAAGAGTGGGGGCCCGATCACAACAAGCATTTTGTGGTGGGGGTGTATTTAAGAGATGAGTTGGTGGCCGAAGGCGGAGGGCCTTCAAAGCAAGAAGCCCAACAAATGGCAGCGGAAGAAGGGTTGAAGGCGAAGGGATGGGAGTGAGGATGGAGCGTATG
>CAYISH010000021.1:0-7270 GCA_964366035.1 uncultured Candidatus Saccharibacteria bacterium
TCGCGGTTATCTTGCATGAAATTCCGCAGGAAATCAGCGACTTCGGAATATTGGTGCACGGGGGGTTCTCGAAAAAGCGGGCGCTTTGGTACAATTTTCTCTCTTCTCTGTCAGTTGTGATCGGTGCAGTAGGCACGTATGCTCTGGGGGGCTCGCTGGAGTCAATTTTGCCGTACGGCCTGGCGCTCGCCGCAGGCGCATTTATTTATCTTGCGCTTGCGGATCTTCTTCCCGAACTTCACGAACAATCGAGCCCCGCGCACGGATTTATCCAAGTGGCGTTTATCATCATTGGAGTCGCCATCATCCTCGCCCCAGAATTTTTAGGCTTTGCAGGACGTTGATAAAAAACAAGCCCCGACCGAGATCGGGGCTTGAGGATGATTTGCTTCGTGGCCTACCTCGTTCGACGAGGCCGCAGCCCTAAAAGCCATATCACGAGAGCCATCACCAAAGATATTGCTCCTATCACCATGAAAACATAGCTTGCTTTCCCAACTGCCCCAGAAGAGCCGAGAAGTCCGAGCACGAAAGCTATGATAAAGAGCAAGGCAGCATAAGCAAACGGCGTCATGAGCGGTCACCCCCTTCCTTAATTGAAATTTTTGGGAACTTTCTTCCTATTTTACGCTCTCCACGAGTTGCTTGAAAGCGGTGGGATAGTCCTTGCCAAGAGTGGAGAGGATTTTGCGGTCGAGCACTATGCCTTGCCGCTTCAACTTGCCCATAAACACGCTGTAGGACATTCCGTTTTGGCGGGCGGCGGCGTTGATGCGAATTTGCCAAAGCGCCCGAAAATTTCGCTTCTTCTTGCGGCGGTCCTGGAAAGAATGCTTTGCCGCGTGCAAGAGCCGCTCGCGGGCAGTGCGCTCTTTCGATTTGGCGCCCCACTTAAATCCTTTCGTGCGGCGGAGCACATTGTGCCTCCGCTTTACCGAAATTGTCCCTCGTTTTACTCTGGTCATATGCCAATTTTTACAAAGCTACATTAATTTATCTTTCAAATTTTAGGCAAATTCACTTTAAATTCGCCTCCGGCATAAAGCGCTTCAAGGTGCGCTTGGGTATGATAAATTCCCGAAACCCCCTTCGCTTCATTTGCTTCGAACGGGATTCTCTCGCATTGAAATGGTTTTGGCCCGGAATGCGGGCAAGCACCTTTCCCTTGCGGGTAACTTTAAGCCGCTTGGTAAATGATTTGTATGTTTTCGCCATTTGCCTCTACTTCCTTTCCAATACTACAAAAATACCGCGTGGGCCCTGTTTAGGCCCGTCTGCAATCTTATAATCAATCGGAATAAAATGCAAGATGCGCTCAAGTCGCTGGCGGATAAAAGCTTTATCAAGCCCCTTCGCCCTTCCGCGAAGCATCAGCTCTATTTTTACCTTGTCGCCTTCTTCCATAAACTCGCCCACTTTCTTGGCTTTCATTTCAAGGTCGTGCGCCGAGGTGCCAATGCCGAGGCGTACGGCCCGCACTTCTACTTCCTGCACCTTTTTTCTGGCCTCCCGCCGCTTTTTTTCTTCCTGGTACTGCCATTTGCCGAAGTCCATGATTTTCACTATGGGCGGTTTGGCGGTGGGGGAGATCTCAATGGCATCGAGTCCCTGTTCGCGGGCAATGCGAAGAGCCTCGGCTACCTCGATGACCCCATAGTTCGTGCCGTCGTCTCCGATGACACGCACGGGCGAGGCAGTTATTTGATTATTGATTCTCGGTTTATTCAGATGTGTGTATTATATTGAATTTCTGGAAAAACGCAAAAGGAGAGATGGCGGGAATTGGTCACGAATAATCCTCATGCCGGCGCATGCGGATTTTCTCGACAAAGTTTTGTGGCGCAGCATAAGATGCTGCATCTCGAAGATCTTGAGCACAGCTAAGGACAAACAAAATTCTGCTTCGCATTTTTGTGGCGCCGAAGCTCTGCTTCGGCATCCTACAAAAATATAGTCGCCTTGCTCCTTATTTTTGTGGGAAATTCTGAACTTTGGACGAACCTACTTTTCCGCCGAAGGCGGATCCGCCTCTGGCGGAGAACGGAACTAAGGAAGCCGCCCCGCCGCACCGCTCAAAACCGCAAAAGAACCTGGAGAAAAACACTCGCCTCGTTGCCGCCTCTGGCGAGCCTCGCCGTTGGCGGGAAGCTCCGGCGAAGCGGGTCGGTTCGCCTGCCCGCCTCCGGAGGGCTGGCGACGTCGAAATTTTTTCGTTTGTTTGTTGCGTTTTTTGTTGTACTATTTAGATATGTATAAAGCTCTCAATTATCTAAGTTTGATTATTGGCGCCGTCCTTTTGGTATTGGGATTGATCCCCCTTAATTCTCTACTTGTTTCTGGGAATTTAGGGTGTAGCGATGCTTTAGGTTTTTCTTATTCTCTTGCCGGATTAGTTTTACTTGTTGCCGTCACCCTAATTGATAAAAAATACCCATCATCCCGAAATGTTATATTTGCATTTATTTTTGCCTTTCTGGTTCTGTACGTATCCGTCTTCGTTATCCAAAGAACATATGGAATGCCTGTGGGATGCCATGGTTTTGGACCTTATTAAATAAGTTCTCACTTTGTCTACTTACCCGCGCTGACTCTTGAATTTTAATCTTTAGGCGAGGTTCCCTTTGGAAAGAGCTTTTGCTACGATAAATGTTGACCTGGTGTGGGGCGGGAGTAGTATAAAAGTAGCCCGTTCTGGGGCGAAGAAAGGTCTTTTGGGTGGAGAATTGAGCTTATAAATATGGCAGAAAAAGAAGTTGGGCGCGTTACCCACTATTTCGATAAAGCTGGCGTGGCAGTAGTAAAGCTTTCCGGCGCTATTTCGACGGGAGATGCCATTAAGTTTAAAAAGGGGGATGCGGAATTTACAGATATTGTAGAATCGATACAGGTAAACCACGAGCCGATGATATCGGCGAAAGCGGGCGACGAGGTAGCGATAAAAATTTCGCAGCAAGCCAAGGAGGGCGCCACGCTTTACAAAGTAGATTAGCGCCCACGTTTTTGTATGATAACGGCGGGCCGCAAAAACCCGCGCGAGTTTAGTATTTTGATATGGTGCCTATAGCTTAGTGGTAAAGCGCTGCTCTGTGGCAGCAGATACGAGAGTTCGATCCTCTCTAGGCACCCATTGTTCGGCATTCCGCCTTACCTGCGAAAAACTTTTAGATATTTTTTCGTAGTTTTGTTTGCATTCAATTGCTCTTTTTATAAATCGTCGATTTCTTGACAGCGCATGCCATGCACACATAAAATAATGGT
This sequence comes from uncultured Candidatus Saccharibacteria bacterium, assembly GCA_964366035.1. Taxonomy (GTDB): domain Bacteria; phylum Patescibacteriota; class Minisyncoccia; order JACPKW01; family UBA11713; genus CAYISH01. The sequence continues at coordinate 3,259 of CAYISH010000021.1, forward strand.
ATGAATAAACATAATGTTCTCTTTTCGATTTTTGCCGGTTTCTTTGTTTTTTCTCTTGCCTTTGTCCCGGCATTTGCCGAGAAGGGTGTGAAAGGGGGAGAAGTGAAAGAAGTAAGAGTATTTACGCGCGACCGGGCTCAAGCGGCAAAAGCGCTTGAAGCTGGTTGCGAGGTTAAAAAAGAGGCGCGAAAGACGATAGTGCTGGCATGTACTAGCGGGATTGCCTCTCTGTTGGGACTTCAAGAAGATATTCAAGCTTTTGCCCAAGAGGAAATAGGAGAAAAGCGCAGAGAGGGCGGTGGGGTGACTACTCAATCGGCGAGCGCCAACAGCCAAATTGGCGCCAATACGGTGCATGCCGCGGGCAATACGGGAGCGGGGCGCAAAATTGTAATACTGGATACGGGCTATAACTATTTGCACCCGGAACTTTCTGCCGCTTCGAGCTACGGGGGTGGATGGGATTTTGTAAATAATGATGCCGATTCTATGGACGACAACGGGCACGGAAGCCATGTGGCAGGGCTTATTACTGCGGACGGAGTAAACGCTTTTGCCAAAGGAACTGCGCCCGACGCGACAGTAATTGCAGGAAAAGTGTTGAACGCGGCGGGTTCAGGATATTTCAGTGATATTATCGAGGGAATTTATTGGGCGGTGGACGGGCCAGACGGTGTGACCGGATCGGGTGATGAGTGGGGGGCGGATGCGATCAATATGAGCCTTGGAACGGGAAGACCATACACATACAAAGGATTTTGTGATGGCGTGATGCCCGATCTTACTACGGCAATTAAATATGCGGTTGATAAGGGAGTAGCGGTGGTTTCGGCGGCGGGGAACAGCGGAAGCGCGGGAGTATCCATTCCGGGCTGCATTAGCTACTCCACTACCGTAGGCGCGGTGGACTCGAGCGACAGGATTGCGAGCTTTTCAGGCAGAGGAACCGCGGTTGATATCACGGCACCGGGAGTAAGTCTTCTTTCTGCCTGGACGGGGAGTTCGTATGTGTACGCTTCAGGAACAAGCATGGCAACACCGATTATAAGCGCGGTGGTAGCGCTTATAAAATCGGCGCATCCCGCCTACTTGCTCTCGCAGGCACAAGATGCGCTTTTCAAGACAGCGAAAGATCTTGGAAAATCGGGTAAAGACGCTAACTTTGGCTGGGGAAGAGTGAATGCGGCAGGCGCGGTAGCGTACTAAGTAAAAAATCAAATAAGCAAAAATCTTCCCTGGGCGGGAGATTTTTGTTTTTTTGCGCCCATTGTATACAATATACACATGAAAGATTACTACCTGTTTCCTCTCAAAGACCGGTTTGAGGCCGCGGAGGGGACTATGGCATTTGTGTTTGATACCTCGCCGAAACCAAACTTTTCTTTTGCGGCAGGCCAGTATGTAGAAGTCGGCATTTCAGATCCGCCGTATACCGACGAGAAAAAAGACCACCGCGAATTCTCGATTGCATCAAGCCCCAACGATAAAGGAGCGTTAATGATCGCCACGCGCATGTCGGGTTCCGCCTTCAAGCGAAGCTTGGCCGAAATCCCGCTTGGCACTCCCGCGAAAGTGGAAGGGCCGCGGGGCAACTTTACGCTCCACGAAAACCCGAATGTAAAAGCAGTGTTTATTACAGGTGGCATCGGCATTACCCCCGTCCGCAGCGTTGTAAAGTATGCGACGGAAGAAAAGCTTCCGCATTCCATTACGCTTATTTATTCCAACCGCACGCCCGAGAGCGCGGTGTTTTTAGGCGAGCTTATGGGGTGGGAGAAAGAAAATCCCAATTTTCGTTTGGTAGCGACGATGACGGAGATGGATAAGGCGAAAAAATCCTGGAATGGGCCTACGCGCATGGTAGACGCGGCATTTTTGAAGGAAACATTTGGCGCAGGAGAGAGCGGCAAAACTATTTTTTACGTGGTGGGTCCGCCCGGCATGGTACAGGGAATAACCGAAGCGCTTAAAGAATTGGGTATTTCTCGCGACGATATTCGCTTTGAAGAGTTTACTGGATACTAACTAGAATAACTATGGCCAAAGAAGTAAAAATTTATACTACCCCCACCTGTGCGTACTGCAAGATGACCAAGGCATTTTTCGAAAAAAATCACATTCAGTACCAGGAATTAAACATAGCAGTTGATGCCAAAGCTCGAGAAGAAATGGTGCATACTTCCGGCCAGCTCGGCGTCCCCGTGATCACAGTAGACCGTGAGATAGTCATCGGCTACGATCCAGAAGAGCTTTCGCGCTTACTGGGTATTAAGCAGGAATAATGGCGTCATGCAGCAAAACCACGCGGTAGAGCATCAAAAAGCGGAACTTTTGAAGGACATTGTCTATGCTGCGAGTGACGGTATTGTCACCACATTTGCGGTGGTGGCGGCCGTACAAGGCGGAAAGCTTGCCGCAATCACAGTGGTAGTATTGGGGTTTGCAAACCTTTTTGCCGACGGCTTTTCCATGGCGGTTTCCAATTATCTGGGAACCGAATCGGAAAAAGAATTTTTGGAAGCGGAGAAACTGCGAGAATCTAAATACGAAAAACCTGTCCGCAATTCCGTGGTTACGTTTTTTTCGTTTGTGGCGGCGGGGCTTTTGCCCTTGGTGCCGTTTTTAGATCACTGGTCGGGTCCCCGCAGTTTTCGGTACTCATTTGTCCTTGCGCTTGCCTCGCTTTTTGTTGTGGGAGCGCTTCGTTCGACGTATACCAAGCGCAACTGGTTTTTCTCCGGCCTCAAGGTGCTTTTGTTGGGCGGTATTGCGGCGGGGATTGCTTATGCGGTGGGATTTTTGATCAGTTCTCTAAGTATCAGTTGAGTTTGTGAAATTCCTCGAGCGTAATTTCTACTGACTCTCCTTTTCCTTTCCGTAAAATTCCAAGCTCCACTCTGTCTCCTATCTCGTGGCTTGCGAGCAAGTCTTCAAGCGTTTCGCGTTCGGTAATTTCCTTGCCGTCACAATGAGTAATAACGTCGAATTCTTTTAGCCCTGCTTTGTCTGCAGGAGAGTGGGGTACTACCGCAAAATCTCCGGGGATGCCCTCGTTTATGATAAGCGCTCCCCGTTCTACGGGAAGGCGGAAGCGGTCGCGGAGAAATTTGTTGAGAAGAAGGTAACGCACACCTATATATGGCCGCCGGATTCTACCGAACTCTTTTATTTCGTCCAAGTCGCGCCGGGCCCGTTCAATGGGAATGGCAAAGCCGATATTTTGCGCTCCGAACACTACTGCTACGTTAATGCCCACGGCCTCGCCGTCGAGGTTCACCAAAGGCCCGCCCGAGTTTCCCGGGTTAATGGCGGCATCGGTTTGAATAAGCCCTCGGAGCCGCTCCTGGCGTCCCAGCGAGTCCGAGGCGGCGGAAATAAAGCGCGAAAGGCCTGAAACAACGCCCGTAGAAACAGTATTCTGAAATTCTCCTAAGGCGTTTCCCACCGCGATTACGCTTTGGCCCAGTTTGAGGTTTTTTGTTTCAGCCAGTTTTAAGCAAGGTACTTTGCCGCCGTCTGGTTTTACTTTAAGAACTGCGACATCGTTAATAGGATCGCGCGCGACCACCATTGCTTCATACCGCTTCTCGCCCGCGACGACGGTGTAAACCGCATGCGCTTCGGAGACCACGTGCCGATTGGTTAAGAGAAGCCCATCGGGGCTTACAAAAAATCCCGACCCTCCCCCCACCTTTATCCGCCCCTTGTCGTCTTTCGGAGCGTGGTCGATTTCATGCTCTAAAAATTCCTGATAATGCGGCAGGCGGAAAAATTCAAGCGGGAGATCGCGGGCGATGTCTTCCACCTCTTTTGCAATCGTAATACTCGCTACGGCAGGCATGGCTTTCTCTACCGCCTGGGTAATCTTTTCTTCATGTTCGGTCATTACCAAGCATTTTATCACGTGGCGTGATTTATGGTATAAGGATAAAGGTCTGCCCCCGTAGTTCAATGGATAGAACACTCCCGTCCTAAGGGAAAAATCTCCGTCCGATTCGGAGTGGGGGCGCAT
>CAYISH010000021.1:7370-10482 GCA_964366035.1 uncultured Candidatus Saccharibacteria bacterium
AGAACACTCCCGTCCTAAGGGAAAAATCTCCGTCCGATTCGGAGTGGGGGCGCATAAGAATAGGTTGTAGGGTGTAGAGAAGAATTTAGAAATTAGAGTTTGGAATTTTTGACAAGATGGGCCTATAGTTCAGTGGTAGAACGCGTCCATGGCATGGACGAGGCGAGGTTTCGATTACCTCTAGGTCCACCAAAGTTTATTTACGGCGTGATTTGCCTCGCTCGGGGCTTCGCCCCTCGGCTTGGTGGCTTTGTGCAGGGCGCAAATGGACAAAATTCCACGGCAAGTATGTGGTTCGTTCCGATCTTTTTGAAACGCAAGATTACCCCGCGATTTCCTCAACTTTCTTCACAATACTTTCCGGAGAGTTCTCGGCTTTAATGAGAAAATAATGTGCTCCAAGACCGAGCGCTTTCTTTTTTTCTTCGGCAGCGCCAAGGTTGGAGATGACTATTACCGGGATGGACTTAAAACGTTCACTATCCCTTAACCGTTCCAGAACGCTAAAACCGTCCACCCCGGGGAGCAAGAGATCAAGCAGGATGCAGGCAACCTGTTCTTTTTCCAAGACCGCAAACGCCTCTTCGGCGTCGAACGCGGTCAAAACCGTAAAATCGTGAGCGGAAAGCTTTATTTTGAGCAAGCTCATCAAAAATTGATCATCCTCCACTATTAGAATTTTTTTGTTATTTTTCGTCATGGATTATTTAACATCCTGCAAAAAATATTTAGCCAGCAGAACCGCCAATTTATCAAGATCAAAATCAACTTTTATGAAATAGTCCTTAACTCCGAGCTGTTTTATACGGTACACATCCACCGGGTTACCGGAATTTGAAATAACGATCACCGGAAGGTTTTTTAATTCTGCATCGTTCCGGATATCCTCAAGAATCTTCACCCCGTTTTTATAGGGCAGGTCAACATCCAAGAGAAGCAAATCCGGTTTTCCCGCTTTGAGTTTTTTCTCTATGTCTGCCCCATCGCCTACCGCCTGAAATTCATAACCCTCTTTTTCGAGCTTCTGCTGAAGGAGTCGAGTTAAAACCTGGTCATCGTCTATAAGAAAGATTTTCTTCACTATAATAATTCTCTCTATTATGTACTCAGTATCTTACCGCAAAAAAGGCAAAGTTACCACAAAAGTAGTTCCTTTATTTTCCTCCGACTGCACTTCAATCTTTCCGCCGTGGGCTTCAATGATTTTTGCAGTAATGTAGAGTGCCAAACCCGTACCCGCAATCTGCTCTCGTATCACATTGTCTCCCCTGAAAAATTTCTGGAAAATCATATGCTGCTGGCTTTTGGGAATTCCTATGCCGTTGTCTGAAACGGAAATTTGATAATATGCATCGTCTTTCTTTTCAAGCGAAACCGTAACATTTCCCCCGGGTTCCGTATAACTTATGGCATTCTCAATCATGCTTTGCAACGCCATGGTAAGTTTCTCCCGATCTCCGGCGGCGTCAGGAAAAGGTTTAGTCTTGCAGACAAAAGATAAACTGATTCTCTTTTCTTTGGCTTTGTAACCTGATTCATTAATAAGGTTATTGGCCAGCGTTTCAGGACTAAATGATTCAAAGCGATAGAGAACCTGCCCCGACTCAATTCGGGCGACGTTGAGGAGATCTCCCACCAAAGTTATAAGACGTTCAGTGCTCGTAAACGCCTGCGCTATCAGGGGCTGTTGCTCTGATGATATCTTCCCCATATCCCCGGCCAAAAGCATCTGCAGAGTCCATTTGATGGCGGAAAGCGGGGTTCTCAACTGATGCGCGGCAATGGAGACAAAATGACTTTTGGATTCATCCATCTCGCGGAACCGCTCACTTACCTGTTGCAATTCAAAGTCCCTCCGCACGAGAAGCTTAGCGGTTTTATCCAATTCCGCGATTTGCTTCTGAAGTATTTTATTTGCTTCGGCGGCTTCTTTCGTACGAAGAGAAACTTCCGTTTCCAGATTTGAATATGACGTTTCAAGCTTTCGCGCCGCCTCGTTGAGCGCGACACTCACATCTTCTAATTCATCATTAGTGTATACGCTGATAGGTTGGGAAAAAATTCCCTTCCCCATGCGAATTCCTCCTGCTTTTATTTCCTCAATAGGTCTGATGATGGAGCGGACAAAAAGGGTGTTAATGACGGAAACAAGCAGTAAAATCATGAAGAATATGAACATGCTAAAAATCAGCAGGACGCGAAGACTCGCATTGAAGTCATACTCAAAAATGATTCCCTGTAAATACCGCATCTCGTCAAGCGGAAGAATTCCTATGAGTTTTGCGGTGCGCACGCGATCAACCGTAATTGCGGGACCAAGCGTTATACCATTCTCCGCAATTTTAAGACGCAACTCGCCGTGTTGCCCGAAACGCTCTTTCTGCGCCACTTCAGAAAGAAAGATACCCGTCGCGCGATATTGCTCTGCGGCAAATTCAAGTTCCTTCCGCAATCGGAAACGGAGCTGATCCTCAAAAATAATCTGACCTCTGCTATACGCCATCATACCAAAGAAACTCAAACTCACGAGAGCAAGAATACCTGTGGTCGCATAGATTTTGGTAAAAAGGGAGAAGCGCTTTTTTGTCTTCACCGCGCGCGTTAATTCAATGCTAGCGCCGCTCTTCTGCAAAGCAGGATTTATGATGCGCTCAAGAATAAAAAAGATGATGAGCGATCCAAAAATACCGCTTACCACTCCGGTAAGCATATTTTTTACGATTTCCGGAAAAGGAAGCCCTGAAAAATACGCAAGTTGCAGAGAACCAACGGAGTAGCCGAAAATAATAATTACGGTAAAGGTAACAGCGGCATGCCACGGTATCGCGGCGATACGCGTGTGCGCATCTGCAGGCGACACGGTGACCTCATCGTTAAGATACAACTCCGCGAATCGGGCGATACGAACAACCGCATATGCCGCCATCCCTCCCACGACAATCACTTCCCAAATATACGCAAACGCGAGAAAGCGAAGCTGAAGATCATTCAAGTGGATCAAGAGGAGAGAATAGAGCGTAAAAAACCCCCACCACAATGCCATAATGATCACAGACAACATCACCCACGTTTTATGAGAGATTGTTTTTGGTCCTCTACGCCACCAGAGCCA
>CAYISH010000022.1:0-6695 GCA_964366035.1 uncultured Candidatus Saccharibacteria bacterium
TCCGGTTTCCCAGACTCACGCTCTCCAAGCGTGTGCATTAGACCACTCTGCCACCCTTCCAGGACGAGATTATAATATCAGGAGTGAGCTTCCTTCGCCAGTTTCCCTAGAGCCCACTTTAAAATTGCGTCCTCATTGCGCTCTATCGAATTGACTATATCGTACATGGCAGCGCACCTACTGAAAAAATCTAACTTTTTCATAAGTTTGCTGGCGTTGCCCTGCGGGAAATACCGTAAGAAAATTTCTAAAAACTTTTTTTCGTAGTCCGTATAGAGATACACCAAATCGAAATCCGGGTCGCCAACTTCTATATCGCCGAAATCGATAATACCTACCACAGCTTTTTTATCTTCGTCGTAAATAACGTGCTCCGGACTTAGGTCCGAATGAAGGAGGGCAGGAGTATATTCTAAGTTTGTATCATCAGAGAGATATTTTTCGTGAACTTTTTCAACATAGTCCTTTGTTTTCTGATCCAAAAACTGGTACGCATTCTTTAAAGGAACACCCGGTTGTCCATCCCCTCTCCTGCAAATGCCATGATATGTACTTCAAAACCAAGAAAATTAGTCTCAATATTATTTTTTGCGCGGAGTAAAACATTTCCGCTGGTATCTTCGCCGATTTTTCTAAATTGTTTTTGCAAAGTCATTGTCCCTATCAATCTTCTTCGTTGCAACTTGGCCCTCAGCATATCATAAAGTCCATGCCCAAACAAAACTCCATATAGATTACAAATAATAAGTGCGGCCGCATATATTTTTGTAAATTCAGCTACAGCGGGTAAAGCTGGGAAGCGGTTTTACTTCAGATCAAATATTTTCTTCAATCTCTCCTCACCTTCTACGCTTTCCGCAACTACATACAACACCGAACCCCACAAGCGTTCATCTGTTTTCAGGAGAGCGATAAGTTCCTCGCACTCGTACGGATACACCCATACGCTCTGCTGAAGGCGGACGAACCCAAAATTTCTAAGCTCGTTTCTCAGTTTATTCCTCGAAACCCGCTTTTCTTCCTTTATATCAAATACTACTATCCGCCATTTGTGGTCCCATTCTTTTTGCTCTTTCAGCGATGGAGCGTGTAAGCGAAAATATTCGAACCGACGCTTTCCTTTCTCTGTAAGACCCGCGAACATTCGGCCACCTCGTTCCTCAATTTTTACAAACCCCTCTTTTTGAAGCCGCGAGACGGCAGCATTGATGCGATAAGAAAGCCATTTTTGTTTGCTTTTCCCTCTTTTGTGGGAAGGAATCAAGAACTTAAACGCCTGAACTGCGTTCGGGGCGATAAGCGCAACACTAAGAATGCCGACAAGCCCCAACGTCGCTAACACAGCCCGGCTAAGCGTCATCTTTTTCTCGGATCTAGGGAAAATATTCATTACAAAAAAGTTGTGCGGCCGTCTATATTTTTTGTAAAAGCGTTACGTGTTGTTCTCTTTCTGCTGCGTTCCACCAAGTAGTGCTTTTATACCCTCAATTCCCGAAGGCGTTTGATGCGTTCCTCTATGGGAGGATGGGTCATGAAAATTTTTGTAAGAAACGAAGTCTTTTTTTCTTTGCCTTGGTAGGGGTCGTCGAGCCACAGATGCGCCGTGGCATGGTTCGCCTGGCGCATGGGCGTGTGGTCGTGCGCCAATTTTCCCAAGGCAGAAGCAAGCCCTTCGGGGTAGCGCGTGAGCAAAGACCCCGATGTATCGGCCAAAAACTCGCGGCGGCGCGAAACCGCAAGCTGTATTAATATCGCCGCGATCGGCGCCAATATGGCAAGCGCAATTCCCGCCAAGAGCAAGAATACGTTTCCTCCTCCTTCCCGATCTCTGCCGCCGCCCCAAAACATCGAGCGCAAAAACATGTCGGAGAGAAGCTGGATAAATCCTACAAGCACTACCGCCACGGTAGAGACAAGCATGTCGCGGTTCCCTATGTGGCTCATCTCATGCGCAAGAATACCTTCAAGCTCGGTACGATTCATAAGGCGAAGAATACCGCTTGTTACCGCAACCACGGCGTGTTCCACATTTCTCCCCGTTGCAAACGCATTGGGTTGAGGCGAATCTACAATATATATGCGCGGTTTCGGAAGACCTGCCGTAATCGCCAAGTTTTCTATAATGTTATGAATTTCCGGCGCTTCAGCTTCGGACAAAGGGCGCGCGCCCGTTGTGGCAATCACTAGCTTATCAGAATACCAATACGAGCCGACGCTCATGATGACGCTGAATAAAACGGCAATCACCAAAATACCAGGGTTCCCGTATATTTGCGAAAACGCCCATCCCACAGTCATGACAACAAGGAAAAACACTAGCATCAAAAGCCATGTTTTACGGATGTTTGAATCCTTTTCAGTCCAGAGCGTTGCCATAGAAAATTTTGGCTAAAACGAAACTTTTACCGGTTCGCGCTCGGCCGGAGTTTCATCCAAATCAAAGAATTCTTCTTTTTTGAATCCAAACGCGCCAGCAATCATATTAGTAGGAAGAGTATCAACCCGAGTGTTCAACTCCATCACGTTGGAATTGAAAAACCGGCGGGCGGCCTGGATTTTGTTTTCGGTGTCGGAGAGCTCGCGCTGCAGTTCCAAAAAATTCGTATTCGCTTTCAAATCCGGGTACGCTTCCGCGACCGCGAACAGCGACTTTAATGCTCCGGTGAGCATATTCTCCGTTTGTGCGTGTTCCCCTGCGGTTTCGGCGCCCATGGCTGCCGCCCGCGCTTTAGTTACATTTTCAAACGCGGATGTTTCGTGCTTGGCATATCCCTTGACTGTTTCTACAAGATTCGGAATCAAATCATACCGGCGTTTTAACTGCACTTCGATATCGGACCATGCTTCCTTCGCTCGGTAGCGAAGCCGCACCAGGCCGTTGTAAATCGCCACAAGCCATAACACCGCCGCAATCGCAATCGCCACGATATTAAACTGCCAGCTGATAACATCGAAAAACCCGCTCGCAAGGAGCAACCCAATCGCTACTACAAAAATAATTGTTTCCATTGGTTGAATGGTAGCATTTTCCACTTGCCAAGTAAAGGAGAAGCTACTTTGACATTTGTGGTTCTTCGCATATAATTTTCAAACGGCTCTGTATTGACGAGGACGGCTCTGGCGTGCAACGCGCTACTCCGCGTCAACAGAGCTGTCCCAAAAGGAGGTAAGAAATGAACTGGTGGGTAGTTCTTAAAAAACTTAAGATCGAGTTCCATGAACGTTCTACTGGTGCCATTATGGCGCACTGCGTCTTTCACCAAGAGAGAACGCCATCTCTTAGATTCTGGCCTAAATCGGGACGATTCCATTGTTTTGGATGCGGCCTCGAAGGCACGGCTGAAGAATTTTTGGTGAAATATTTCTTTAGGTACCCTTATGACCGCATCGTGTTAAGAAATAATGAGATAACGGCGATCAGACACCTTCTGGAAACATTGCCTGACCCGCCAAATCCCAACCAACTCGATCTGCCGCTCAAATTTTTCTGACCCTGGACTTGTCCGGGGTCATTGCACTTGAGAGCCAACCGAAATGAAAGCGCTCCGGTACAAACAGCGATACTTTCATCTCAACTTGGCGGTTGAACCGCCAAAACCGGTTGGGTGGACCGGAATCATTTTTAATACTCCTCGTGAGGCATACCGCCGAGTCCGCCAGCTGGCATATCTTTTTTGGGAAGATCGGCAATCACTACTTCAGTGGTCAGAAGCATGGCCGAAGCTGAAGCTGCGTTTTGAAGGGCTGCACGCGTTACCTTTTTTGGGTCCACGACACCTTCTTTAATAAGGTCGCTGGAATATTTTCCAGTCGCTGCGTTATAACCCGCGTTCCCCTTTTGCTCAAGCACTTCCTGCACCACGATGGAGCCCGACACGCCCGCGTTCTCGGCAATTTGCCACAAGGGCTTCAAAATAGCCGTTCGGAGAATTTCCATGCCAGTGAGTTCATCGCGATCGAAGGCTTCGTCTTTGGCGTATTTTTTCATCTCGCTTTCCAAGGCCTGCGCGGCGCGCGCAAGCGCAACACCTCCACCCGCCACGATTCCTTCTTCCAAGGCCGCCTTGGTAGCAGAAATTGCGTCTTCAATGCGGTGTTTTTTATCCTTCTGCTCCATTTCGGTAGCGGCTCCAACCCGGATGACCGCCACTCCGCCCGAGAGTTTACCAACCCGCTCCTGCAAATTTTTCTTGTCGTAGCTCGAATCGGATTTTTCGATCTGGGCGCGAATTTGCTTCACCCTTTTTTCGATTTCTTCTTTTTTCCCTTTGCCGCCTACAATTATCGTGCGGTCTTTAGTCGCGCTCACTCGACGGGCATGCCCCAGCATAGAGAGCTCGGCTTTTTCCAATTTGATTCCCGCCTTTTCAGAAATAACTTTTCCGCCGGTTACAACCGCGATGTCTTCAAGCATCTCATCCCTTCTGTCTCCATAGCCGGGCGCTTTTGCCGCCAGAGCGTGGAACGTGCCGCGGATTTTGTTTACTACCAAGGTCGCAAGCGCTTGGCCTTCCACGTCTTCGGCGATAATCATTAATTCTTTTTTACTTTTTTGGGCAACCTTTTCGAGAAGCGGCAAAATTTCCTCTATCGAAGAAATTTTCTGGTCGGTAATCAAAATGTCGATATCTTCGTACGAAGCTTCCATGCGCTCCGTGTTCGTAACCATATACGGGGAAATATAGCCGCGGTCGAATTGGAGCCCTTCCTCGACTTCGTGCTTAATGCCGAATGTGGGCGATTCCTCTACCGTTACCACCCCGTCTTTGCCCACCTTCATAATCGCTCTTGCAATCTCGTCGCCAATGACTTTATCTTTTGCCGAAATGGTCGCTACTTGGGCGATGTCTTCTTTCTCGCCGCCCACTTCTTTTTTGATCGTATCGAGATATTTCACCGCGGCTTCCGTAGCGCGCTCAATGCCGCGTTTTACGCTCATGGGATTGGCGCCAGCCGTAATGTTTTTGAGCCCTTCAGTAATAATTGCCTGCGCCAAAATTGAGGCGGTTGTCGTGCCGTCGCCCGCTACATCGTTGGTTTTCGAGGCTACCTCTTTTACAATCTCCGCTCCCAAATTTTCTATTTTATTCGGAAGTTCGATTTCCTTTGCAATCGTTACGCCGTCGTTGGTGATAGTCGGAGCTCCGTAGCTTTTTTCGAGCACCACATTGCGGCCTTTGGGGCCCAAGGTTACTTTTACGGCGTTCGCCACTTGGTCCACCCCCCGCTTCAAAAGCTCCCGCGCTTCGGTGTTAAATACAACTTGTTTTGGCATACCTTAATGAGTAGTTAGTAATTAGTAATGAGGGCGAAGAGTTATTCTATAATTCCCAGAATATCTTCTTCTCGGGCAATCAAATATTCCTTACCGTCGATCTTTATTTCGTTCGGGCCATATTTTGTAAACAGAACTTTCTGCCCTTTTTTCACCGACATGGGAATAAATCTGTCTCCATCTTCATTCCATCGCCCGGGGCCGACAGCAATAACAGTTCCTTGTTCGGGACGTTCTTTGTCGGCCGTATCGGGAATGACAATCCCCGACTTTGTTTTGTTCGCCCTTTCACTCGGGCTCATGGGTTCGATAAGCACGCGGTCGGTAAGCGGTTTAAGTTTTATCATACGCCTAAAAATAAAAAGTTAATGAGATAATTTTGAATACTAGCACTCTTTGCAGCCGAGTACCAACTACCATTCTAACGAGCCGAGAAAGTTTGTCAAGTCGCTGTTCAAGAAATGCCGTGAAGCTTTTTGAGCTCGGCGATCCCGTCCTCAAATGCGACTTTCGGCTCCCATCCCAAAAGTTCTCGAGCGCGCGAAATATCCGCGAGCGTCCGCCGGGGCTCAATTCTAGGCTCGATAAATACCCTCTCCCCGCCGATGAGATCGGCGAGTTCTAAAATGCTCCGATCACGCCCCGCGCCGACGTTGACTACTTCGCCTTGGCCAACTTTGCCGCTCCCTGCGGCCAGAATATTGGCCTCGACTACATCTAAGACATGGGTAAAATCGCGCGATTGCGTACCGTCTGGTACTATGGTAAGCGGCTCGCCGCGTTTGCGTTGCTCCAAAAATTTTGCTATCGCGAGCGCATAATGTCCGTCAGTACTCATCCGCGGTCCGTATACGTTAAAGTAGCGGAGCGAGACCGTTTCGATGCCGTACAAAAAAGAAAACAGGCGAGCATACAATTCGCCTACATATTTTTGAAGCGCATAAGGACTCATGGGGCGGGCTTCCATATGTTCTTGCATCGGCATGCGCTCTGGGTTGCCGTATGCCGACGATGAGGCCGAGTACACCACGCGCGTTACTCCCGCGTCGCGCGAAGCCAACAGGACATTGAGTGTTCCAGTTACGTTGGCCTGGTTCGAGGCGCGCGGGTCCTGGATCGAAGGCTGCACGCGCGCAAGGGCAGCAGAGTGGAAAACATACTTAGCTCCTTCAAAAATATTTTTGACCGAATCAAAATCTAAAATATCAGCCTGGTGGAATGCCGCCTCGGGGCGTACATTCTCGCGTGTGCCGGTTACAAGATTATCGATAACATGAACGGCATATCCTTTCTCCAAAAGCCGGTCCGCAATATGCGACCCGATAAGGGGGGGGGGGGGGGGGCGCGGGCGGGGGCGGGGGGTGGTTTGTTTGTTGTTTTTTTGTTGTTTTTTTTTTTTGTGGGAGGGGGGAGCGCCCCC
>CAYISH010000022.1:6705-10468 GCA_964366035.1 uncultured Candidatus Saccharibacteria bacterium
TCCCTACACGACGCTCTTCCGATCTTTCTTTTTTTCTTTTTTGGTTTTATTTTTCTGTATTTTTGCCGCTCCCCGCCGACGCTTCAACCACTCTTGGTCGTGTACGCCCACGTCTTCTAAGGAAAGTCTTTGCGAGGCAAGAAGCGCGTCATTGTAATCAAGAACCGCTTTGATCACTCCTGCTCCCTTTTTTAAAAGTATGTTCTCTTTCGCGCTTGCTGGTTTCTTTTTCGAAAGCTCTTTCATGGCGACCATCAAAGCGGCTGCGTCCTTCGGCAAGCAGATGCCAGCGAATCCGCGGTACTTGTTGTGGTATACATCCATCCACCCATCCCCGATTCTACGGTCGTGCGCCACAATTTTCCGCACGTTTTCATAATCAGTGTTGCCGAGCGCCTCCGCGATGTCCGCCAAAATATTCGCATACGCCACTTTTATGGCCCCAAACAAGTTCCCGGCGTATTTTCCCAACTCCGCTTCGGTGGCGTTGGCGCGCACGAATTGGTAGGTGCCCAACGTGCCCGGCGAGGAAAAAAAGGCCTGGGGCAGCATGGTCAAAATCGGCCCCGCCTGGTTTTTTGAGTGCTCGGTATGCCCCACAATCTGCCGGTCGGGCCGCAGCATGTCTTCCCACGCCCGCGATTCGGTAAGAAATTCCGGACTGAACAAAAGAGAGAGATGAGAAAATTTTTTCTGGTAGCGCTCCGTTGTGCCCGGCGGTACGGTAGATTTTATCACCACCGTCTTTTCTCCCTGCAACGAAGCGAGCGCACTCTCCAATATAGAAAGATCAGCTCCACCGTTCTTCCCGGGCGGGGTAGGCACGCAAATAAAAATAACGTCGGCGCTGTTCACGTCGTCGGTAAATCCTTTTTTCGGGTCAGCGTCGTACAAAAAAAGCCCCTCTCCGCGCCTTAAATTTTTTACTTCCGAAAAATAGCGGGCAAGCGTCCCTCCCACCATACCCACGCCCATAATTCCTATCCGCATATTCGTATTACGCATTATAACCTTGCTACGGAAAACAAAGTAACTCTCATGCTTTCTTTAGCCACGCGCCGGTAATCGACTCTTTCGATTTCATAATCTCCTCCGGCGTTCCTTCCGCTACAATCCGCCCGCCGCCCCCGCCGCCCTGCGGCCCCAGATCAATAATCCAATCCGCGTTTTTCAGCACATCGAGATTGTGTTCGATGACTAGCACCGAATTTCCTTTTTCTACCAGCGCGCGGAGCACGGTCAAAAGTTTGCGGATATCTTCGAAGTGAAGGCCCGTAGTCGGCTCATCTAAAATGTAAAGGGTTTTCCCTGTGCCGCGGCGGGCAAGCTCTGTAGCCAGCTTTACTCGTTGGGCCTCGCCTCCCGAGAGCGTAGTAGCGCTTTGCCCTAACTTCATGTATTCAAGCCCTACCTCCCGCAGGGTGTCAAGGCGGGTATTTATGTGCGGAATATTTTTGAAAAAACGAAGCGCCTCCTCAATAGAGAGGCCCAGCACTTGGGAGATGTTAAGCCCGTTGTACAAAATCGAAAGCGCTTCTTTGTTATAACGCGTTCCTTTGCATTCCTCGCATTCCGCATAAATGTCGGGAAGGAAATACATTTCTATTTTTTTCACTCCCTGCCCTTCGCAGGCCTCGCATCGCCCCCCTTTTACGTTGAAAGAAAATCTGCCCGCTTTGTACCCTCGCGACCGAGCGTCGCGCGTGCGGGCAAAAAGCTCGCGAATGAACGAAAAAGTGCCGGTGTAGGTGGCGGGATTAGAGCGAGGCGTTCTTCCAATAGGAGATTGGTCCACCACCACTACTTTATCCAAAAACTCCAAGCCGCGGATTTCATCGTGCTCGCCGGGGTTTTCACGCGATCCATAAAAATGGCGCAAGAGGGCGCGTGAAAGAATATCATCCACAAGCGTGGACTTTCCCGAACCCGACACCCCCGAGACGCATACAAGTTTCCCTAAAGGGATTTTTGTCGTAAGGTTTTTCAAATTATGTTCCCGCGCTCCTACCACGGTAAGGTATTGACCCTTCTCCCGCGTTTCTTCTACCTTTTTTATAAGAAGCGACTTTTTCCCAGAAAGATAGTGGCCGGTCGGCGTATCGGCCTCTTTTAATTTTGAAAATTCTCCTTCAAAAATAATTTTCCCCCCGTGATGCCCCGCGCCGGGGCCAATGTCCACGATCCAATCCGCTTCTTCCATCGTTTCTCGGTCGTGCTCTACCACCAGGACGGTGTTGCCTAAATCTCGGAGCGTTTTGAGCGTTTCGATAAGGCGGTGGTGATCGCGGGCGTGAAGCCCTATCGAAGGCTCATCGAGCACATAAATGACCCCGGAAAGGCCGGAGCCGATTTGGGTGGCAAGCCGCACCCGCTGGGCTTCTCCGCCCGCAAGTGTAGTCGCACTCCGGTCAAGCGTAAGGTATTCTAGCCCTACATTAATTAAAAACTTCAACCGCGCGGAAATTTCTTTCAAAAGCGGCCCGGTAATTTTTGCCATCCCCGCTTTTGCTCCTGGTGTTTTTTGGATTTTTAACGCAAACGAAAATGCCTCCTCCGAAGAAAGGCGCGCGACGTCGGCAATATTTTTCCCTTCTATTAATACGGAACGTACTTCGGGCTTTAAGCGCGTACCGTTGCATTCAGGGCATACTTCGAGCGTCATATACCGTTCAATTTCTGTCCGCGTCCACTCCGATTCCGTCTCTTTCCACCGCCGCTTGATGTTGGGAATCACTCCCTCATAATTTCCTGTCGGGTCTCCGTAAAGAATAAGATTCATTGCTTCTTTGGAAAGATTTTTTACTGGTTCCCGAAGCGAGAAGCGGTATTTTTCAGCAAGATCGGAAAGCATATACCAGTACCAGGATTGGCGCCCGACCCGATGAGACGCCCTAGACCAGGGCATAATCGCGCCTTCCTCCAAAGTGAGCGATTTGTTCGGCAGCGCTAAACCTGGATCCACTTCAAGAGTATGGCCAAGGCCCGTGCAGCGGGGGCAGGCTCCTTGCGGCGCGTTGAAAGAAAAAAGGCGAGGCTCAATAGGCGGCAGCGAGATTTGGCAGACGGGGCAAGCAAAGTTTTCCGAGAAAAGATGATCTTCCCATCCCCCATTTTTTTTCTCGAGAGCTGCAACGCAAATTCCTTCCCCTTTCCGAAGCGCGGTCTCCAAAGAATCTGCCAAGCGCGCCCGGTCAATTTCTTCATCGAGCGCCAATCGGTCAACAACAATTTCTAAAAAGTGGCGCTTTTTGGGATCCGTTTTTGCTTCAAGGGCTTCTTCGATACGCATCACCAAGCCGTCAAAGCGCACCCGCAAAAATCCTTCTTTCTGCAAAAGCTCCAGGGTGCGCCGGTGTTCCCCCTTGCGGTCGCGCACCACAGCCGCCAATATCAGCATGGCCCGCCCTTTGGGAAGCGAGAGAATGTGTTTGATGATTTGATCCACCGATTGTTTCTCTACTTTCCTCCCGCACTGGGGGCAATGCGGCTCGCCCGCTCGGGCGAATAAGATACGAAGATAGTCATAAATTTCTGTAATGGTTCCTACCGTGGAGCGCGGATTTTTGGAAACTGATTTTTGGTCAATCGCAATAGCTGGCGAAAGACCGGTGATTTCGTCCACATCGGGTTTTTCCGCCACGCCCAAAAATTGGCGCGCATAAGAAGAAAGCGATTCTACAAATCTTCGCTCCGCCTCGGCATAAATAGTGTCGAAAGCAAGCGAAGACTTCCCGGACCCTGAAAGGCCGGTAATAACCACGAG
>CAYISH010000023.1:0-10450 GCA_964366035.1 uncultured Candidatus Saccharibacteria bacterium
ATATGAACCGAACTCAAATATATCTTCCCAAACAGCGTATTGAAACGCTTCGCCGTGAAGCACGTCGAAGAAAAACAACTATGTCCGAACTCATTCGCCAAGTTTTGGATGCAGCCCTCGATAGAGCGCCGGTCATTAAGGGGAGGGAGCGCGAAAAACTTCTTTCTGCCGCTCGTCGTATTGGTAAGTTAGGACGGAAAGGGCCAAAAGATCTCGCATCCCAAATGGACAAATATTTATATGGTCGGCGATAAGCTACTATTCGTCGATTCCAATTATTTTGTTGCACTTTTTAACCCGGCAGATTCTCTGGCCAGGCAAGCTGAAAAAATTGCCAAACATCTCGATGCGGCGGACATACGGCTTGTAACTTCGAATCTTGTTTTTCTTGAAGTCGTCACTGTTCTTGCACAACGGAGGAGTAGAGCTGTTGCTGTAGAGGTAGGGGCATATCTTTTATCGCACGTTAATATTGTTCATGTGGATGAATCTTCACATCAAGATGCGTGGAGCATTTTTCAAATAGTTCCTTCTAAGAATGTGAGTTTTGTAGATTGCAGCATTCTTGCTATCCTGCGCGCCGAAAATATTCATAGCCTACTCACCTTTGATATCACTGATTTCCATAAATTTCGGAAGCAATTTCGTTTCGAGATATTTGGAGAAGCATAAGATAAGCCAAACCAAAAAACTTCCAAGAAAAGTGGCGATGCAGATTGCGTCTGAGGATATTGACACACTAGCCTAGATGTAGTGAGGTTCTCAAGGCGCGCGGGGGTAATAAGAGTCACCCCGATGTAGTGAAAGCGAAGGAGGAATTCGAAAAAGTGCGCCGCGCTTTTTCTGAAAAATAATGGAAAGAAGTTTATGGGGAGTTGGCAGTGCCAACTCCCCGCCCAGTTTTTAGATCCGCACGCAAGGCGAGTTTTTGTTTACGCACCGCGCATCAAAATTTAGCGGTCGCGGAAAAATGATATATTGAGTGTTTAGGATATCCATTGGTCAAGCGGTCAAGACGATTGAAAGATTCTTCAAAAAATCATATCATTTTTGAATGAGTACGCACTCGGCGAGAGAGAAAAAATGGAACCGGCTCTGGCGAGAAGCTGGCGTTTTTGAGCCGGATCTCAAGAAATCGAAAAATCCGTTTTACAACCTGATGATGTTTCCCTATCCTTCCGCCGAGGGTTTGCACATTGGCGGGGTGCGAACTTTTACGGGGGTTGATATTTATGGGCGATACCAGCGCATGCAGGGTAAGGACATATTCGAGCCGATCGGCCTCGACGGATTCGGCATCCACTCCGAAAATTTCGCGCTTAAAACCAAGCGGCATCCGGCGAAGCTCGCCAAAATTACGGAAAAGAATTTTTACCGGCAGCTTGAAATGATCGGCAACGGCTTTGCGTGGAAGGAACGGCTGGAAACATATGATCCGGAATACTACAAATGGACTCAGTGGATTTTTACCCACATGTTCCGCCGCGGCCTTGCCTACCGCAAAAAACAGGAGGTGAACTGGTGCCCTTCATGTCTTACTGTGCTTGCGGATGAACAGGTGATACTTGCCCGCCGAAGCCTTGGCGAAGTCGGGGGCGGGGAATGTGAACGGTGTAGCACAAAAGTCATTAAAAAAGATCTGGAACAGTGGTTTTTCAGGATCACTAAATATGCAGAGCGGCTTCTCAATAATTTAGACAAGCTCGACTGGTCGGAAAAAATAAAAATCGCGCAGCGGAATTGGATCGGAAGATCAGAAGGCGCGTTGATCAAATTTCCGCTGCACCCTCCTCCCTTCTCCCTCCTCCCTGCTCTTGAAGTTTTTACCACGCGCCCCGACACCCTTTTCGGTGTTACGTTCGTCGTAGTTTCTCCTGAGCTTGCCAAGAAATGGATGGAAGCAGGCTGGCAGGCTTCACCAGAGGTACAAAAATATGTCGAAGAGAGCCTACCCCGGCGCACAGAAGAGGAAGGGAAAAAGGAAAAGACAGGCGTATTTTCCGGAATATATGCGGTCAATCCCGTAAACCAAGAAAAGGTTCCGGTGTGGGTTTCCGACTATGTGCTTGCCGGATACGGCACGGGCGCGATTATGGCGGTCCCCGCGCATGATGAGCGCGATTTCGAATTTGCGAAAAAATTTAAGTTGCCAATAAGGCAGGTGGTGGCGCCGTATGTGGAGCTGACCGGAATATGCACACCCCGCCCCGATAAACCAGAAACCCGCAAAAATGTAGTGACGGCCATAATCCATAACAAGAAAAACGATATGTATTTGGTACTCCGTTGGCCGGAGGGAAGATGCGGGTTTGTGGGCGGAGGCATTGAAGGTAAGGAAAGGATGGAGGAGGCCATAGCAAGAGAAGTAAGGGAGGAGACCGGCTATATTAATTTTGAAATAGCGAGAGTTATCCTGCCTTCTTTTTATGGAAACGGTTTTAAGCCGCGAAAAGATATAAATTGTTTCGACTACGATACGGCTTTTCTCGTCGAAATAAAAAGCGAGGCGCGGGAAGCGCTTTCCAGCGAAGATAAAAATGCGCATGAAATCGCGTGGCTGGACGAAAAAGAAGTCTCGAAATGCCTGACGCTTGATCACCACAAGTTTATGTGGGGACGCTATATGAAAGGTGAGGAATGTTTTACGGGTGAAGGCCTGTTGATTTCTTCGGGTAAGTTCGACGGCATGCCTTCGGCGGCTGCGGAGTGGGAAATTGCCAAACTTGCCGGAGGCGAGAAAAAGGTGCAGTATCGCCTTCGCGACTGGATAGTAAGCCGCCAACGCTACTGGGGTTCTCCCATTCCGATGATTTTTTGCGAAGCCTGCAAAACTAAGGGGAAAGGGGAGAGAAAGGATATGCCGGGGTGGTATGCCGTTCCGGACAAAAATTTGCCGGTCGTGCTGCCGTTCGTAAAAGATTTCCGGCCGAAAGGAACGGGCGCTTCTCCCTTGGCCTCTGTCACATCGTTTTACGAAGTAACATGTCCTCTGTGCAAAGGGGTTGCACGGAGAGAGACCGACGTTTCGGATACGTTTTTGGACTCGGCCTGGTATTTTTTGCGCTACCCTTCCGTAAAAAATAAAAAACAGGCATGGGACCCCGCGATTACCAAAAA
The DNA here is from genome assembly GCA_964366035.1 of uncultured Candidatus Saccharibacteria bacterium. Taxonomy (GTDB): domain Bacteria; phylum Patescibacteriota; class Minisyncoccia; order JACPKW01; family UBA11713; genus CAYISH01. Next base: position 3,118 of record CAYISH010000023.1, read on the forward strand.
ATGGCTGCCGGTGAATATGTATATAGGAGGCGCAGAGCATGCCGTGCTCCACTTGCTGTATTCGCGTTTTCTTACCATGATGTTTTACGACGCAAAGATGCTTTCGTTTGAAGAGCCGTTTACTTCGTTTCGCGCCCACGGTCTCATTACAAAAGACGGCGCTAAAATGTCGAAATCGAAGGGAAATGTGGTAGAGCCCGATAAGTATTTCAAAGCTTATGGGGCAGACGCGATGCGCATGTATCTGGCATTTTTGGCTCCCTTTACGGAGGGGGGCGATTTCCGCGACTCCGGCATCGCGGGCATTACCCGTTTTTTGGCGCGGGTGGAGAAGCTTGCCAAGGAAGTTTTGGTTGAGGCTAATGTCTCTTTACCACGCAAGACCGCAAAGCGGTTTCATCAAGCAATCCGGCGCATTTCAGAATCGATAGTAGCGCTTCATTATAATGTTGCAATCTCGCAGCTTATGATTCTTCTTTCCGAACTTGAGGCGGCAAGGCAAAGCGGGCCTCTTTCGAAGCGCGCATTCAGGGATTTTTTGAAGCTTCTCGCCCCTTTCGCTCCTTATATTTCTGAAGAGCTTTACCAAAAACTTTTCGACAGAAAAGTATTTAGAAAAAAAGATTCAATTCACCTGCAGCCATGGCCCGCATACGACCCGAACATGGCCGCGGAAGATACATTTCAGTTAATCGTCCAGGTGAACGGGAAAACGCGAGGCACTATTGAAGCTCCAAAGGGCATCGGCGAGGAAGATGCTCGCGAACTTGCGTTTTCTCTGGGGAGTGTTAAAATACATGCCATAGACGGGAAGCCCCCAAAAGTCATTTTTGTACCGGATAGGCTTATTAATTTTGTTATATAAATTAAGATGAAAGCTGTTATTCTGTGCGCAGGGGAGGGCGTACGCATGCGTCCTCTTACCCTTACGCGACCTAAGCAACTTATTGAAATGGCGGGGCGCCCTTTACTGGAGCATATTTTCCGCCAGTTACCCGATGCGATCGATGAAGTAATTTTAGTCATTGGCTACCGAGGTGAGCAGATACAAGACTATTTCGGAGAAGAATTCCAGGGAAAGAAAATTACATACGTCTGGCAGACGAAGAAAACCGGAACATGGAGAGCTTTGCAACTTGCGCGCCCATTTTTGGGAAATGGGAAATTCCTCTGCTCTTTGGGAGATGATATCCTAGACCGAGAGAGCATCAAAAAATGCCTCTCGCACAACTTGGCTATCTTGGTAAAAGAAGTGGAAGACCCGCGCCGATTCGGCGTGGTGGTAGTGGGAGAAAATAACAAAGTTCTTGATTTTGTCGAGAAACCTGAAGAACCGCTTTCTAAGCTTGCCTCCACAGGGCTTATGGTTTTGGACGAACGAATTTTTAATTATTCAGCCGAAGCGCATCGAGACGGCGAATATTATATACCGGTAGCAGTCGCGAAAATGGCGAAAGATCATGATATTTTTGTTGAACATGCGCGCATGTGGCTTACCACTTCCACTCCTGAAGACATTCCTAAAGTCGAGGAAAGACTTCACGGCATTCTGCAGTTGAGAAATGAAGATAATAAAACTTTTTCCAGAAAATAGTTCGGAGGTAATTGCCGAAATAGCCTCTGCCCTTCGCAAAGGAAAAGTAATAGTTATTCCATCCGATACGGTCTATGGCCTTGCGGCCGATGCCGGGAATACGGAGGCGGTGAGGAGAATTTTTGAAATTAAAAAGCGTCTGGATAAAAAAATACTTCCTCTCTTTATTTCCTCCCTGGAAATGGCCGAGAGGATTTGGCCTATTAAGGACGAAAAAGTAAAGAAAATTTTAGAAAAACTCTGGCCGGGAAAACTTACTGCGGTTTTGAAGTCGAGGCATGATCCGGCGCTAAGATTTCCGAACAATAAGTTTGTCTCGGACCTTATAGACGCATTCGGCGGCCCGATTGCCGAGACATCGGCTAACATTTCTGGTGCGTCGCCGCACACGAACATCGCGGAGGTTCTGCAAGAATTTGAAGCTAATGACTTGAGGCCTGATTTAGTAGTGGATGCGGGCGATCTCCCTGAGTCGCTTCCCTCGACGGTAGTTGATTTCACCCAAACCCCTCCCAAAATTTTACGGGAAGGAGCAGTTTCCCGCGAGGAATTAAATAAAGTTTTTGGATGTGGTATAAAGAATGCGTATGCGCGACAAAGAAATCGAAAAATTAATCCACGAAGAAACCGAACGGCAGAAGCGGGTAATTAACTTGATTGCCTCCGAAAATTTTGTATCGGACGATGTGCGGGAGGCCTTAGGCTCGGTATTCACCAATAAATACGCCGAAGGGTATCCGGGAAAACGCTATTACGGCGGCAACGAAGTGGTAGATGAAGTAGAGCGCTTATGCCAGAAGCGGGCGCTCGATCTTTTTGGACTCTCTCCAGATGCCTGGGGCGTAAATGTGCAGCCGTATTCGGGCACGCCCGCAAATCTTGCGATATACGCAGCACTCGTGCCGCCCGGAGAAAAAATTATGGGCATGGAGCTTAAAATGGGCGGGCATTTGTCGCACGGGCATAAAGTTTCTCTCTCCGGAAAGTTTTGGCAGCAAGTGCCCTATGGAGTCTCACGGGCCGATGAAATGCTCGATTACGATGAAATTTTAGAAATTGCGAAACGAGAAAAGCCCAATCTTATTGTAGCGGGGTTTACCGCTTACTCGCGGGTAATAGATTTTAAGGCCTTCCGGAAAATTGCCGATGCGGCGGGAGCTACTTTGATGGCGGATATGTCCCATTTCGCGGGGCTTGTGGCGGGGAAGGCGTATCCTTCGCCGTTTGAATATGCGGATGTGGTAATGACGACAACGCATAAAACCCTCCGCGGTCCGCGAGGTGCTTTAATTTTCTCTCGAAAAATGATTTACTCTTCAGGTTCCATGCTTCATGACTTGGTTGATAAAGCGGTATTTCCCGGCATGCAGGGAGGGCCACATGTAAATACTATCGCTGCCATAGCGGTGGCATTGGAAGAAGCTGCTGATGCAAGTTTTCAAAGCTATGCGCGCCAGATAATAAAAAATGCCCAAACACTGGTAACTGCGCTTGAAGAAAAAGGGTGGCGCGTTATCTCCGGCGGCACCGATTCGCATTTATTTTTGGTGGACACCATGTCGCGCGGCATTCCGGGGAAGGAAGCCGAAAAACGTCTTGAGGCGGGAGGAATTATTGTAAACAAAAATACTATTCCTTTCGATGAGCGCTCTCCTGTGGACCCTTCGGGTATCCGCATCGGCACTCCCGCAGTTACTACTAGAGGGATGAAAGAGAAGGATATGGAAAAAATCGCAGAGGATATTGATAAAATCCTGTCTTCGTGATACTCTCTTTTTGGAGTTAAAAATTTAAAGCTGGCGAGCTTAATACGCAGGAAGGAGAATCGTCATGGCGCTTCTAATTAAACGTGTTGCGGAGGATAAAAAAGCGAACAAGCTCTCACCACTGAAATTGATTGCCTCCGGCGTGCCTATTCCAGAGGCGGCTGAAACGGAAGTGGGACGCTGCTTTACGGCTGACTGCTTCACGTATCGCGATGGCGCCCTTGGCCGCTGCTTTCCGGGCACACTTCGGGCAGTGGGGATAGGAAGTGCTTCTGCTTTCGAACTCGCGGGAGAGCTCGACTTCAAGGAGATAGTGGAAGTGCATCTCGGCATGGCGGGCTCTCACCGGCGGGAGCTTCAGAAAGCTCTTACCGCGCAGGAAAAGTGTTGGGGTCTTGGCCAAGTCGATTTGCTTATTAGGCAATACCAAGGGGGCGAAAATCCACTTGGGTTGCGGACTGAAAGCCCAAATATCTTTTTCGTTGAAGCGGGTAGTGATGTTTTTGCGCTGCTCGAGAGCTGTTGCTCCGGTAGTTGGGGTGTGGGCGTCGACGGATTCGAGGATTCCCTTCCCTGGAGCGTCGGCTGTCGGTTTTTCTTCCGCAACTGAGTTCCTTTGGCTCTTCCATTCTTGTGCCAGGCATTCTCATGAATATCTGGCACTATCTTTTTTATGGTGTCATGATAGACATGCGTTGTTAATCATTTCTAATATAGGAATAAGTATGATTGTTGACGGCAAAGCAATTGCGGAAAAAATAAGAACTTCGCTTCGCGAGGAAATTTTGGGTTCAGGTAAAAAACTTCGCCTTGCAGTGATTGTGGGGGGAGGGGATGCGGTTACCCAGAAATTTTTAGACCAAAAAAGGAAGTTTGCCGAAGCCGCGGGGGTAGATGTACGCGTCTATGATTTTCCGGCGGATATTTCTACTAACAAGCTTCGCGAAAAGGTGTCAGAGATTGTGCATATTAAAGAGAATACGGGCGTAATCATCCAACTTCCTCTGCCTTCCCAAATTAATGACTCTTATATTCTTGATGCGATTATTCCTGGAAAAGACCCCGATATGCTTTCTTCGAAGAGCTGGGGAATGTTTGCGACGGGGCGGTCAAAAATTGTGCCCCCGGTAGTAGGAGCAGTGCGCGAGATTTTCCGGGAATATGGCGTTGAGGTGAAAGGAAAGCACGCGGTAGTGATAGGCGCGGGCAGACTTGTGGGAAAGCCCGTGGCACTTTGGCTTATGGCCGAGGGCGCTACTGTTTCGGTAGTGGACGAGCATACGCCTGACCCAGAACCTTATACTCTGGAAGCTGATATTGTTGTTTCGGGCGCAGGAAAGCTGGGGGTAGTTACTTCCGATATGGTGAGAGAAGGCGTGGTGGCGATTGATGCGGGAACGTCCGAGTCGGCGGGTAAAGTTTTGGGTGATATCGATCCTGCGGTTTCTCTGAAAGCTGCGATATTTTCCCCGGTTCCTGGGGGAGTGGGACCCATAACCGTCGCTATGCTTTTTAAAAATCTTTTCGCGCTCTCAAAATGAATTTCGACGCCGCATTTTCACTGTGGTTAAACGGCCTGACGGTTTCTTCAGCCTTGGCGGCTCAAGCGGCTTATTTTTTTGCTTTGCTGTTGCCTTGGGGGATGGTGATATTGTTTGGTTTTTTTGCACTTTTTCACGGGAAAGGAAATTCGATGTCCGTTATCACAGAAGTTATTGGCGCTCTATTCCTTTCTCGAGGCGTTCTCACAGAAAGTATCAGACTTTTTTACGACCGTTTGCGTCCATTTGAAGTTCTTTCCGGAATAAGTCCTCTTTTGGAGCATTCCGGAAGCGGTTCGTTTCCTTCGGGGCACGCCGCATTTTTTTTCGCTTTAGGAACCAGTGTCTTTTTTCATCATAAAAAATGGGGGACAGCGTTTCTCTTGGCTGCGCTGCTCATCTCGGTAGGGCGTGTTGCATCGGGTGTCCATTACGGCACGGATGTGATAGGAGGGGCGCTTTTGGGAATTTTTTCCGGGATAGCGGTGCATGCGTTTGTCCTTTTCCTGCACAAACGAAAGGAGTGGCGGGTACATGTTAAGATATAACCGCCTAATTTGGTCAAGCGATTTTTTCAAAAAAGAAGATGGCTAAAATTGGATTACAACCTAAAAATTGTTAGTATTTGGAATTATGTGCGGAATCGTAGGATATATTGGAAGAGAAAAATCTCTGCCCATCCTCATAAACGGATTGAAGGCACTTGAATATCGTGGATATGACTCTGCCGGCGTTGCTATACTCTCAAAGAACAAAGTTGAAGTAAGGAAAAGCGTTGGACAGGTTGAAGTGTTGGAAAAATCTCTGAAGAATAATGGCGACTTAGATGGCCACATTGGTATAGGTCATACCCGTTGGGCAACACACGGAAGCCCTAACGAATCTAATGCTCATCCGCATGGTGATTGTTCAGGGCGTATAGTGGTTGTTCATAACGGTATTATCGAAAATTACAGGGAATTAAAAGGATACTTGCAAGATCAAGGGCACAATTTTAAGTCAGAAACCGATACCGAAGTTGTGCCGCATCTCATCGAAAATTTTTTGAACAGCGGCAAAGATTTTGATACCGCGCTTTTTGACACTCTCAAAATGATAAAGGGAGCGCACGCTCTCGCAATAGTTGACGCAAAAAATCTTGAAATTTTGTATGCTACAAAATTATCAAGCCCATTGGTTATCGGCGTCGGGAATGGTGAAAATTTTCTCGCATCCGATCCCTCTGCTTTAGTGGGAAAAACAAAAAATGTTGTATATCTGAATGATGGAGAAATTGCGAAGATAAGCCAGAAAAATATCAGCATTACTAATCTTGAAAAACAAGAAACGCCTTTTGAGATTGTCCGCTTGGAATGGGATTTGGAACAAGCCCAAAAGGGCGACTTTCCCCATTTTATGCTTAAGGAAATTTTTGAAGGACCAGAGGTTGTCCGATCAGCGTTCCGAGGCAGAATAAAAAGCAAAGAAAATCTGGTTAAACTGGGCGGGTTGGAACAGATTGCCGATAAATTAAAAGAGATGAAAAGACTATTGATATTAGCTTGCGGCACTTCTTATTATGCTGGCCTTGTCGGCGAATATCTTTTTGAAGAAATTGCTAAGTTACCTGCAGAAGTTCATTTTGCTTCTGAATTTCGTTATCGTGACGAACCTTTCGACGAAGGAACAGCAGTAATTGCAATTTCTCAATCTGGAGAAACTGCCGATACTCTGGCTGCCGTTCAAAAGGCAAGAGAACATGGTTTAATGACGCTCGGTATTGTAAATACGGTTGGTTCCACAATTGCGAGAGAAACAGATGCCGGTGTTTATAATCATGCGGGCCCGGAAATTGGAGTTGCCTCAACAAAGGCATTCCTCTCGCAGCTAACCATTCTTGCCATGATGGCGATTTATCTCTCAAAAGATAAATCTTCGACTCGGATATTATTAGAGGAACTTGAAAAAATTCCAGAGAAAATAAAAACAATTTTGGCCCAATCTGACAAACTCGAAAAGTTAGCGGAGAAATACAAAAATTATGAGAATTTTCTCTTTCTCGGCCGACGCTATAATTACCCCGTCGCGCTGGAAGGCGCCCTTAAGTTAAAGGAAATATCCTACATACACGCGGGGGGTTATGGTGCGGGTGAAATGAAACATGGCCCAATTGCGATGATAAGCAAAAATTTTCCGACAATGGCGATTGTTCCCCAAAATAGCGTTTCCGAAAAAATGTTTTCAAACCTCGAGGAGATTAAGGCAAGAGAAGGGCCAATATTTGCAATTGCGACAGAAGGAGATGAGAAAATTTTGTCATTGGGGAACGATGTTTTTTATGTACCAAAAACAATAGAGCCGCTTGAACCACTTTTGACTGTTGTGCCCTTGCAACTTTTTGCTTATTACATAGGAGCTAAACGAGGATTTGATGTAGATAAACCAAGGAACTT
>CAYISH010000024.1:0-9547 GCA_964366035.1 uncultured Candidatus Saccharibacteria bacterium
TATCAGTCCCGAAGCCGGAATAGAACGCGCCTTCGATTTCATCGAATTCTCCGCCAGTCGCAAAGTTTTTTCCTATTCTCTTGCCGTTGGGATCGATAACAAGAATATCCGCAGGAGAAAGGATTTTGATTATGAGGAGAGATATAGAATGCCAACGCGAATCATTGATTAAGAAATTGGCATCGCGACCTGCAAGTTCTTTAAAAATTCTGTCTTCTGTATAAGTTGGAAGTCTGGTGTGTTCTGCATTGTAAACGCTTAGTCCAGTTTTTATAAATTTAGCACTAGAAGAAGCCACCGTACCATCTCCCACCCCTCGTTCGAGTCCTCTATCCATCAATTCTTCCTCAAAACCTTCCGGATAGCCATGCTCCCACAGAGGAAGTGTGGGCGAGGGAACAATTCTGATCGAGTTTATCGTCTCATCTCTTCCTGTATCTCCAACTATATTCGTAATTCGAACACCAGATGAATACAGATTCTCTACAGAAGCGGTGAGTTCTTCAAGAAAAATATTTCGAGGATAGCCAATGGAATATTCTTTCAGATGGCCAGTGGTTCTATCGCGAAGATAATCATAAATCGGCAAAAGTTCCTGTACAGAAAGTATCGGTTTATTTTTCATGTAATCAAAGAGGTTTGGGAAGCCCGCTTTTTTAGCTTCGCGCGAAAAGATAAATTTTACAGCCTGGTCTTGTAGCTTGAAATCATTTTCCCCTCCTTCCCACATCAAATACGCTTTCGGGGCTCCGAGGTGCGGGGTTCCTAAAAATATTAACTGGTCCACATCATTTTCGTACTTGTCGGACTGAATATACTGCCTCGCCACAAGCCCGCCCATCGAGTGGGCCACCAGATCCACTTTTTCGCAGCGGCATACTTCTTGCACGCCGTTGATTTGATCGCGAAGCTGCAAAGCCGTAAGCACATTCGACTGCCGCCAGTCGTAGGGCATCACAAACAAATTTATTCCTAACGTATAGCCGTTTGCCGCAAGCGTATTTACCAGGTTGTCGTACGTATGAGAAATTGGATCTAAAACCCACACGCCGTTTTTGTCGGAGGAGCCCAAAATGCCGGGAATGATAATCACTGGGTCGAAAGCGTGGGGCTCCGGCGTTTCCTCAACTCGAAAAGGCGTGGAGAAGAATGCGGTGTTGCCTTTGTCTCTCGTAAAATAAAACGACACGTATTTATAAGGCAGTCCGAGCGGCGTTACGGCTGGTATATCCGCCGAACAATTTTCGCAAAGTTCCTTTTCCTCCGCCTCGTCGTTCCATATTTCGTAATGCGTTGAGCTGGCAAAACGAATGCTGAAATAGCGGCTGTAAGGCTTGATGTACAGAGAGCTGCCTCCTCGCACGGCAGGATACTGGCCTAAAAATTGACAATCTTTGTCGTAAAATTGTGCAAACGAACCCCAAGCTCTGCCGTCGTTATAGGGAACTTTCAAACGGAGGTTATAGCGCAATAGGCCGTTTTCATACTCCGCTTTCTCGTAGTTGTCAAAAAAGTGGCGATTATTTCCTCCAACGGAAAAAGACTGGCATCCTTCGGGTGTCGGCAACGTTGTTGCTTTTAGCGGCGGTTCCGGCGCGTTTTCTAAAATCGTATGCGAAGTGGAAGTAACAAAACTGACACCACTGTTTATGAACCCATGAAAATATGCTTCGTAATAACCGGGCGCCAACGCAAATTTTTCCTCAAGTTCCCGCGAACACAACGCGCAGTCGATAGGCGTATTCGTTTCATCATTCCAAATCTCCACATGGGTAGGCGAAGTAAAACGGACGCTGAAATACTGAATGCCCGGCGGCAAACTTAATTGGACTTCGGATGCGCCGAGAATGCCTTGTTCACAGTTATCAGCCAAAAAATAAATGCGGCTCGTCCATGTCCTTCCGTCGCTATAGGTGGGCTTTAGCTTAAAGTGCCACGCCAGAAAGCCGTCTCGGTATTCCGTCTGGTAATAGTTGTCGAAGAAATAATGGTTTATTCCTCCATTTTGAAATTGCATACCGCAGTGATCCGCCTTGGCATTCTTTGAAGAAAAAAGAAAAATCGCTGCAAGCGCGCCTCCCAGGATAAAAACTTTTCGGAGCGATTTAATCATTCTCCATGAAAATTTTAGAACTTTGACGCCAGAGCTTCCAGGCTTTGGGGAAAGGCAAAATATTTGCAAGATACTTCAGCGCGGTATACCGCTTACACATCCACGGCAGCATGCCCGACATTTTAAACGCCCCAAAATCGCCCAGGGCATATTTGCCGCCGAGGGGTACCACAAACCGCGAAATTTTCGGGTGGTAGTCCTCCAGGTCCTTTTTCCCGCCAAGCTTATCGGCTATATGCCGGGCAATGTAGTGCGCCTCGTATATGGCCGCCTGGGCCGTCATAGGCAGGGGCTTGCCATCGCGGCCCGCTACGCAATACGCCATGTCCCCTATTACAAACGCGTTGTGGTGCGGGAGGAGATGCATGTTTTCGTTTACCGCAATGCAGTGGTTTTTCTGTATCTCCACGCCTTTGATATTTTTCGCAATGCTCGAAGCGCGTACCCCCGCCGTCCATATAAGGAGATGATACGGCACCGACATTTTTTCTTTCAGCGCCACTTCTGCGGGCCCTACGTCCACAATGGGACTTTCTAGTAACACTTTTACGCCCAAAGCCTCCATCCGCTTTTTCGCTTTCTCCGAAAACCACGGCCCCGCAGCGCCCAACAAAGCCCCCGTCGCCTCGATTATCGTGAGCGCAATATTTTCCACAGGATGCCCCCGCTTACGCGCCGCTTTCTTGAGGCTTACGGCAAGCTCCGCCGCAAGTTCGCATCCCGTAAACCCGCCGCCCGCGACTACCACGGAAATAATTTCGTGCTTAGCGCGCGATCCAAAAAGTTCTTCCAAGGCTGTGTTTATGTTCAAAGCATCCGAGGCGGTCTTCATCTCCAACGCGCGCTCTTCTAAATGCGGGATGCCGAAAAAGTTCGTCTCGGAACCAAGCGCAATAATCACATCGCCGTAAGTTACTTTTCCCGTAGAAAGAGTAACTTCGCTTGAAGGCAGATCAATCGACAGCACTTCGGCCCGGTGGAACTCGATATTCGGATAGCGCCCAAAAATATCCTTAAAAGGAATTGCTACCGTCGAGCCCAACCCCAAATACCGCCTTTTTAGGCTGCCTCCCTGCTCGTGGAAAAGAGCCCCCGCAAGCTCGTACAAATCGGCGTGGTAAATGTGGTAAGGGTTTTTATCGACAAGGGTAATAGCAGCCGAGGGAAGGCGGCGCGCAAGTTCGATCGCGGCAGTTACTCCGCCAAACCCCCCTCCTAAAATTAAAAAATGCTTCTTTTCCATCGCAGTAGAATACCTCCCTATTCTAACGCTCCGCGCTTTTTCTTGCCAGATACTCTATCCGTCCGCCACTCTTTGGTGTAGCGAGTCCGCAAGGCGAGTGGCGGGACTCCATTAGTCAGGAATTTTTGATGCGGAATCATAAAATTGTTCCACAACACAGCAGACATCAGTCGATGTCTGCTGTGTTGTGGAGCCGGAGAGAGGAGTCGAACCTCCAACCTTCACTTTACAAAAGTGTTGCTCTGCCATTGAGCTACTCCGGCAAATTAAAAGCCCGCCGAGAGGCGGGCTTTCGGAAACTCAAGCTATTCTTCCGCCTCTTTAGCAGATCCGTTCTGCTTGGCGCCGTTTAAGGCCTGCCAGTATTCCGATTTCTCCGAAATTTCCATGTTGATGTGCTTACCTCTTAGCTTATCGGAAAGATGGGCGAGCCGTGATTCCAACCGCAATACCACCACCCGCACCTTCCGAACCTGTTTTTCCATAAGGCGCCAGAAAACGGGCAAATGCTCTTCGTAAAACTTCGCCTTCGCAGGTTCCAAAATTTGCTCTTTAAAGTCAGACCGCACGGAAGGCGAGGAATGAAGACGCGCCTCAATCTCTTCGCTGTGCAAATCTTTCACTAAAGAGAACTTCTTCCAGAACATAAATAAAAACCCTCCCGCCGACAAAAGAAAAATAGATGTGAACACGGTCATGACGATAGTATACCTTAAAGCTCCAGACGCGAAAAGCGCGAGACTTCGATATTCTCGCCAAATTTCTGGATTGCCTCTTTTACTATATCTCCCACGCTTTGCCCGGGATTTTTTATGTACGGCCCCTCCAAAAGCCCTTTCAGGTCTTCGGGGCTGGAAGCCGCTACCTGCATGGCAAGTTCACGCGCAAAATTTTGGAAGTCTGGGTTTCTCGCCACAAAATCCGTTTCGCATTTTATTTCTACTAAGGCCCCAATCCTGCCGCCATGCACATAGCTTACAATCGTTCCCATTTTAGTTTCGCGTTCGGCTTTTTTCGAGGCCAAGAGAACCCCTTCCTCCTTCAAAAACTCCATCGCTCGGTTCACGTCGCCTTCCGCTTTCTCCAAGGCGCGTTTGCACGCCATTACGGAAACGCCCGTCTTGTCGCGCAGTTCCTGGATTTGCTCTTTGGTAATGAAAGCCGCCATATCTTAATTATTTCGCATCGCCGGAAGAAGCAAGCCCGCGCTGGTAGGCACTCTTCAGGCGCCGCAGAATATATCCTACGCTCGAAGGAGAAGTGTCATTGGCGGGAATAGGATACGTTACCGTACGGGGATCGCTGTCGGACGACATAATACCCACTGTCGGCATTTTTACTTTCAGAGATTCGTGAAGGGCCGTTTTCTCTTCTTTGGGATCAACAAGTACAAGCGCTTCGAGGCCGTTTTTCGTTTCTTCAAGCCCGCCGAAGTAGCGCTCTAATTTGGAAAGTTCGCGCGAAATTTTCGACTGCTCTTTTTTGGTGTATTTTGCGGCAAGTTCGCCCGACACTTTCTTGGCGCGAAGGTCTACGAAATATTTCAGCCTATCGCGGATTATTTTCGCATTCGTCAGCGTACCTCCCAACCATCGCTCCGCCACATAAGGCGCCCCGAGTTCCTTGGCAGTCTCTTCTACCAAACTTCTCACGGAAGGCTTGGTGCCCACCCACATCACCACTTTTTTTGCGCTGCCGAGCTTCTCTAAAAATGCTTCAGCCGCCCGTAGGCATTCGCGGGTACGCTCCACATCGAAGACCTCGACATTGTTTCTAATGCCGTAAATGTAGGGGCCCATTTTGGGGTATCTGCGGGAACGCGAATAGCCGAAATGCAAGCCCGCCTTAAGCATTTCTTCCAACTCAGGCTCCGCAATTTTCGCTGATGCGTCCGCTCCTTCAGGTTTTATTTCCGTGTCCAAAGCCATGGCTACTAGTGTACAAGATAGAGGCGGCATATGGCAATAGGCGGGGGAAGCAGTTGCCATACAGAAAAAGGCGTGATACAATTTCACCCATGAAATCGGATATCCACCCCATATACTTTCCTCAAGCAAAAATTACGTGTGCGTGCGGAAACGTGATACGCGTAGGCTCCGCCAAGGAAAATACAGAGGTGGAAATCTGTTCGAATTGCCACCCTTTCTTTACGGGCAAGGGCAGGCTTATCGATACCTCCGGGCGCGTAGAAAAGTTCAAAGCCAGGCAGGCTAAAAAGCAGGAACTGAAAGTTAAAAAACCTCGCTCACCGCGGGCAAAGAAGAATTAGACTCTAGAGTAAAGATGGACATAATTATCCTCGAAATCCGGGCAGGAGCGGGAGGCCATGAAGCCTCTCTTTTTGTCGCGGAACTTTTCCGCATGTATCGCAATTACGCCCAAAAACAGGGCTGGAGCTTCCAACTCTTAGATGAATCGAAAAGCGAGGCTGGCGGCTACAAAGAAATAATGGCTGAAATGAAAGGAGCGGGAGCGTACAGTAAGCTGAAGCAGGAATCTGGGGTGCACCGCGTACAGCGAGTGCCCAAAACCGAAAAATCCGGGCGCATTCACACTTCTACTGTATCCGTGGCAATCTTGCCGGAAGCAAAAGAAAGTGAAATCCAGATAAAAGAGTCCGACCTCGAAGTTACCTTTTCAAGAGCCGGCGGCCCCGGCGGGCAGAACGTAAACAAAGTGGAAACGGCGGTGCGCATTTTGCACAAGCCCACCGGCGTAGTCGTCTCATCACGTGAAGAGCGAAGCCAGCTAAAAAACCGCGAAAAAGCCATGGCGGTTCTGCGGGCGAAACTTCTTGACGAAAAACGGCGTAAAGAAGCTGAAGCCATCGCCCGCGAGCGCAAAGAGCAAATCGGCACCGCCGACCGCTCCGAAAAAATCCGCACCTATAACTTTATGCAAGATCGCATCACCGACCACCGCATCAAAAAATCCTGGCACAACATAGAGCGCATCTTGGACGGAGACTTGGACGCAGTGGTAAAAGCATTCGCGAAATAAGGTAGCTAGCGCTGCACTACTTGGTTCAAGAGATTTATCTGATCCTGATATTTCTGCGCCAGCGCCATTACGTCGTCTCCGTAAAAACGATACGCGGATTTACGCCAGTTGGCTCCCGCCAAATACTTAAGCGCGGCAGTATGCTCGGCGGTATAGGTGCGCGCCCCTGCCCCGTTGTCTTTCAGTAAAAGGGCGGAGGCCACAAACGCGTCCATTGGGTTCCATGGATTTGCGGGCGTGTTGCCGGTCACCGCCGACACCGCGTTTTCATATAGCACCCAGGTAGTAGGAATGAATTGCGCAGGCCCCATTGCTCCCCCGCAATACCCATACCAGGCTCGTTTCGAAACCGGCACTAAATCGGGACTAAGGCCTAGGCGGCTCGTGATATCTTTAAATACTTCCCGTTGCCTGGCGCATCTGGGATGCGAGAGGTCAGTGTTCCAATTTCCCGTTCCCACGTTTTCTCCTAAATTCGACTCCTCCGCGATAATGCCGAGCAAAAACGCGGGGCGAATGTTGGTTCCTTTCTCTGCCAAGCGCGCATATTCAAGAGCGCGTTCAAACGGAATAGAAGGCGAACCGTTTAAAATGAAGAGCTGCGAGCGTATAGTGGCGGCGTTTTTGGCCCGGTCGGTCAAAAGTTTTTGATACGCTTTTTCCTGCCCGCGGGTTTGGGCTAAAAGTTTTTTCCGCTCCGCTTCCCGCTCCTCTATACGCTTTCGTTCCAACTCCTGAAGAGTGCGAAGTTGTACCTCTTCAGCCTTCTGCGCTTCCAAACTTGCTCGTTCTTCTTCCGCAGAATGCTTATTGCCCCGTATCTCGTTAAAGGAATCCTGCAATGCGCCCTGTATCATATCGAATGAATCGCGCTGGCCAAAAAATTCTGAAAGGCTCGGATACGCCAAAAGCGCTTCTACGGTAGAAACGTCGTCGATTTCCTGAAGACGGCGCAAAAGCTCCGAGAGCGACATCTGCTCCCTATTAATTTTGCTGTCCAGCGCGCCGATAAGTTTTGTTTTTCCGCCAATAGCGCCCTGCAAGTTGTTAATGGCAAGCGTGCGGGCTTTTATCTCTAGTTTTGCTTTGCCTATATGGGCATCAAGAATTTTAATATCCCGCTCCAAGCTCTGGGCCGCCCCTTGGGTCTGCGTAATAAGGACACGGAAACCCTCAATCTGCTTTTCTAAATCCGCAAGCTCCGCTTCCAATTGGGCGCGGCGGTTTTGCACAGTCGAAAAGTCAGGTGTTTGAGCCAAGGCGATACTGGCTATCAGAAAAAGGCCGGAAAAAAGCACGCTCAAGGTACTTTTTGTCTTCATTTAGTCTATTATAACATAGCGAAAAGCCTCCATCTCTTCCCGCAGGTTAAGCCGGGCTAGGCCTATATTAGGCCTCAGCGGAGGGTTTCGAGGCATCCCCTTCAGCTGCCTCCTCGCCTTCCTCCTCTTTCTTCTTGCCTACCACCTCGATAGATTCAAGCGACATAGGTTGAGCTTCACCCAAAATTTCTTCTTCGCTCCGGGGAGCTTCAATAAGCGCGATTGTTTCTTCCGGCTCGGCGATAATCTTCACTTGTGCCGGAAGTTTAATGTCCTTTATCGCCAGCTTGCCCCCAATCTCCGCCAGCACGGAAAGGTCAGCGATAAGTTCGTGCGGTAAATCGGCGGGAAGCGCTTCTACTTCCACTTCGTGCATTACTTTTACCAAAATTCCTCCAAGATTTTTCACTGCCGGAGGCTCGCCTTCAAACGCAAGTTGTACTTTCGTGCGCAAAAGCTCATCCATGCGGACCTGGTAAAAATCCACATGAAGGAGGGTATCTTCGATGGGATGAAGAGAAACGTCGTGAATAAGGACATTCCGCTTCCCCCCTTCTACATTGAGCTCCACTAAAGAAGACTCGCCCGCCGACCGCCACACTTTCAAAAATTCCCCTTCTTTTATGGAAATCGGCTCGGTGGTCAGGCCCTTGCCATACACTACCGCCGGAAGAAGGCCCTCCTTCCGAAGTCCTTTCACTTTTCTACCAAGCGCTGTTCGCTTTTGAGCCGAAATTTGAAGCATGAGAGAAATGTTACTATAAAAGGCGCCGTTTCGCAAGCGTTGGGAATAAAGAAAAACTTGCCGAGCTTTTTCGCGGATTCAGAGCCCATTTTGGCACGGTTCCCGCTATTCCACCAAATTTGAAGGAGTTCCACCCGAAAGTGCCGCGATAATATTTTTCGCCGCAAGCGTCGCCATTTCATCCCGCGCTTCTTTAGTAGCCGAAGCGATGTGCGGGGTCAAAATCACGTTTTCCGATTCTAAAAGAAGCGGATTAATTTCCGGCTCGTGTTCAAACACATCAAGTGCAGCCCCTTTTATAACTCCTGCTTTCAAGGCTTCGCCAAGCGCTTCTTCATCTATCACCGGCCCCCTTGACGTATTGACTATGTATGCGGTTTTTTTCATCATGCCAAGGCGCTCGGCGTTTACCATGTGTTTAGTCGAAGGCAAAAGCGGCACATGAACAGAAACTACATCCGCTTCTTTAAATATGTCGTCGGGATTTTCTCGAAATTCAGCTCCGTACTTCCTTTCAAATTCTTCATTCCGCCGCACATCGTAATAAAGTACGCGCATGTCGAAACCGTTTTTTGCATAGTATGCGACGCGGGCGCCTATGCGGCCCAACCCCAGCACCCCGAGCGTTTTTTTCTCCATGCCCTCGCCCAGCAACAGCATTGGCTCCCATCCTTTGAATTTCCCTCCGCGGGTAAAACGATCCGCCTCCGAAACGCGGTGCGCAATTGCCAATATCAAAGCGAATGTATGCTCTGCCACCGCATCCGTCAGCACCCCCGGCGTATTGGTTACTAATACCCCGCGCTTTTTTGCGGCCGCTAGGTCTATGTTATCAAACCCCACCGCGTAATTGGCGATAATTTTCACCCCGCTCTCTTTCGCCGCATCAAAAACATCCGCATCAATTTTATCCGTGAGCAAACAAAGCACCGCATCATAGCGATCTTTTTTCAAATACTCAATCAGCTCCTCTTTGGTAAGCATGCGATCGTAAGGGCTTACAGTTAATTCGTAACCCTTTTCTTTTAATAGATTTGTCCCCTTGTCAGGAATTTGTCGGGTGATAAAAATTTTCATGTCTCCTTCTTGAGTTCATCTATCCGCCTATGGATGAGCGCCATGCT
>CAYISH010000025.1:0-9135 GCA_964366035.1 uncultured Candidatus Saccharibacteria bacterium
TGGTGGACGGTGCTGGGATCGAACCAGCGGCCTCTCCGATGTGAACGGAGCGTTCTGCCACTGAACTAACCGTCCATTTGTATCTTCTCGCCCCTAACTGCGCGCTATAAACTCACTACTTACTCCTTATTTCTATTTACACCTCTAACGTGTCAATTAGTTTATCGTGCTCGCTTTCCAATATATCCCGCACAAACTTATCGTACATTCCCTGCCGGTACTTAAACTCTTCCGTGCTCATAAACGCATAGGTAAGCTCTTTGCCCATCTCCGATTCAAGCTTCCCTAAGATTTTCTGCAACGTATTTTTCCTTGCGCTATCCGATACTACAAAAATATCCGGAATTCCTGCTGTGGGCGCGTTGACAAATGCCCCCGATAAAAACACCAGCCGCACCTTGCCGCCGAGCGCTTTGAAGCGCCGCACTAAGGTGTCGCGCGGAATAGGGCACGCTTCAATAACGAGCGCGCGGAGTTCCCTCGTAAATGGAAAACCCTGGGAAAGTTCGAAGCCTGGCTCCTTTTTCCGCCGAGGCTCTTTCGGCCCCTTTACCATAACTTCCGTCTCTTTTATGCCTTTGCGAAGAAAGTCTGCGCCGAGTAAAAACCCGAGCTCTTTTTTCAAAACTGGCTTGCGAAGTTTCGTTACGCGCGAAATCTCGTCACGCGTAAAAACCTGATAGGGATTCTGCAGGAAAAAGCGCAAAAGCTTCACCCGCACAGGAGAACCAAAGAGTTTGTCCAGAATTTGATTCATGAATAGTGAAGCATAAAACTTGAAGTATCACAAAACGCTTCAAGGTATCGCTTACCTCAAAGATTAACGCTTCATGCTCCAGGTTTCAAGTTTTATGATTATTTGAGTTCTACTACTCCTCCGGCCGCCTCCAGCTTTCCTTTCAATTCTTCCGCCGCCGCCTTGTCTAGTCCTTCTTTTACTACCTTAGGCGCGCTGTCGGCGAGGTCTTTCGCTTCTTTCAATCCAAGCCCCAGAGCTTCCCGGAGCACTTTGATCACCTGGATTTTCTGCCCACCCGCACTTTTCAGCTCAACGTTAAACGAAGATTTTTCTTCCTGAGCGCCCTCGGTACTTCCTCCGTTCCCCGCAACCATCATCGGCATTGCAGCCGACACGCCGAACTTCTCTTCGATCTTTTTTACCAAGTCGGAAAGCTCAAGCGCTGTGAGCTTCGAAACCTCTTCTACAATTTTCTCTAAATCCGCCATAAAACTATAAACTATGGACTACTAAACTATAAACTTCTCCTCGTTGACCTTTTTAACTTTGTTTTTTGCTAACTTCGTTCAATGCGCGCGCCAGCCCGGCAACCGGTTGCGAGAGTATAAATGCAAGCTGGGTAAGAAGCGTCTCCCGCGAAGGAATGGCCGCCAGGCGTTCCATAATATCCGCGTCCCGGAACACCGCTTCATAAAAGCCGCCTGCAATTTTTAATTCTCCGTTTCCTTTTGCGAATTTCGCCAGAATGCGCGGCGCTTCGGTTACATCGCCGTATCCAGCTGCCACTCCGATCTCCCCTCCCCATTCAGGCATCTGGCCGAACCCCACTGCTTCAGCAGCACGCTTCAAAAGCGTTTTTTTAGCCACCTTAAACGCGATGCCCGCTTTGCGGAGTTCTGCCCGCACTTTACGGGTTTTGGCCATTGAAAGGCCATGGAAATTTACGAACACCAACACTGAAGCTTTTTCGAGCATGCCCCTTAATTCTTCCGCTATTGATTCTTTTTGTTTGCGAGTAATCATATTGATCTCTTAAAAAAAGAAAACGGCCGAAAGCCGCTTCATCGAGCCTCAGCAGGTCTTAGAGGTATGCATGCCTGCCATCTGCGGCTTATAGGGCAATGCTAAATGTTTCCGGCAAAAATGTCAATTAAGATTAAGACAAAAGAAACGCCGCCCCTACGAGCGCCGCAGTTTCCGCGCGGAGCGTCAGCTTTCCCAGCGAGACGAGCCGCAGCCCGCAATTTCTAGCCTCGTTTACTTCTTCGGGGCTCCAACCGCCCTCCGGCCCCACAAAAAGGGCCATCGTGGAATACTTGAGTATGCTTGAAATATGTTCGTGAGCGCCTGTATCGGTAAATGCCGCCGCTCTTCCCGAATCTTTTACCTGCTGGATTGCTAAACGGAAAGGGATCGGTTTTTCAATTCGAGGCACCAAGGCCCGCCCCGATTGCTCGGCCGCCTCCATCACCACTTTTTCTGCGCGCTCGCGCTTAAAATCTTTTTTGACGCTGCGGGCGGAAATAAGAGGGTGATATTCCGCTACGCCCACTTCAGTGCATTTTTGGAGTACCCACTCAAAGTTATCTTTTTTCAACAGTGATTGGTACAAAGAAATCCTTATTTTTGGCTCTCGGCGATTCGGCGTTTTTTCCAAAAAACGCGAGGCACCCGATGAAGCTACTTCTATTTCAAAAATAAAATCGGAACCAGAGCCGTCAAAAAGACCTACTTTTTCACCCGCTTTCAGCTTCAACACGTTTTTTACTTGATGCTTTATATTGTCGGGCAAAATAAGCGTATCGCGTCCCTCTAAATTTTTAGAAATAAAAAACCGGTGCATTGCACCATTGTAAACCTCGCTGCCATTTCCGTCGAATATCACCTGATTAACATCCGCCAACTCAAAATTTGGATGAAAAAGAAACTCCGCCCCCGATCTGCGGGACGGAGTTTGCTTTCTTTCTGAAAAAATCTACATCGTTACCATCTAGCTCTTTTGGGAAGCGGCCCAAATAGCCCAAATAGCTACCGCAAGATGCAGAAGATTATCCAAAGGATTTTCCAGATTGGTGATGCCGTACCAGTTCGGCGCCTCGTTGCCTGCCACCATAAAACCCCATACTGCAAAGAGAAGCGCCACCGCTCCCACCACCCACACTAAGGCGCGCTGGGCATTCATGGGAATGGCATATGCTGCCAAAAGGGCAACAATACCCAACACGGTGTGAGCCGCATTTTCAGCAAAGTCCAGGTAAAACGCATCCCCCAAAAGCTTTCCTTCCGGCAGCAGGAAACCTAATATACCCAGCACTAAAAGCACAATGCCGCCGATTTTAAGAAATCCGTTAGGCGTTAAAATCATCTCGTTACTGTGTTAAATTGATAAAAGATGACCTTTTTCCTTACCTTATGCTTTTATTGTACTACCGCGCCTGAATAGGCCCTGTGCATATTTTTAGCCCGCGGAAGGGAAAGAATCGCCTATTATTATCACAAATTCGCCCCTCGCTCTGCTCCCCGAAAAACATTCTTTTGCCTCCGAGACAGCGCCGCGGAAAACTTCTTCGTGGAGCTTGGTAAGTTCCCGGCCGATATTTATATACCTGTTCCCCAAAAAGCGCTCAATATCGCCAAGCGTGCGCGAGATGCGGTGCGGGGACTCGAAAAGAATAACAGGCATGCCCATAGGCGAGAGAGCGCGGAAAAATTTCTCCCTCCCTTTTTTATGGGGCGGGAAGCCAAAAAAAGAAAAGGCTCGAAGGTCAATGTCGCTAAGAGAGATGATTGCCGAAAGAGCGGAGGGGCCTGGAATGGGAATAATTTCGAAGGATGAATCCCGCGCCGCTACTTCTTTAATAAGGCGCCGGCCAGGGTCAGAAATTCCAGGCGTACCCGCATCCGACACCACCGCAACGCTCTTTCCTTCGCTAAGAAGTCTTAAAATAGCGGGTAGCGCTGCTCGATGTGAATGCTCTGAATACGTAAAAACCCGTTGCGAAATTTCGAAATGCGCAAGAAGTTTTTTGGTGACCCGCGTATCTTCGGCAAAGATTGCGTCTGCGTTTTTTAACGCTTCAAGCGCTCGAAGCGTAATATCGCCCAAGTTTCCGATAGGAGTGGCCACCATATAAAGCTTTCCCATCCCTTGAGCATAAGTTTTTCCACAGAAATTGGAAACTCCAGTAAAATCAGCGAAAAAGAAAAGAAATTAAGATGTTATCCACATCTTATCTCCATAACGGACAAGGACTATCAGACAAAATTGGGCAGATTAAATGCGGAAGGGCAAATGCCATTTAACGGACACGTGCTGCACTTGGGCTTTTTCGCGTCACAGATGTTCCGGCCATGCTCGATAACCTTATAAGTGAGGCCAAACCACCGCTCCCGCCCGAAAAGGGCCATCAAATCTTTCTCGATTTTTACCGGGTTGAAAAATTTGGTAAGCCCCAGGCGGAGAGCGACGCGGGCTACATGCGTGTCCACCGCAATCCCCTCTACCACGCCGTAGGCGTTTCCCAAAATAACATTCGCGCTCTTGCGGGCAATGCCGGGCAGGATAAGCATCTCCTCCATAGTGCGCGGCAGCTTACCCTTAAATTTTGAATCAATAATTTTTGCGGCTGCGATAATGTTCCTGGCCTTGGCGCGGTAAAATCCCGTTGAATAGATTTCGCGCTCGAAGGTGGCAAGATCGGCCTTGGCAAAATCCATAGCGGTTTTGTATTTTTTGAACAAAAGCGCGGTTATCTCGTTCACTTTTTTATCGGTACACTGCGCCGAAAGCACCACCGCCACCATTAACTGGATCGGATTTTTGTAGGTGAGGGCTATGCGGGCGGCCGGAAAACGAAGAGAAAGGCGTTTTAAAATTTCTCGTGCGCGCTTTTCGCGGGCCTCGTCGCTTTCCTCGGCGGCGTCGCGCTTCGTAAAAAGCCTCTTGGGCTTCATCTTCGGGAAACAAGCTTATTTATTGAGATTCGACGAAGGTGTCCTAAAACCGATGAAAGCGATCACAAGCGTGGTGGTCATGGCAAGAAGCAAAATATTCTCAACGTTTACGTCTTCCCGCGCCCATATCGCCAGAGTAGAGCCCAGCCACACGCCGACAATCGCTATCGAAACCCAAGGATATTTCATATCAAATTTACGTAAATTTAATCTACCCAAAACCCCTAAACCCCGCACCCTATTCAAGTGCTTCCATCATAGCAGACGCGCGTTCCCGCATCAATTCACGGAGCACTACCGCCCGCTCTCTCTCTGCTTCTCGGATGCTCTCGGCCCACTCGCCGTCTAATTCGGGCAGATGATGCGCCAGTACTTCATCTGGTTCTTGCTCCAGTAAAGCAAACGCGCGTTCGTAAACGCGGAAAAAGTCTTTTATCGTTTCCGGAATGTTAAACTCCGGCGCAAGCTCCAACGCCGCCACGTCGATGCTGAAAAAAGTCCGGATGAATATAACCGAAGCGTCTGGCACGCGGATGCCGGATCGTTCGGCAAGGGCGACGAGCTCCATCATTTTGTGGATAGGGCTTCGCTCCTCCAGGCTTCCGCCTTCCTTGGAAGCGCTGTGCCAACGCGTCAAGAGATCTTCAAGACCTGTTTTTATCTTTCCGATAAAGATACTTTTCATAAACTGGAATTTTAGCCAGTGCCGCGGATAACGCTCCTTCGCTTCTCCCAATATCTCCAAAATCGGAGCGCGCACCATCTGCAGAAACATGGCGAGGGAATCGTCGAGATCTTCTTTCGCCACAGCGCGTAAAAACCGCCCCATCCGCTTGCGGTCCGATACGCTAATCTCGGCTATAAGCCCTGCGTCCATCATGCCGGGATCGCCGTGGGGCGAGACAAAAATATTCGCGGGGTGAGGATCAGCGTGGAAAAACCCTTCGAACAAAAATGAGTAGAGCTCGAAAAAGGTAAGATTGCGGAAAAATATATCTCCTTCGGGGAGCAGCTTCCCTGCCGCCCAGTAGCGCTTCAAGCTTTCTCCTTCTACAAATTCCATAGTGAGCACGCGGGAGGTGCTGTAGTCTGGAAATACATCCGGAATACGTATAGGAAATTTATTTTCCAGTGCGATAGCGCGAAGGCACCTAAGGTGCTCCGCTTCTTTGCGGTAATCGAGTTCCCGCCATGTCCACGTAACAAACTCTTGCATGGCACGCGCGGGATCGATGGCCTTTACAATCCCCATTTTTGAAATAAGCCAGCCTAAAAAGGAAAAAAGGCGGGCATCGGCCGAGAATTCTTCGGCCGCGAAAGGACGCTGGATTTTTACCGCTACTTTGCTCCCCTCAACCAAACGCGCTTCGTGCACCTGCCCAAACGAAGCCGCCGCTAAAGGAGCCCGGCTAAATGACGCGAATATCTCCTCGGGTACGCGCCCGAATTCCTGCAAAAAAATTTTATCCAGCAGGTGCGCTGGCATCGGCGGAACTTCGTCGAGTAATTTTAAAAATTCGCGGCAATATTCCTGCGGAAAATAATCAGGGCGCACCGCCGCGAGCTGTCCGAATTTTAAAAAACTGCCGCCGAGCGCCTCTAACGTCTTGCGAAGCGCGGGAGGATCGATAACAAGCGCTCCCTTCCCCCAGACGGCGTGGCGAAGAAAAGAAAAACCGTACGAAAGAAATACGTTCGATAAGGCTAAATAGCGCCGGACAACAATGCTTATCTTCCTCATCGGCGTCTACACTTTGGGCGCGCGGAATCCAAGCACCGCAAGTACGATCGTCCCGAATGATGCGATGGAAAAAACGTATTCGGGACTTGCGTTCGGGCGGGCTGCGATTACCAGTGCCGATAAAAGCCATATCGCCACGATCGCGACTGAAACCCAGGTGTATTTCATAGCTTGGTTATAACAAGTTATCGCGGGGAATGAAAGGATTTTCGCGGCGGACGGCGAATGGTAAAATGACTTCGCATATGTCCTCTCCAACCATTACTGTCCTTACCCCTACTTACAACGAACGGGAGAATATCAAATTACTGATTCCAAAAATTTTTGCTCTGGGAATTCCAAATTTAAACATGGCGGTAGTGGACGACGCGTCTCCCGACGGCACCCGCGAAGCGGTGCAAGAATTTCAACCACACTATCCTGTCGAGCTTTTCATAAAGCCGCGCAAAGAAGGGCTGGGGAAAGCGTATGCATTCGCATTCAAAAAAATTCTTGCCTCCTCCCATCCTCCGGATATCATCATCCAAATGGATGCCGATCTCTCGCATGATCCCGCGGCAATCCCCGAATTTCTCTCCCGTATACAATCATGCGACCTCGCACTGGGTTCGCGCTATACAGAAGGAGGAAAAATCGAAAATTGGGACAGCGCCCGCCGCTTAGTCTCGCGCATCGGCAATCTCTACGCCCGCGCGGTTTTAGGCGTTCCCCTCTCCGACATGACCAGCGGCTACAAGTGTTGGCGTCGCGAAGTACTCGAAGCTCTCGATGCCGATTCGTTCAGTTCTATCGGCTATAACTTCCAAATCGAAACCACCTGCCGCGCCTACCGCCAAGGATACCGCGTATGCGAAATTCCCATTACATTTACTGAACGAAAAATTGGAACCTCTAAATTCAACCTCGGTATCATGCTTGAAAGTTTTTTTAAAGTTCTCTTGCTTCGGCTCAAATGAAAAAGTCATCACCGAGATATATTCTCGTAGCAATTCTGATTCTTGCGGCGGCCTTGCGCCTGTACGGCCTTTCGCGGGGCGACACGCTTACCGACGAAGTCTTGTATGCTTTCCGCGCCATCGGCCCCTTGGATTTCGACGAAGCTGAAGCGCAAACAACGCCCTTGGAGTGGTTTGACCCGGATATTCCTTGGTGGACACATCTTTCCTTCCACGACCATCCTCCCCTCGTATTCTGGATTCAACATATATTTATAAAAACACTCGGGGAGACAAATTTCGCTTTCCGCTTTCCTTCTGTTATTGTCGGCCTACTCTCAATCTATCTTGCCTATCTCATCGGTAAAAAACTTTATTCCGAAGAGGCCGGGCTTTTCGCCGCGTTTCTTCTTGCGGTAACCGTCAACCATGTATACCTCTCCCGCTCCGGCCTTCAAGAGGCGTATGTGGTCTTTTTTCTCCTTCTGGTCTCCTATTTATTTCTGCGCTCCTTGGAGCAAGACAAATATTTTATATGGACGGGAGTTGCATTCGGCTTCGCACTTCTTGCAAAATATACTATTTTCGTACTTGCGCCGATCTTTCTTGTTTACCTGGCATTTTTCAAACCCAGCCGATTCAAAAATAAAAACCTTTGGCTGGGCCTGCTTCTCTCGCTCTTCATTTTTAGCCCCGTGATTGTTTACAATATTGAACTTTATCGAAAAGTAGGACACTTCGATTTTCAAATTTCCTACATCGTGGGACAAAATCCCGAAGTGTGGCGCGTAGCACCCGGAAAAGAAGTAGGCACACTTGTTGACCGCATGAGAAATTTCGTCCCCGGTCTTGTCTCTTCAAACTCCTGGCTCTTTCTCGCGCTCTTTGCTCTTGCGGTTGGGACATGCACCGTTGAAATTGCAAGAAAGGGAAAAGAAAGCATCGAGCGGCACGCGTTTCTCTCGCTAGTTTTTGTTTTTCTCGCGGTACTTTCCCTGCGCATCGGCCCCTCTTTCCGATTTCTCTCCATGCTTACCCCCTTCTTCGCCCTCGCCTCCGGCGCTTTTCTCACTTCTCTCCCCAAAAAATGCCCAACGTGGAATGTTGGGCATAGATGGCTGGCCTTCGTTGCGCTTATCACGGCGTTTGAAATTTTCTATTCCGTAAATAGCCAGATTGCTTACTACCCGAAGGGGCCGAAAGGATGGGCGTATTCGGAACTTCGATACGAAAACGCAAACTGGGGATACAACGAGCTGGCAAAATTTTTGGCGGAGGAGCTGAAAGGGAAAATGCCCGCGATCGCGTTCGAGTCGAAATACCAATTTATCGCCCGCATTCAGGAAAAAGCGTTTAAGAGTCAAGATGCCAAGGGCCTCCAGGAATACCCCGCCCTTATTGTGTACGACAACAACGTGCAATCGGCGGCGCAGCTTTGGGTGCTTGACCGGCTCCACATTTATCACGGCTGGCCCATTATAAAAACGGAGACGTATTTGCAATTTTTGAAAGAAAGAGGATTTGATTATTTCGAAAAATCCGGATTTACCGCGCGCTATTTTATCATCCCCACCGACAAAGTTCCCAAAAAAGCGCCTCCCAAACTCACCGGCCTCGGCGCCGCATTTGAAAAAGAGTTGATAAATAACCGCATCTCTCCTTTGAGCATCAAAAACAAACGGGGCGAAGAAGCATTTCGAGTTTATAAGTTTTGATGACCCAAAGTGATACAATACAGACATGCCCGCATAACTTTTTATGAAACA
>CAYISH010000026.1:0-9043 GCA_964366035.1 uncultured Candidatus Saccharibacteria bacterium
AATTCGGGGAAGTAATTTCATAAAGTTTCCCGTTATTACAAACACTCATAAGGGGCGGAGGAGGTACTGGCGGTGGAGGAGGTGGTGGAGATATATTTTGCACATTCACCGTTACTTCTTGGCCGATCGTTCCGGAAAGGTTGTTATTATCAATTGCCTCAATACGAAGCCTATGAGTGCCATTGGTTGCATCTGGGTTATTGATGGTATTCCATGAAAAGCTGAATCCCGAATTTTGATTACAGGGCGTGCCAGCCAATCTATCTTTTACCCACTGGGTACTGCAGACATCGGCGCGCGTGACATCGCCCACTGGACCCGGAGAAACTTTATTATTATCAACATAAAAACGGAGAGTTGGTCTTGTTGTTTGATTTTGGTCAAGCATCCAGCCTTCAACTTTTACCTTGCCGCTAACAAGAGCGGACTTAGCGGGAATATCAAGATTACCGAAGGGAGGGGTGTTTAGAGATGGAGGAACGCTCCCGCTTGCCACAACGCATTTATACTGGGGCGTGGGGGAAGCGCTGAAATTCCAGATTCTTCCAGCCCCATCAACTGTCTGTGTCTGCCCCCCGTACGGCACATGGGGAGATGCTTCCAGATGTTCATCTCTCCATCCATTGCCCCAATTAATTACATGGTGGTGCTTACCGTCAAACCCCAAGGCTATCACATCAAGCGCGTCGCCTATGTAGATTCCCGGCGGTTGCGGGCTTGAGTAGGTACTAAATCCATTGGCGATGGGGTACGTTAAAGGTTTCCATCCGCTCCATTGCTGGCTGTTAAACTTATACCAATTGTAATAAAACGCATTATCATGTCCTTGGACTATTGTGGCAATAGCGTCAGTGGCATTGGGGGTAATTCCCGCGGTTGTCGCTTGAGTGTTTTTGTTTTTTGAAACGTAAGCCCCCACGATGGATTTGCCTGATGTTGAGGGTTCAATGTCGCGCCATGCGCCGTCACAAGAAATAGGGGCTGCGAATGAGTCGTGAGTGGAAAATATTATTCCTCCTATAATGAAGAGGAAAAAAGTAATGCGCAGAAAATATTTTGATAATTTCATATATTTTTATGGCTAGCGCGACCACTACCACCCCAGTAATGGCACTTAATACACAGCACTATTTCCTACGAATCACTCTTTCTACCGCCTCTTTAATGTGCCTCACTCCCATGCCGTAATGCTCAATGAGTTCTTGCGGGCTGCCGGATTGGCCGAATTGATTTTGTACGCCTATAAACTCCATCGGCGCCGGGCACGTCTTTGCCAGCAGTTCCGCTACCGCCGAACCCATACCCCCCTGCACTTGATGCTCCTCTACTGTTACTACCGCTCCCGCGCTTTTAGCCGCGCTTACTATCGTCTCTTCGTCAATCGGTTTAACAAATGGAGAATTTACCACCAAAACGCTCATACCTTCATTTTCCAGTTCCGCCGCCGCCAAAAGCGCATTATGGGTCAAGGACCCGCACGCGATAATGGCAACGTCAACATTTTTGCGGGAAGGCTTGAAGAGCACGCTCGCTTTGCCAAATTCGAAAGGAGTTTTTAGGGTCGTAAATACCGGCGTTTTTTCGCGCGCGAAGCGGATGTAGACAGGGCCTGGGAGGCGCGCCGCGAGCGTAGTCGCTTTCCGCGCTTCATGCATGTCGCAAGGTGCGATTACCGTCATATTGGCGATGGGACGCGTAATGGCGATGTCTTCAATCGCCTGATGCGTAGCGCCGTCCGGCCCCACCGACACGCCCACGTGCGCGCCTGCAATAATGACATGACGGTTATTGTAGCAAATAGTAGTGCGAATTTGTTCCCAATTTCTGCCGGGCGAAAACATGGCGTAGGAAGAAATGAAAGGAACTTTGCCCACGGCCGCAAGCCCCGCCGCCACCGAGGCCATATTCTGCTCCGCCACCCCCATTTCTATAAACCGCTCTGGATATTTTTTCGCAAACGCTTCCGTCCTCGTTGATTCCGTCAAATCTGCGCAAAGCGCCACTACGTTAGGGTTCTCGTCCGCGGCTTGCACCAAACCTAAACCATAACCGTCTCTTGTCGGCTTTTGCTCAAGGGATTTGAGGTCTAAAATATTTTCGACAAGTTTCGCTTGGGGATTTATTGGCATACTATTTTATAAATTTGAAGGTGGAGAGGATTTGATCAAACAAATCAGGTGGCGAATGAATTGTATAAAAGTTACTATCGCGCTGAAAAACAAGGATTGATACCGCTCTTCCAGTAACTCCACTTTCGCCATCTAATTTCTTAGCGTTAAATCCCAAAAATTGATAATCAGACACTAGTGTGATATTATTTACATCTTTGATGGACATATTTGGGTCCTCTTCATAAACAAAAATCGATACTCTTCTTCTATTTAAGTCTGAGGTGTCAGCAATGTTTGCGCCATTCTCTAAATTATTGACTATTTGCCATCCATCAGGATACTTCACCTCAAACCCATACTCTTCATTGCGGTAGGTTTTCCAAGTGGAAGCATCAATTTGGGACTGCTGTAGCGCATTGTTCTGACCTGCATCAACTTTTTTAGAAATTTTATACTTCTGATATCCGTAATATCCGATACTTCCCAAAACTAATATCGAAATTAAAATCCAGAGTGCGACGAAACCAAAATTTTTATTTTTCCTACTCATTTTACTGGTGTTCGCCCGTAATTTCACCACCAAGAGTGCGAAGCTGCGAGAGCGCTTCTTTCGCTTCTTCCGGCTTGAATGCTTTCGAATGCCACTCGTATTTAAATTCCATAAAATCTACGCCTTTCCCTGGAATAGTATGGGCGATAATCACCACCGGTTTTTCGTACACGGCGCGGGCGGTCTCAAACGCGTTTACAATTTCGTGAAAATCGTGCCCGTTTATTTCGAGCACGTGCCAATTAAAAGCTTCATATTTTGCGCGGAGAGGCTCCAGAGGCATAATATCCTCCGTCATGCCGTCAATTTGAATGTTGTTGCGATCAATAACCGCCGTAAGATTATCTAGTTTTAACTTGCCTGCCAGCATCGCCGCTTCCCACGTATTGCCGCATTCCTGCTCGCCGTCTGACATAAGGCAAAACACTTGGTTTATTTTTTTCTCCATTCTAAGCCCGATTGCCATACCTACCGCCTGTGAGAGGCCAGAGCCTAAGGGACCCGAAGTGGTTTCGACCCCGGGCAAAGCGCCCCTGTGGGGGTGGCCCTGAAGGCGGGCGCCAAATCTGCGGAGCGTTTTGAGTTCTTCTACCGGAAAATATCCAGAGTGAGCGAGCGCCGCGTATTGAATAGGGCAGATGTGTCCGTTTGAGAGAACGAGCCGGTCCCGCCTCTCCCAGTCGGGCTTTTCAGGTCTGTGTTTTAACACATGAAAGTAGAGCGCGGTGAAAACATCGGCCATAGCAAGAGGCCCTGCCACATGCCCCGATCCGGCGGTTATTACGGCCTCAATGGCATCGTGGCGCAACTTTCGCGCCGTTTCTTCCAAAAATTTTATTTTTTGGTCAGTAAGATGTGGCATGCTTTAAGTCCTCGATTGCTTTTCCAATGTCCGGAGAATTAAAAATATAATTTGCTGATACCAATATATTCGCTCCCGCGGCCGCGCACTTCCGGCCCGTTTCCGAATTAATCCCACCGTCAACTTCTATTATACAGCTAGAGTGCGCGCGGCGGATGTTGGCAACTTTTTCTATTATTTCAGGGTGAAACTCCTGTCCTGCCCGCCCCGGCGGTACGGCCAAAAACTGCACCATGTCCGCTTTGGCGCACCAAGGTTCCAGTTTTTGCCACTCCGTCTCCGGCCGTATGGCCACTCCTGCCTCGACGCCCGCTTCCTTGATTTTTACAATCACAAACTCCGGGTCGTGCGCCGCTTCAACATGAAAAATCGCCCGTCTTACATTCGACACCATCCACTCAGCAAAACGAATATCCATGTCGGCAATCATTAAATGCACTTCCAGAAAAAGCGGCGTTTCAAATCCCAAAAGATCTTGCGGATTATGCCACAACGTATTCGGCGTAAAAGTTCCGTCAGCCACATCGATATGCGCCCAGCGAACGTGCGGCTCGACGAGTCTTATTTTTCGTTCAACCTCCTCAAACGACTCGGCATTAATCGCTGGAATAATTTCTATCACACTCACAGTATACCAAACGCCCGCATGGATAGTATCCACATTCGCAAAAGGAGTCTATAGCCTTTGGCAGTGTCCACAGATGAATGTGCCGCGCGACGCCAACACAGTACGGGAAATTATTTCCTTGCAGCGGAGACACATTTTTCCTTTCCGCCCATAGACAAGCCGCTTTTGAAAATATCCGCCGGGCGCGGAGTCTGGCTGAAGCCAATAGCGCATAGTCGAGCCTCCCAATCGTATACTTCGGTTCAGCACTGACTGAAGCGACTTCCACAAAGTTTTTATCTCCGAAACGCTCAAACTCTCCGCCCGCCGCTTTGGATGCAGGCCCGCTTTCCACAGTGATTCGTCCGCAATAATATTGCCGATGCCGGAGAAGATATCTTGGCGGAGCAAGAGGGATTTAAGCATTCCTTTTTTTGATTCCATTAATTTTTTAAATTCGCCGAAAGAAATGCCGAGCGCGTCTTTGCCTAAGGAAGCAAAGTATGGTTCTTTTTTTACTTCTCCAGCTGGACCGTACCACACTACACCGAACTTCCGCACATCATGCAACACCAGTTCTTTGCTGCCGAAGAGCGCGAAGCGGAAATGGATATGCTTATCTTTCATGCCTTGAGGCACTACAAGCACTTTCCCGCTCATTTTTTGATGGAACGCGAGCACGCGCCCGCCGGAAAGAGCAAGCACAATCGCTTTGCCAAGCCGCTCCACTTTTTCTATCCTCCTTCCTGTAATATCTCTTTCTACTTGGCCCGTCGAAAAAACCCGAAGTCCGCGGGGCCAGTCGGTCCAAAAATGCAAAAACCGCTTCCCCTCCAAAAGCGGCCCAAGTTTGCGGCAGGCAATTTCCACTTCAGGCAACTCCGGCATGTTATCCTTTCGTGGCCGCCCGTATAAACTCCCGAAAGAGCGGCTGCGGCGAGAGAGGGCGCGAAGTAAATTCCGGATGGAATTGCGTCCCAAGAAAAAAAGGATGCCCTTTCAATTCCATAATTTCTGCAAGTCCACTTTCTGGGTTTACGCCCGAAATAATCATGCCCGCGTCTTCCAGTTGTTTTTTAAATTCATTGTTAAGTTCGTAGCGGTGGCGGTGGCGTTCTCTCACTTCTTTCGCGCCGTAAGCTCTTGCCGCAATCGTTTTTGGCGCAATGCGGCAGCGATACGCGCCAAGCCGCATAGTGCCTCCAATACTTTTAGTAAAAATTTTTTCTTTTTGGTCGGCCATCACATCAATGATGGGATGCGCGGTTTTCGGATTTACTTCAGTGGTATTCGCATCTTTCAAGCCGAGCACGTTTCTGGCAAATTCAATCGCCGCGAGCTGCATGCCGTAGCAAAGGCCAAAATAAGGCTTGCGGTGCGTGCGGGAGTATTCAATCGCTTTTATCTTCCCTTCTACCCCCCGCTTGCCGAATCCCCCCGGCACCAAAATGCCGTCCAAAGCGGAGAGCTCCTTCTCCATCCGCTTGGGGTCTTTTTCGTACGCTTCGGCGTCAAGCCACAAAATTTCTGGCTTGCGGGCGAAGTACCAGGCAGCATGCTTAACCGCCTCGATAACGGAAAGGTAGGAATCGGAAAGAATAAACTTCCCCGTGCCAAAATATTTTCCCACGATGCCGATTGTTACTGCTTTTTTCGCCGAAGAGGCGCGGCGCACCATTTCCGCCCAGTTTTTCATATCGCACGAGCGCGGGCGAAGGCCGGCTTTTTGCAAAATTTTATCGCCCAGTCCTTCTTTTTCAAAATTTAGGGGCACTTCGTAAATGTTGTCTACATCCGGCGCCGAAATAATGTCTTCGGAACGCACGTTACAAAATATCGAAAGTTTCCTTTTTCGGGGCTCGTCGAGCGGCAAAGCCGCACGGGCAATGATAAAGTCAGGCTGGATGCCCGCCGAGTTAAGGGCGCGGGCGGCATGCTGCGTGGGTTTAGTCTTCATTTCGCCGATTTTAACGGGAATCGGGAGATAGCTTAAGAGCACAAAAAATACGCGCTGTGGTTTCCTTAAACGGAGCATTCTCGCCGCTTCCAGAAAAAGCAGGTTTTCGTATTCTCCCGCAGTGCCGCCTACCTCCACAAGCACAAAGTCGGCCTTTGCTTTTTTTTGCGCAGCTTCAAGGCGGCGGATAATTTCTTCGGGAACATGGGGTACCGGCTGCACGCAGGCTCCGTGGTAACCAAGCGCCCGCTCACGCTCGATTACCGCGAGATACACCGACCCCGATGTCATGTAATTTACGGCATAGATTTTTTCATCCAAAAAGCGTTCATAGTTGCCGATGTCCTGATCGGTCTCCATGCCGTCTTCTGTAACAAAAACTTCCCCATGCTCCACAGGGTTCATGGTACCAGCATCCACATTCATATATGGGTCGATTTTCACGCAGGTAACGCGAAATCCTTTGGACTTTAAAATCCGGGCGATAGATGAAGTCGCAATCCCCTTGCCGATTCCCGACATTACCCCGCCTATTACGAAAATAAATCTTCCCTGTGCGTTCGGCATAAACTGTATTCAAGAATAGCACAACTGGCGGCCAGCCAAAATATTTACTGGTCGATTTTTTCAATGCGCCGCATATGGCGCACCTCGCCTAAAAAGGGAGTCTCAAGCCACAATTTTACCGCCTCTTTCGCCTCGTATTCCGAAATAAAACGCGCCCCGAGCGAAAGAATGTTGGCGTTGTTGTGTTCGCGGGAAAGTTTTACAATCTCCAGCTGCCCACCGTAATATACTGCCGCTCGCACTCCTTTATAGCGATTCGCAATCATCGCCTCTCCCTGTCCCGAGCCGCCGAGCACAATGCCGCGGACATGCTCAGGGTCGGCCGCCACCGCTTCAACCACAGGCCGGATAAAATCTGGATAGTCGTCTTCGGAGTTAAGCGAGTAGGCGCCTTTGTCTTCGCCCCCATACCCTAATTCCGTCAAATATTTTTTAAGCGCTTCCTTCAACTCAAAACCCGCGTGGTCGGAGGCAAGATAGATTTTCATAGAATCATAACTTCCCCGTAACTCTCCTCACATGCTCCACAAGCGTTGCCGTGTACCCCGCTTCGTTGTCGTACCAGGAAAATACTTCCACCAAATTTCCATCTACTACTTTGGTCAGCGACAAATCTACAATCGCGCCGTAGGGCTCGCCGATAATGTCGGTGGATACGATTGGGTCTTCAGTAACTTTCAAAACTTTCGCCAACCGCTCCTCTCCCGCCGCGTTTTTAAACGCATTGTTTACTTCTTCTTTTGTAACAGTTCTTTTGAGTAATACCGTCATCGCCGAAATAGATCCGGTGATGGTGGGCACGCGCATAGCCACCGCATCAAATTTTCCTTTGAGCGCGGGGATTGATTGAATCACCGCCTCTGCCGCACCTGTAGTAGAAGGCACAATATTTACCGCCGCCGCGCGGCCTCGGCGCATGTCTTTTGCGTCCGGCCCATCCACCAATTTTTGCGTGGCAGTGTACCCGTGCACCGTCACCATGCTCGCCTTTTCGATGCCGAAATTTTCCAAAAGAATTTGCATCACCGGAGCCACGGAGTTAGTGGTACACGAAGCATTACACGTAATAGGCCCGGGATTTTTCCCGCCAGAGGCGGGTCCGCCTAGGGCGGAAAACCCTTCGTCATTCACGCCAACAAGAAGCGTCGGCACGCCGGAAGCGGGCGCGGTAATCACAACCCGCTTGGCACCCGCATCCAAATGAGCTTTGGCCTTATCGCCGGATGCAAAAAGGCCTGTAGATTCTATCACTACATCCACGCCGAGCTCCTTCCACGGGAGTTTGACCGGATCTTGTTCGATAAAAATTTTTATTTTTTCTCCCTCAACAATGATATGTTTCGCGTCAGAAGAAACTTCCTTTGCGTATTTTCCATACACCGAGTCGTATTTTAAAAGGTACGCTAGCGTTTTGGTATCTGTAAGATCATTGACCGCGACAATATCAAATTCAGACATGCCGTGCGCCGCCCGAAAAAACGATCTTCCAATTCTTCCAAACCCATAGATTGCAACCTTAATCATATCGAGATTATCTCACACCACTGTGCTTTGGTAAATTTTCTTTTTCAAAGCATAGTGCGCCCAGATGAATAATGCTAGCCATATTAAAACCTCTACATGAATATTTTATCATCCTTATCCAACAAAAAACATGTCTACTCACTCATCACTTGGGTGTCAGTACTTGGGTGTCGGACACCCAAGTATTATTCTAAACCGTTTGTGGATTCAGCGGCTGGGCTTTTGTGATCGCGCTCCAATAAATAATTATATGCCGAGAGGGCGGCCGTTATGCCGTCGCCCGCGGAGATATTGTTCTGTTTGTACATCTCATCGGTAATATCGCCCGCCGCGAACACGCCGGGATGCGACGTTGCGCCGCGATGATGGTCGAGCACAATTTCTCCCGCCGCATTCAATTCCACAAGTCCTTTTACAATTTCGGAATTCGGCTTAGAGCCTATTTCTATAAACAAGCCCTCGAGCGGCAATTCTTTTGTTTCATTCGTTTTGTTATTTTTGCGCACCACGCCGGAAACAAATGCGTCTCCCTTCACTTCCTCAACTTCGGTGTTAAACATAATCTCAACTTTATCCGACATCTTCACTTTTTCCTGGGTAATCTGGTCGCCTCTTAAGGCATTTCCCCGCACGAGCAAATATATTTTTTTCGCGTAGGGGAAAAGGTCTACTACCGCTTCCAAGGCCGCGTTTCCGCCACCCACTACTGCTACTGTTTTATCAGGAAAAAGTGGCGCGTCACAGGTGCTGCAAAACACCACACCTTTGCCTTCTAGGTTTGCCTCACCGGGAACGCCCAAGCGGCGGCGGCGCGCCCCAGCTGCAACTACCAGCGTTTTCGCCTCAAATTTTTCTCCTTTCCCGG
>CAYISH010000027.1:0-8952 GCA_964366035.1 uncultured Candidatus Saccharibacteria bacterium
TTACGAAATAGCCGAACCGGGTGGGGTTTCGTTGTCGGGAATAAGAAGCACCGGCGAGCCGTCTTCGCCGTGCGCGGCTAAAAGCATCCCCTGGCTCTCAAGCCCCATCATTGTTTTCGGCTCCAGATTGGCCACCACGGCGATGGTTTTGCCCACCAGCTCTTCGGGCACATACTTTTTCCCAATGCCCGCTAAAAGTTGCCGCTTCTCCGCACCCAAATCAATTTCGAGCCGCAGCAATTTTTCCGACCCCTCTACCCGCTCCGCCGAAAGAATTTTGGCCGTCTTGAGTTCGATTTTCTTAAAATCTTCATAAGAAATCATAGCAGAATTTTAGAACTTTATGTGTTAATTTGAAAATCCGAAAGGATATTTTCATGTTGACAAATTTTTTGTGGTGATTATAATTTAAGCGGGTTTTGGTTCTGTATCTAAAATTTTATTAGAAGGAGGTGATTTATGCCGCTGTTTTATTTGTGCGTGATTCACAAAAAGGTAAAGTTTATGACAACTTGGGAGCCGACGACAGATGAATTTATTGAACGGCTCAACGCCGCTCGCATGACTGTACAGTATGTCCCCTGCGACGAGTGCGAGCAAGAAAGGGCAGAACAGTATGAATAACTCCGACGAGCCTCCATTAACGTAAAAGAGGTCGGGCGCATGCGCACCGACCTCTTTCCTTCACCTCCTTTTCTCGGCCACCTCATGGCCGTCAAAGAGCTGAGCTGGCGAGAGCATTTCATCTTTGAACCCGCCCAAGCTAAAAATCGCGGCATACGGGGCGCTGGTACCCCAATACCACGCGGCGTCTATAGTTGCCCTGACTTTCCCTCCGTCCCTTCCAGACGCAATAATTGCTCTGGGACGAAACTCGCCTTCCCTTATCTCGCCGTACCCTTCAAAAGAAAGAAGATATCTGTCTCCGTCTTGGTCAATCACCAGTTTGGAGATAAGATATGTTTCTTCTTTCTCGAAGAATTCGATTCGAAGTTTCGGCAACCCTCGAGGGTTGCCTTTCTCCAGCGAATTTTCAGGCGGAGGAAGGGTAAACACCGCGTTTCCTTCCATTCCCCATTTTGAATACTTTGCAAGGTATCCGTGGAGAGATAGCCAGAAAAATGGGACAGGCAAGTCCGGCAAAACAGGTTTCATCGGAGGCGGCTGAACAACGCGTGTTGTGCGCCGCGATGGCTGGTAGAGAGTACCAACTGCGACTATCTTTCCGTGCGAGAGCTTAGTTAGATAGCGCAACCCAACGAAAGCATGGGAATTTTCAGAGTTTCCTTCCTCGCTCTCGGGAGTAAGAAAGTCAGCTCTCGAAGAATCCCCATCACCTTCTATCTTTTTTGCTAGAATTAGCTGTTTTCCCGGTTTTCTGGGGTTGTCGGGAAATGTTATCGTAATTTCCCAGACCTCGATAGAATCGTGAGGGTCAATTCCGTCCCTGATTTTCGCCACAACCTCTGCCGCCGTCTCCGCCCCCACATTAGTTGTGAACAACATAGCGACCGCGAGGGTCGCCATCAACCACACTCTGCGGTTCATATGTACCCTCCTTTCGTTTTACACCTGCCCCTATTATAGGCAGGGTCGCGATCAAACTCCAACCAAGGCAGGCGCAAAGTGCAAGGCCCGAAAGTCCTCCCAGATACCGCACCGGGCCGAAAAAACTGATCATGAGCGGCACCAGCCCGAGCGTATTGGTAACGCCGTCGAGCACAATTGCCTCGCCCTTGTGAGCCATCGTATCCCGCATTGCCACCAGCGGGTGCGCTCCTTCCTGCAAAAGCTCAAGAAAGAGCAGGGTGAGCCAAAACACGGAATCAGACGAACATGCAAGCGCGGTCGGCAATATCGCGCCGGTTGCCATATCCCATGGGATATGGAACAAAAGCATCCAAATGGCAACGAACCCCGTACCGAACATAAGCGGTTGGGCAACCGCCCAGCCCACTCTGACGGGGCTTACTTGGCATCTTCTCCCCCGACAATCTTTCCGCATGAAGACGACTACATAAACCAAGAAAGAGCCGACGGAGAGAAACACGAATTGAGGCAATTGTTCCGGGAACAATTCTGCCATATCAACATAAAGCAAAACCTCGCCGTGAGAAAAACAAACGTACCCGTCATTTTTCTCTTCCCACATCTTGCAAAGCTCCAGCGCAGGATCAAGCGTGGCTCTTATTTCCTCGCTGTTGTCCAGTTTGTGCAAGGCTATTATCAGCATCACACCGGAACCGGCAGGATTAAGAGCCGAGCGGTTGGTTGGGTCCATGTCGCTCTCGGCAAACAGCACGTCGCTCGCGATATCCGCAAAACTGCCACCGCTTTGCCGCTCTTGGATTTGATAAAGCGTTTCCTGAATGATGGGAGCTGAAATCCCATTCACCCCGGGGAGCTTTTTCAACTGTTCCATGAAAGAAACAGTATTCCAGAAGCACCGTTCATCTTTCAGGCAATCGGATATTCTGGGATCGCCGAAGATGAATTTGATGCCATCGCTTCCGCCGCTCTTGTTCGCGCGTTTAAGAGCGCGAACATGCTCGGAATACTGCGGCAAGTATTCCATGGGTCTTGTGGCAGTATCAAAAAGCCCTTCCTTATACGCCAGGTAAAATACAGCCAGCAAAATGCTGGGTAGCATGCTCACCAGTGCGTAAAGACCCCTACTTGACGCTACTCTCAGGCAAGCCCTCATAAAGAATCGGCCGATGCACGCCACAGCCGCCACCACGCATTCGCTTGCCGCCTCCTGCCAGCGCCAAAGCTCTTTCTCTTTCTCGCCTTTTCTCACCATGAACAAATAAATCGCTGGCGAGAAGAAAAGCGCAAAGACGCGGGCCCAGATGGTTGCGCCTATGATGTAAAGCGCATCCATTTCAACCACACGGGCTAGGTTCGAAAACCACAGCCCGAAAACGAGAAAACCAAAGAGATTTGCTCCGGTTATCCTGTCAATCGGTTTTCGCATTTCGCTAAGAGCGATGCGCCATCTTGCTACAGGATCCTGTTCCGCCTGCCGCAGGAAAATAGACATCTCAAGCAGTTGGACACAGAACGACACCGTGACGATGCCGTTTGTGGTCTGCGGAGGCAAGCTGTAGGCAGTCTGGTACATGCCAAACCAATGCAAAAACCAGATGCTCCCCAGCGTGAAAATCTGGGTGAGCACCATGGATAAAAGCACGGTTGTGCAGTACCGCCACTGCCATCGAAAATAAACCAGCAGGAAGAAAAACAGCGGTAGGTAACCAATCGTCTGAAGAGTTGTCGAGTTTACAAAAAACCCGAATGTTATCCCCCCGCGAAAACTAGGCCAGCCCTGAATCGTCCACCCCCCAGCTTCCGTTTCCTTATTAGGCGCATCCCATCGGGTTGTTCCCCAGCTCATCTCCCACTGACTGCGGGTAAACATTCCCCGCCAGTCGTCGGAGAAGGCAACT
Organism: uncultured Candidatus Saccharibacteria bacterium; assembly: GCA_964366035.1. GTDB lineage: Bacteria > Patescibacteriota > Minisyncoccia > JACPKW01 > UBA11713 > CAYISH01. The sequence goes on from CAYISH010000027.1 coordinate 3,450, forward strand.
CCTTCAAAATCGCGGTAAAAATCCTTCACCACCGCGATTTCATTTTGATCGGCGGGTATCCGGATTTGGATTGCAAGCTCAGAAATTTCCCCGTTTTCGACAACGACGAGTTTCCCTGGCCCCGCAATAGCTTCGTCCTTCACGATCTCATCTTTCAGAGATTCGACCAATCTGAGCGATTCCTCTGTGGACATATCCACAAAGTCCGGAGGGATCCAGTAACTGTCTGGCTCTCCATTCTTTCCCCTCTTCCAATAACTGGAAACAGAAATTGCTTTCCACCCCAGATTTTTATATCTGCGAGTTTCCGCCTCCAGTTCAAGAAGCGCTTTCACTTCAACGCCCTCCTTTAGGAAAAGCGGAATCCGCAGAAACTGTGGCTCGACGTAGCCAGAAATTTGTTTTGCCCGCTCGTTGTTAATAACATTCTGATTTTCGGAATCCCAGATGCCGTTATAGAGTGGGTTTCTCGTTTCTCGCTTAACAGGCCCGAAGGCCAGGTAGCAAAAAACAACCCCCAGGGGCGCCAGGAGAATCAACAGTCGTCTCCCATAGTGCTCCAGTGAGAAAAAATTCCGGAAGAAACTGGACATGCCGTCCTCCTCTCTTGGTTATAGAGTTGATCCAAAATTTCAAAGTTCAAAGGTCTATCTAACGGACTAGTTGCAGGAATACCAAGAAATCAAGGTTTTGTCAACCTCAAAATTGCGAACAAAAATTGTTTATTGATCGGCGAGCGCTAAAAGTTTTTCTCGAAAAATCTCCGTTCCTCCCTCGGGCGATATGTTTTTAAGTTGAAAAGCCTTGCCGATGATGATAAGAATTTTTTTGCCAGTTTTTTTTATATAAAGAGGCAGAACGTTTACGCCTGTGCGAAGGGCGATGGTAGACGCGCCGTGGTAAAGCTGACCTAAAACCTCTTGATCATAATGTACTCTCCCTTCTGGGAACATAGTTACTGTGCCGTTTTGCTGTAAAAGTTGAAGAGGGATTTGGATTGCTCTCTCAACGCCCTGCCCGCGGCGCGAGGGGAAACTTCCGACAACGGCAAAGAATATTTTCAGGAGGCCGAGTTTCCGTAAAAATTCCAAATATTTTCCCTTAAACTGGAGGTCCTCCGACATGGGGCGTATAGGAAAAAGGCGGGAGCCCCACGGCAGCGCCATGCCGATTAAAAATGAGTCTAAAACGCTTTTGTGGTTAGAAATGATAAAAAGCGGCGAGCGGAGATTTCGTATGTTTTCTTTTCCAAAAATTTCTACGCGGTAAAACAAACTTACCCCGAGCCACATAAGCGGCCACATAAAGGTTTGGATGAGCCAGTAGAAGTTTTTCATTTAGTCCGCCCACCAGGGATCGAACCTGGGACCTTCTCCTTAAAAGGGAGCTGCTCTACCAACTGAGCTATGGGCGGAGAAAGCGTAGATTGCTTATTTCTCCGCCGGGGACGGATCAGCCTCTAGCCTAAAAATTTTATCCAGAAACTTTCTCCCAACACCAGACTTTAAAAAGTTCTCCCTCCTTCTCGCCTCTGTTTTATTAACGTAACTTTCTTGATAAATCAACTCAAACGGGCCATTTCTTTTCGTAAATTTATTGGAGCCATAGTTATGTTTTTTCAATCTTTCTTCCGGAAGCAAATCAGTACTGCCAATATAACGTTTGCCATTAGTGAAACTTCTTAATACATAAACATATGACATAACAATAACACATTTGTAACCTTCTCCTTTCCGCCAAAGGCGGATCAGCCTCTGGCTGAAAAAGGGAGCTGCTCTACCAACTGAGCTATGGGCGGGAGGGGAAAAAGCAACAATAAACTGTACCCTAAATTCCTTCCTTCTTCAACTCCTCAACGAGCGTCCGCGCTTTTTTTGAAAGGCGCTTGGGAATTTTTACCATCACTTTTATGATGAGATCGCCCCGCCGCCCGCCTTCGGGAGGTTGAAACGGTACGCCTTTGGATCGCACGCGGAGCATCTCGCCGGAGTCTATGCCGGCGGGAATTTTTATTTTCAGTTTTTCCTCAAGCGTTGCAACAATCCGCTCCGCGCCCAGGAGTGCATCGGAGAGAGGAATCTCCAAATCCATTATCAAGTCATGTCCCTCGCGGCGAAACAAAGGATGCGGCAACACGTGTATTTTTACATACAAGTCCCCGGGAATGCCGCCCGCAGCCGCTTCTCCTTTCCCAGAAAGCTTGATCATCTCGCCGTCTTTTACGCCGTAAGGAATGGCAATTTGCACTTCCTCGCTTCGCCTTACTATGCCAGTGCCCTTGCATTCGCGACAGGGCTTCTCGGGAACGCTCCCGCGGCCTAGGCAGTTCTTGCATTCCCGTAAACTGGCGACGGCGCCAAAAAACGATTGGCGCGCCTCGCGGACCGTACCCGACCCCGCGCACACCGCGCATGTTTTTACTGCGGTATGCGGCTCCGCTCCCGACCCATTGCATGCGTTGCAGGATGCGAGCTTGGTAAGAAGCACTTTCCGCGTTGCCCCGAACACCGCCTCTTCAAACGGCAGTTCCACATCAATGGCAATATCGCGCCCGCGGCGGATTCTTTTGCCGCGCTCCGCTCCGAAGCCGAAAAAGTCTTCAAAGATATCGCCGAAGTCCCAGCCAGAAGCTGGTCCGCCTTGGTCTCCGAAATCTCCAAAGTTACCCCAGTCCCCGAAGTCGAATCCAGCTCCTCCTCCATTGCCTTTTTCAAACACGCGCCCGTAACGGTCGTACTCCGCGCGCTTTTTCTCATCGGAAAGCGCTTGGTAAGCCTCGTTTATTTCCTTAAATCTTTTCTCATCTCCCCCTCCTTTGTCAGGATGGTATTTATGGGCAAGCTTCCGGAACGCTTTTTTGATGTCGTCAGGCGAGGCATCCCGCGCTATGCCCAACAATTCATAGTAGTCGCTCATTTTTCCTATGATACTACATTTTTCCCTCTACTTTCCACCTTCATTTTTATCCCTGTTTTCCTCTTTTACTTCCGTATATTCGGCCTCTTTTGGCTTTTCTTCACCGTTCGGGCCTGCCCCCGCCTGCTTGTACAATATCTCGCCTACTTTCTGAAGCGAAGCGGAAAGCTCACGCTCTTTGACCTCTATTTCCGCCGCGTCGCTTGCGCCTTCTTTCGCTTTTTTTAGCGCGCCTATTTTCGTTTCGATTTCTATTTTGAGATCCGCAGGAACTTTGTCGCCCGCATCCCGAAGCGCTTTTTCAGAAGTGTACACCAACGCATCAGCGCGGTTTTTGGCTTCGATAAGCTGATATTTTTTCCGGTCTTCCTCCGCATGCGTTTCGGCATCGCGCTGCATGCGTTCGATTTCGTCTTTGGAAAGACCTGTGGAAGCTTCGATGCGCACTCCCTGTTCCTTTCCCGTCGCCTTGTCTTTTGCACGCACGGACAAAATGCCGTTTGCGTCGATATCGAACGAAACTTCAACCTGGGGCATGCCGCGCGGGGCCGGAGGAAGGCCGTCTAGCAAAAAGTGGCCGAGCGTTTTGTTATCGGCAGCCATTTGCCGCTCGCCTTGCAGCACATGAATTTCCACCGAGGTTTGATTGTCAGCCGCCGTTGAGAATACCTGTGTTTTCGTTACCGGAACCGTGGTATTTTTTTCGATAATCCTGGTAAATACGCCGCCCAATGTTTCTATGCCGAGGGAGAGAGGTGTAACATCCAAGAGGAGCACATCCTTTACGTCTCCTTGCAAAATACCCGCCTGGATTGCGGCCCCCGCCGCCACCACTTCATCAGGATTAATGGAGCGGTTCGGCTCGCGCCCAAACAATGCTTTTACTCGCTCCTGCATAAGAGGCATCCGCGTTTGGCCTCCTACCAAAATTACTTCGTCTATATCTGCAATTTGAAAGCCCGCCGCCAAAACCGCCCGTCTGGTAATTTCGATTGATTTATCAAGAAAATCCCCCACGAGCTGCTCCAGCTCCGCCCGCTTAAATTTCATGAGAAGATGCTTGGGTCCCTCGGCGCCCGATGTAATGAAGGGGATGTTGATTTCGGTTTCTACCGTGGAGGAAAGTTCATGCTTCGCTTTTTCGGCCGCTTCTTTTAAGCGCTGGAGAGCCAGGGTATCTTTTGAAAGATCGATACCATCGCTCTTTTTGAACTCCGAGACAATCCAGGAAATTATCCGCTGGTCAAAATCATCGCCGCCTAAATGCGTATCGCCATCCGTGGCTTTTACTTCGATAGTATCGGCAGACACTTCCAATACCGAGACATCGAATGTGCCGCCGCCAAAGTCGTACACCATAATCTGCTCGTCTTTTTTCTTATTAAATCCGTAAGCAAGCGCGGCAGCGGTGGGCTCATTTAAAATGCGGCGTACCTTAAAACCCGCAATTTCACCTGCGTTCTTGGTAGCCTGGCGCTGTGCGTCGTCAAAGTAGGCGGGAACAGTGATAATAGCTTCCTCTATCTTTTCTCCCAGCTTGGCCTCGGCGTCTTTTTTCAATTTCTGTAAAATCATCGCCGAAATTTCCTCTGGCCGGAGCCATTTATCGCCGAACTTCACCTCCACGCCCCCGTTGACTGCTTCGCGGATTTGGTAGGGCAAAAGCGAGCGATCTTTTTGTACTTCGGCATCCGAAAATTTGCGCCCCACCAAGCGCTTTACCGAATAAATCGTATTTTCAGGGTTGGTAACGGCCTGGCGTTTTGCCAAAAGTCCTACCAGCCGGTCGCCTGCTTTCGATATCCCCGCCACAGAAGGCGTGGTGCGCGCTCCTTCATCGTTTTCCAAGACGCGCGGCATTCCAGCTTCTACCACCGCTATTGCGGAGTTAGTTGTTCCCAAGTCGATTCCTAATATTTTTGACATACAATATAAAGGTTTTTAAATGTTTAAACTTTTTTCTGGTAATGCCCCACTTTTACTCGCGCGGGGCGAAGCACACGCCCATGCATTTCGTACCCCGGGCTTAGCTCCTCCACTATCTCGTCGTCTTTCTCCTCTTCGTCCACTTCCTCCAGCATCAGCGCTTCGTGCCTGGCGGGGTCGAATTTCCTCCCCAAGCTTTCAACCTGCGTTACCCCATGCGAGGCAAAAATCGACCGCAACTGCTTATAAATATTCTCAAATCCTTTTCCTCCCCCTGCTTTTATTGCCTGTTCCAGCGAATCAGCAAGTGGGAACAATGCTTCCAACAACCTCTCTTCGGCAAATTTTACCACTACTTCGCGGGCTTTCTCTTCGTCTTTGCGGGCATTAATCATGTCGGCTTTGGCCCGCTGCCACCCTGCAAGATATTCCTCCTTCTCTTTTCGGCATGCTTCAAGCTCTCTTCTGGTCTTTTTCAGCCTGTCCTTTGCTCCCTCATCTTCAACAACTTCTTCATCAAGCTCTATTGTTTCTTCCTCCACGCTGTTTTGTTCATTCTCGTCCATAGTTGCGCATATTCTCTGCCACAAAATTTATAAGAGACGACGCTTTTTCGTAATCCAGGCGTTTGGGTCCCAACGAAAAAATAAGGCACTCGCCC
>CAYISH010000028.1:0-8911 GCA_964366035.1 uncultured Candidatus Saccharibacteria bacterium
GATACGCAAGACCGTACAATTCTTTTTTCCCGAAGGGAAAATCAAATTCAAAATCTATAGTGCGTTTTGAATAATGCGCCCGATCTTCCTTTGGCACTTCAAGTTCGTGCACCGCTTTCTTGTTAATACCGACTTTTTCAATCCAGGCCCACATTTCTTTTCGCCACTTTTCAAAATGAGTCTCCCACTCGCTTTCGCGCACAAAATATTCAAACTCCATCAGATCGAATTCCCGCACGCGGAAAAGAAAATCGCGCGGCGCAATTTCGTTTCGAAACGCACGCCCGATCTGGGCAATGCCGAAAGGCAGCTCCGGATGCATCGTATCCAAAACATTTTTGAAATTGATGAACATGCCTTGAGCTATCTCCGGGCGCAGATAAGAATCTTTAATCTCAAACATCATATTGAACTGCCGGGGTTCGGAAAGCTCTCCGCCACATTCGGGACATTGCCAGGAAGATAGTTTATTAAGATAATCTGCCAAGGGAAGTTGGTCTGCGCGAAATCTTTTTTTACATTTTTTGCACTCTGAAAGCGGGTCCGTAAATCCTTCCAAATGGCCGCTTGCCTCCCAAACTTTCTTCGGCATCAAAATACTCGAGGCCAGCCCGTAATTTTCTTCATGCGACCGCACGAAATGATTCCACCAAAGCTCTTTTACGTTGTGGGCAAGCTCCGCGCCTAAAGGCCCCAAATCCCACGTGCCAGCAAGGCCGCCGTAAATTTCGGAGCCTGGAAATATGAAACCGCGGCGCTTGGAGAGGCTGACAACTTTATCAAGTTTTGATTCCATAAGAAATTTCAGGGTACCACCCTTTTTTGATTCGCTTCAAGCTTGTCATCGTCTAGAAAGTAAAGCGTGATATCCCCCGCCTTGGCTGTTACCGGAGTCTTAGTAAACGTGTCCGTGCCGGAGGCGGTTACTTCGCCTACTAGCTCTGGCCCGTTTCCCACCAAATCCGCTCCAGCCACAAGCCCTACTTGGAACGCCGCTTCCTCCGCCTGGCGCACAAATCCCGTTCCCGCTTTCAGCTGGCCCACCTCCCAGGTAACCTCGCCAGTACTTTTGTTAAAAGAAACTTTTGCGCGGTTGGGAAAAACTGCATTTTTCCATGTCATGTAAGGAGGAAGCGCCGCTTTTAAGACAAGGCCCGAGACATCGTTGGTGGAATTGGTGAGCGACCATACCACCGCAAACGTCGTCTCCTCCCCCACTTTGGGAGGCAGCGGGCCGGAATTCGGTAAAACGGCAGAATAGTAAAGGACACGGCGGGCAAGTTGTATATCGCTCGCGAGTTTTATTTCTAACGTACTCTCCCCTAACACGTCCTGGCCCCCAAGGCCCGCAGGAATGTGCTCGGGGAAAATACGTGCTTCCAGCTTTGCCGAAAAATTTTTATCCGTGCTCGCGCGTAGGGGCGGGGGATTTAAAAACGCTAATTCGAAGCTGAATACGCCTTCTTCTCCCGGGGTAAGCTCTTGAAGAACAGCTTGGGAAGAAGCGTTCCAGACTAAGCTTTTTGACGCTCCCCGAAAATCGCCCCCCGCGGCCCGGATTTTTCTTTCATCTATCCCCGTGCCGGTTATCCGTACTTCAACGGAAACATTTTGAAGCGGCGCGGAAAAATTATTTTTAAACTTCACCTCCGCTGCCACCGCCTCTCCAGGGCGGGCCGCCGCTCTCTCTCGCGCCGCACCCGAAGAAAGCGCCACTTCCAAAAATGGGCGACGGAGCGTCACAGTATAGCTGCTTCCGCCGTACACCCGGAAATCTTCTCCTTCAGAAACCACCACTGAAGCGTTAAAACTCCTTTGTTCCTGGTCACGGGCGGTAAGCGTGCCTCTTACGGTAACCGTACCACGGTCGCCAGGATTTAATTTTCCCACCCTCCACAGCGTCCCCGCGCCGTCTTCCGGAGGGAGCGAGGAGCTTTTGTATGAAAAACCATCCAGCTGCTCCAGCCTTATGAGCACATTGTCCAAGCTTCCCCGCGCGTTGGAGGTGTAATTAATTTTAATTTCAAATTCCTGCCCCGGCTGGAGCTCTTGCGGCATCTCGAGGGAGACTCCGATAGGCGAACGCACAATCCGCGTAGTAAACCGCCGTTCCTCGGCCAAAATCGCGCTTGAATTTTCCGGCTGGTATTCCAATTCCACTCGCGCCTCTTTGTCCTCCCCTTCGTAGCCGAACAAAATCGCTTCAAACGATGCCTTTACTATCTCTTCGGAGCCTATCTTCCCCAATTCTTTTTTCTCGCGTAGACTTTTTCCCTCCGCCGCAAACGGTTTTGCGCCGGGCGGGTACATAAAATTGAGTTCCACATTTTGAAGCGCCCGAGCATTACGGTTCCGCACCAACACTTCCCACACCATTTTTTCCCCACCTTCCAGCCTGTCGGGAGCCAAAATGGTAATATCAATATTCCTGCCGGAAATTCCTATAAACGCTCCTGCAAAATACAAGGCAGCCAAAATAAGCGCAATGCCTCCGGCGAGGATGCCGATAAATTTCCCACTCAAATAAAAAGGGGTTTTGGAAGGCTTGGGCATATCGGGTGGCGAAGATGTGGGTCGCCAGAACGGCGGCGCGCTTTCGGGAGCAGCGCTAAACTTGGGCCGTCTCAGCCTATGCTCAAACGATTCTTCCTTTTTATATAGTCGTTTTTTCAGCTCATCGAGAGGATCGGAAGCCACGTTTGCATTATCGCCCGCTTTTGCCCTCTTCCGCAACGGAAATATCAAAGCGCCGCCGAACCCACGCCCGCAGCCACGTCTTTTTCCAGTTCGCGCCTTAATTCGGCGGGCAACGGAAAAAATTCCTCCTTAAACTCGTTGTCTTCCAAAACTTCCCGTGCCGCCTCTCGATATTTCTCTTGGATGCTTGCAAAAAGCTTATTCTCGTCGAGATATCCCAGCACAAAAAGCGCTTTAGCGTAAAATATCAATTCCAGCTCCTTTAACATTTCGATTGAAGCGCCGTCTACAAATTTTAAAAATGAGAGAATAACGTGCCAGAACACCTCGTCTTTAATCTCGCCCTTGTGGAAGCGCTCCACAAAATTTGCGACGCGTCCTAAAAGTTCAAGCTTTTCGCGGTCTTGCAGGATGCCGTCAAAATGCAGAATATCCTCCGCATCCACCAAATGCCATCTGTCTTTGCCCGATACAAACCCGAAGCGGCCATGCGAGAAAACATTAAGAAAGGAGTTGAGCTTCGATTTTGGCTTACGCGCTCCCCGCGCAAAAAGCCGTAAGAAACCGAACTCTTTGGTAAAGACGGAAATAATTTTCTCCGCCTCCCCTGCGTTACGACTTGAAAGGACAAACCCCTCGGTTGTATAAAGCCCGTTCGCCATACTCTACATAACTTCCGCCAAGTAACACGATTCGCAATACACAATCTCCGGCCGGTCTGGAGCGTACGAAGTTTCAAACCCATTGTGGCAATGTTCGGCAGGATCATGGTTCGGATGCCCGCCGCTATTTTTATACACCAAGTTCTCAGAATCGGCGCCCGCGCACTGGCAACTTCCTTTCCAAAGCCTCATGGGATTTCGGTACTTGATTCGTTCATAGTGACGGCAGTTGGGGCAGAGGCGCGGCAAAGGCAAATTCATCTTTCGCAAAAACGCCAGTTCCGGGGAAATAAGGCGAAACGCCTTGGTGCACTGGTGGTTGCATTTTTCTTCATGAGCGCAGCCAATGACTTCGCCCAAAATAGAATCGGGCGCGTCTTTGATATTATCGGGAAGCGAGGAAGCCGCGACACTGGCCTGATATTGCCGGGCCTCCGGATCCCGCCATCTAAACCCCTGCTTTATCGCTTCTTCCTTGGTAAGCGGGAAAAATTCCTGGACCGTTTCGTTGTAGGCAAACGGCGAAAGTTCTGATGGAAAAAATTCCCCATATTTATATATTCTCCCTTTGGCATCAACGTAGGGCATTTCATACATATGTCCGATAATCTTTGCCTTTAGTTTGTCGAAGGATTCTTTCGTATACTGTCTGTTTAAAATGCAGTATTCCTTTTTGCGAAGATTAACGCACCCAAAAACATTTTTAATGCCAGTCGAATGCATAGTATATTCGGATTCTCGTGAACCGCTTCTTACACCCCACACAAACTTCAATTTACTAATCTCTACTCCTGAGACAATCGCCTCATAAATAAGCGAGGCGCTATCGCCCCATTCGGTATAATCGTAGCAGTCTTCGGTGGGCTTGGTGCTCAAAAATTGGCAAAACTTTGCGTTTTCTACTCCAATCATTTCATATGAGGCGTGGACGTCTTTGGAATGATGAATATAATCTCCCGAAACATTCGTGTTATACGCCCCGTGATAATATTTCTGCGGAAATTTATTCCAAAGCTTCTCCGTTTTCTCCCTGACACGCATCAAGCTTTCATATGAGCCAAGGTTAAGTTCCTCAAGCTTTTTAAAATATTCTTCTTTTGTGTACGGCTCGTTGAAAATATGATGCGATTTATTGCGCAAGTTTACGCATCCGACGCAGTTGGAACATCCCACAAGATTTCGTGAAAAATATATGTCGTATGAATTTTCGCAATCGACCGAAAAAACATTTTTGAATCCCTTAGTAACGTTGAGGCACTCATAGCTCAATTCCGATTGCTGTACCATCGTGCCGTCATAGCAATCTTTCGAGAGCTTTAATCCCGAGGCGTAAGCCGAGTCTTCATTGTGATCTGCGTGCGAGGTGAGATAACAGTTTTTCGAATGGCTCGCCATATTTACATAGTCGCTGTTTACGTTAGTAACATAATCACTCATGAGTGCGGCCCACGGAGTTTTTCTCATAAGTTCCCTGAACTGCGCAAAGAAAGGCTTTGAAAAGTCATAATCTTGCTCGTAATCGAGCGGGTTCCATTTATCGGACCACCAGCATGGCTGGCAATAAACGGTAAACCCAAGATCGTGGTGAAAGACAGAAATGATATTCTGGCCGCAAAGCGCGCAGGTATTGGCGTAGAGATTTCGCTCGTTGCGAAAAGAGAAGCGTCGAATCAAACGGCACTCCGGGCACCAAGTAGGGGGAGGTACTTCCATTTTTTCGTAAAACTCAAAGTCCTCCGGCGCGATGCGGAACTCATTTTTGCAGTTCTGGCAATTTCGCGTTTCAGGATTCATGGCGCGGGTGCGTGATTCATGCTACTTCTGCATTGTAGCACTCCTCACAAAATACAATTTCGGGGCGATCCGGCGAATACGCGGTCTCAAACTTATTTGGGCAACTTTCTCTTGCTTTGTGCCACGCATGTCCTTTACCACACTGGCAATCTCTCTTCCAAAGCTCCCTCGGGTTCCGGAGCGCGAAGCAACCGAAGAGATTCGAGCCGCCGAAACACATATCGCTGTAGTACGAATCAAAGCGGTCCCGACCGCTAAGTGACTGCGCACCGCTTACTACCGTATCCCAATGCCGATTTTTTTTCCGTCGATTACTGCTTCTTTCTTCGCATTGAGTTTTTTAGCTCGGATCTCAAATGCGCTTACCGTAATTTCTTTTTTTATGAGGGCCTCGTAGCGCTTGAGAGTTTTCTCGTCCTCGGAATTACCCTCCGCCGATAAAAGCACTCTGTCCTGCGGAGAAAGTTTTAGTTCCTTGCGGAAATCCTGCACTTGGCGGATAAACTCGCGCACGAAACCTTCTTCTTTCAATTCCGGCGTCAGCGCGGTATCAAGCGCAACGCTTGTTTCAAGGTTTCCTGAAAATTCCACTTTCTTTACGTTTACTTCGCCGCAAATAAGATCGATGAGTTGTTTGTCGAACATCGAAGGCCCGACATTGATAAGAAGGCGGCTCAAAGGCTGCCTGATCTTGATGCCTGCTTTCTGTCGGGCTTCGAGCGCTTCGGAAACAATGGTCCTGATTTTCTCCATCTTTTCCAGTAACTCTCTACTCTCCACATTCAACTTTCGCTCTTTGGGCCAGTCTTCCATGTGCACGCTTGGTTTCTTGCCCCCGAGCCCCTGATAAATTCCCTCGGCAACAAAAGGCGTAAAAGGAGCGAGAGCGCGGGCAAGATCGGAAAGCACAAAACCAAGCGTATGCGCGCATTCCTTCGCCGCCGCGGATTTTTTCTGCTTCATTTCGCTTCGGATTCTTCGGATGTACCAACGCGAAAGGTCTTCTGCGGTAAATTCGCCGAGCACCCGGGCCGCCTCTACCATGCGGTAATGTTCCAAATGCTCCGTAACCTCGCCAAGCGCTTCCTGCCACTTCGCTAAAATCCATTTGTTAATTACAAGCTTGGGACTTGTAACCTGAAACTTGAAACCTGAAGCATTTTCCTTTTTTGTGTTCCGAGCTTCATGCTTCATGCTTCCTGAATAGGTCTTCCAATATGCAAATGAGTTCCACAAAATGAGAAGGAAGCCCCGGAGCGCTCCTCGCACGTTTTCTTCGCGGAACAGCTTATCATCCCATGGTTGGTTTACCGTAAAAAAATACCATCGCACCGCATCCGCGCCGTATTTTTCAAACAACACATTTGGGTCCACCACATTACCGCGCGACTTCGACATTTTTTCTCCTTTTTCATCGAGCACGAGGCCTAAGGAAACCACCCGCTTATAGGCAGCAGGCAACCCCAACAACGACGAGACGGCAAGAAGGGTGTAAAACCAGCCGCGTGTCTGGTCAATGGCCTCGCAAATATAATCGGCCGGAAAACGCTTTTTGAAAAGCTCGCGATTTTCCATAGGATAGTGCAAGCTCGCATACGGCATAGAGCCGGAATCGAACCACACGTCCGCCACTTCGGAAATCCGCTTCATACTTCCTTTGCACGTGGCGCACGAAAGCTGAATGGAATCGATAAACGGTTTGTGCAAATCGAGCTCGCCCTCGTGGTTATAGGGCCAGTTATGAAGAGCTACTTTCACCACCCCTGCAGTTTTAGTGGGATAAGGAATCTTGGCATATTCCCGCTCCTCTTTTCCTTCAAGCGCCGCTTGCAATAGCCAGATGGGATCGCCGTGGCTTACCGCTAATACGGTCTTGCCGCGGTATTTTTTGCGGATATACGCCGCGGCTTTCATCGCTCGCTGGCGAAGCTCCCGAAAGTTTTCGGCGCCCCGCGGTTTTTTCGTAAACCGCTCCTCCAAGTTTGCAAAGGAATTCCGAAACTCTTCCTCGCGTATTCCCTCGAACCCTTCCACCAAAATATCGTAGAGGTCGGAAATAATTTCTATTTCAGAAACTCCTAGCGTCTTTCCCACCATCTCCGCAGTTTCCTTGGCACGCCGAGCAGGAGAAGAAACAATCGCATCAATACTATATTTCTTTAAGGCTCTGGCAGAAGCAAGAACCTCTTTTTTCCCTTTCTCGGTCAAGCCATTTTTTGCATCAGTCTCTGGCCGCGTCGGATTCACCAAACCCTTCGCGTTATGTTCCGCCTGGCCGTGACGCATCAAAATGAGCGTAGTCGGCAGAGGGTCGAGAGTATCCAAATCCTTCAGCGACCCCACCACTTTTATCTCCGCGCACTTTTCGCACCGCCAAATCGGCAAGGGCGTGCCCCAATAGCGCTCGCGGGAGATGCTCCAATCGACATTTTCTTCAAGCCATCCGCCAAACCTCCCTTCTTTCAAATACTCCGGCCGCCAGTCGATTTTTTTGTTCTCGGCAATCATTTTTTCTTTTACCGAAGTTGTTTTGAAAAACCAGGAAGTTTTGGCGTAATAAATAAGGGGCGTCTGACACCTCCAGCAAAACGGATAGTCGTGAGCATACGGTTCGGTCTTAAACAAAAGTCCGCGCGTGCCGAGGTCACTCGTGATGAGCGAGTCGGCGTCTTTCACAAATTTCCCGTCCCATGGAAAATCGGGAGTTTTCATTTTCCCTTCTTCGCTCACGGTCAAAAGCGTGGGAAGATCATATTTCTTTCCCACCTCGAAGTCGTCTGCCCCGAACGCGGGTGCGATGTGCACAATTCCGGAGCCGTCTTTCGCAGACACAAAATTGGCAGGAATAACGCGGTAAGCTTTTTTACTTCCCAGTTCCTCTTTCTCATAAGGAGCCTCGTATTCGGTGTCCCGAAACGCCTCTCCTTTAACGCGGCTAATTATTGTATATTTGCCGGAGATAGCCTCCAGCCGCGACTCCGCCAGAATCAACCACTCATCATCAGTCCGCCCGCTGGCGGATTCAAGCTTAACCGTAACGTAATTTATTTTCGGATTAACCGCCAAGGCAACATTGGCCGGGAGCGTCCAAGGCGTGGTAGTCCATACCAAAAAACTCGCCGCTTTTTTATTCTTTTGCCCTTTTTGTTTGAGGGGAAACTTTACGTATACCGAGTCTTCCGTAACTTTTTTGTATCCCTGCGCCAGTTCGTGCGAAGAAAGCGACGTCCCGCACCTAGAACACCAAGGAAGCACCCGGCGCCCTTCCTGCAAAAACCCTTTTTTCGAAATTTCCGACACCACCCACCACAAAGACTCGATATAGCGGGGCGTCATGGTAACATAGGCCCGCTCCAAATCGAGCCAGTAGGCCATGCGCTCCGTAAGTTTTTCCCAAGCGTCTTTATAGAAAAATACGTTTGCCTTCGCCGCATCAACGAATTTTTCCACTCCTACTTTTTCCTCAATTTCTTTTTTGGAACTGACTCCAAGCGCGCGCTCCGCCGCAATTTCAATTGGAAGCCCGTGCGTATCCCACCCCGCCTGCCGCGGCACGAAAAATCCCCGCATGGTTTTGTAGCGGAGTACCACATCCTTAAACGTGCGCGCCTCTACGTGGTGAATACCGGGAAGGCCGTTTGCGTAAGGAGGGCCCTCGTAAAACACAAAAGGCTTCCCTTTTTTGCGGTTCTGAAGCGAGCGTTCAAAAATTTTGTTTTCTTTCCAAAACGAAATTATCTCCTCTTCCGACCGAGGAG
>CAYISH010000029.1:0-1418 GCA_964366035.1 uncultured Candidatus Saccharibacteria bacterium
ATAAGGGTGCGGATAATGTCTTTTATGTCGTCCATTACGGCATGTTCGCACACTTTTTATATAGGACTCAAGGACTTGACATTGCCAATATTTTATGCCATCCTTTCGTTAGATTGAAAAGAAAGGGAGGTTCTTATGAGTATGAGAAAGATAGTCGCGTCTTTTTTAGTTGTTTTTATGCTCGCGGGCACTACGCCAACGCGGGCCTTTGCACAAAGTAGGAGCCCAGCCAGTCTGGGTCTTATTGCCGGTATTTTCGCCCTTGTCCTGGGGGCGGCCTATTTCATAGGCCGAGAAAAGGAAAGTACCGACCGGACAGCGATTACGGAAGGCAATCGCACTAAACGGGAAAGCATCCGCGCGGGTGCGGTGCTCTCCGCGCCTCGCGCCCTTGGCGGATCGGGGAGTGCCTCATACTCCTCAAGTGAGGGGGATGCCAAAATCCAGGCGGACTCAAATTTAGCCGGAGGAGGTCCTCCCCGCAAACCGTATGGCACGGAGGCGGAGGAGGAGCAAAGGGACTCCTATGCCGAAAGAAAGAGCATTGTTGAGTTGCCGAGTGTCCGTACTCTTGAGGCGCTCTATGACAACCTTGAGCAATACAGCCCTTCGGAAGGAGAAAGGCGCGCTCTCTATAGCGGCATCGAGGAGGCCCGCGATCCGAGTCAGGCAAGGTTCGATCGAGGAAGATTACGGCGATACCTCGACGAACTCAACACTCTCCAAGATAGGGTGTTGCGCGTTGGAGCATCCGTGGAGCAGGTGGCGGAGCTCGAGAAATTGATTAAGTATCTCGAGGTAGCTGTCTTCGGAAGGAGAATATCATGACAAAGGCACTCTTTGTTCTCGTCTTGACCTTCGTACTGGCCTTGGGCCAGCCCGTTCAGGCCTGGCGCGGTGGGTGTCGCGGTGACTATTGGCACCGCTGTTACGACCCTTACGACGGGGGCTACGGTGACTCCTATGGATACAACGGTAGGAGGCATCGGTTTTACGACCCGCACTATGGAGGCTATGGAGGATACGGCGACGACTACTACGGGTACGGTGGCTACCCTAACGAGCGCCGGTATTTCGGGGATCGGCCTCTCCAATTTCGCTTTCGGTCCCCGGACTTCGAGTTCGACATCCGGGACTGAAGAGGTAGACGGCTTTGTTCCCCATTCCGCCGCTTCCTTCCAGCGGCAAAAAATCAAAGGCGCCCAACGAGTGTTCAAACTCGCATCGGGCGCCTTTTTCGTTTCCGGTATTCTCTCCTTCGAAATGTTCTCTGACCTTATTCGCACTTTAATCACATATGTAGTTTGTTGACGATCGTCAACAAACTACATATGTGAGGCTTTATACGGTATAATGCTAAGGATATGAATTACGGCAAAATAGGAGGAAAGATTTTGTTCTTGATTGCCGCCGGCTCC
>CAYISH010000029.1:1518-8831 GCA_964366035.1 uncultured Candidatus Saccharibacteria bacterium
CCCAAGCGCTGGGATGGAAAGTGGAGAATTGTAATTTTCGACATTGCGGAAAAGCGGCGCAAAATAAGAAATGCTCTTCGCTGGCGCCTAAAGAACCTGGGTTTTTATGAATTGCAGAGAAGCGTATTTGTCGTTCCCTACCCATGCGAAGACGAAATAACTATATTGGTTAACGCGTTCGGACTTCAGGAAGAAGTGCGTATTATCGAGGGCGGGCTGTCTTACGACAAAGACCTTCGCAAGAAATTTAAGATATAGAATGTCGTGCCGCAATTTGGCTTGGCGGCTTGAGTCTTGGAATAAGCGGCCCGTCTTGCAGTTTATTGACGATCGTCAATAAACTGCAAGATTAAAATAAAGTCTCGGTGAGGAAATTTTATGTTAGGATTGCTGCATATATATGAAAGAGGTTTTGCGCGTAATAACGAATAACGAAAGGGAGACCCGCGGCCTAGGAGAGTTTTTTGCAAAGGAAGTTCTTGATTTTTCTTCGGCAAAAGCGACGGTAATAGGGCTTGAGGGCGATTTAGGCGCGGGGAAAACCGCATTTGCGAAAGGGTTTGCGCGAGGACTCGGCATACAAGAAGAGATGAAAAGCCCCACCTTTATTTTAATGCGCGCGTTCCGCGTGCCCAGGAAAAACAAAATGTTTTTGCATTTCGACGCTTACCGCATAGCGGGGGCGAAGGAATTTTTGCAGATTGGATTTAAGAACTTGCTCAAAGACTCGCGGAACATTCTTTTCGTGGAGTGGGCGGACAAAGTTGCCTCAATCTTACCCAAGAATCGCGTGAAAATCCGCATCAGCCACTTAAAAAAAGATCGCCGGGAGTTTATATTTTATGGTTAAGAAAAACAGAAAGGAGCTTCTGGCGCTCTTAGACACCCACGCGATCTTGCACCGCTCCTATCATGCCCTTCCTTCTTTGTCTTCCAAGGGCGAGCCTACGGGCGCGCTCTATGGCCTTGCCGCGTTTCTCTTGCGTATTATCCGCGAACTTAACCCAGACTATCTTATTGCCGCCTCCGACCTGCCTGATCCTACCTTTCGCCATGCTGCCTACGAAAACTATAAAATCCAACGCCCTCAAATGGATTTAGAGCTCGTTTCGCAAGTTGCGCGATCGTACGATCTTCTGAAGGCGTTTTCCGTCCCAGTCTTCGAGAAAAAAGGATTCGAAGCCGACGATATTATAGGTACTATCGTAAAAAAAACCGCCAAGAACAAAAATCTTGCGGTAATTATCGCGTCGGGCGACCTTGACACGCTGCAGTTGGTGCAAGGAAAGCGCGTGAGGGTATATACCCTTAAGGGAGGATTTACCGATACCATTCTTTACGACGAAGAGAAAGTAAGAGAGCGTTTTGGATTTGGCCCGAAGCTGCTGCCGGATTTTAAGGGCTTGCGGGGCGACCCCTCGGACAACATAAAAGGAGTGCCGGGCATTGGCGAGAAAACCGCCTCCGAACTCATCCAAAAATTTGGGCGGGTGGAGGATATTTATAAAATACTTAAGAAAAACAAAAAAGCGATGGCGGCGGCGGGCATAAAAGAACGCACCATGCAGATTTTGGAAGAGCACGAAGAAGACGCGGTATTTTCAAAAACCCTTGCCTTGATCCGAGAAGACGCGCCCATAGAATTTTTGCCGGGCGACGGGCGATTTTGGGGCCACTACGACCAAGAAAAAGCGGAGAGGGTACTGAAGGAGCTTGGATTTTTGAGCCTGATTGCGCGCCTTCCTGGCCGGCAGGCGGCTTTGCTTGCGGGTAATCCCGATTCGTCTGAAGGCGGCGAGGCGGCAAGGGTTGGGAAAGACATAGAGGCCGAAGAAGACGCGAAATTTTTAGAAAACGAAAAAGAAATATGGTGGTGCGGCGCTGAGGAGGGAGAAAGTATATACGCCGCCTCGCGCGAAGGGCGGGTGGCGGTTTTTGGTGGAGTAGCAGAGCAAGCGGCTGCCAAAAAACTCCTTCAGAAAAAAGTACGCCATCACTTTTGCGGCGCGAAAAAAATCTTCCACCTCCTTTCGCTTGAAGCGCCTCCGGAAATCGCAAGCGATTTAAAAGTAGCGGCCTGGCTCGCGCGTCCCGATCTGCAAAACCCCACGCTTATTAATTTGGTGCACGCGTTTTTGCCGGAGGAGCGGCTGGGGCAGTCGCCGGAGGTAAAAGCGTTTTCCCTTTTACCGAAGCTGGAAGGGGAAATTACGAAAGAAATAGGAGCCAAGGCGCTCACCCGCGTGATGGAGGAAATCGAATTGCCGCTCATTCCCGTTCTGTTCGAAATGGAAAAACGGGGCATTCTGGCGGACATAAAATTGCTTGCCAGGCTTTCCAAAGATTTTGGGAGACGGCTTCGGAAGGTGGAGGAAAGTATTTGGAAGCTTGCGGGCGCTTCGTTTAATATTGCCTCCCCCAAGCAGCTTTCGGAGATACTTTTCGGCGCACTCGGCCTTTCTGCCCCCGGGCTCAAAAAAACCGCGACAGGGGCGCGCTCTACCCGGGAGTCAGAGCTTGTTAAACTCAAAAACCTCCACCCTATCGTGGGGGAAATTTTGGCGTTCCGGGAACTTGCCAAACTCAAATCCACTTATATCGATGCCCTGCCGCGTTTGGCCGATAAAGAAGGAAGAGTACATACCACCTACGATCAGACCGGCACGGTAACGGGCAGGCTTTCTTCCTCGGAACCTAATTTGCAGAATATTCCGATCCGCTCCGAGTTCGGCCGGGCCGTGCGCGGAGCGTTTATTGCTTCTCCCGGCTTTGAGCTTGTTTCGTTCGACTATTCCCAAATTGAACTCCGCATCGCGGCGATTTTATCGGGCGACGAAAAAATGCAGCGAGCATTCAAGGAAGGGCGCGACATCCATGTGGAAACCGCTTCAGCCATTTTTAATGTTCCCGCGCATGACGTGACTGATACCATGCGCCGCAGGGCAAAAACCATTAATTTCGGCATTCTCTACGGCATGGGGTCCTCGGCTCTTTCCCAAAGCCTGGAAATTTCGAGAAGCGAGGCGGAGAGATTCTTGGAAGAATACTTTAAAGATTTTTCCGGCATGCGAGAATTTTTAGAACGCCTCAAGAAAGAAGCGTACCAAAACGGGTTTGTAGAAACCGCCCACGGCCGCAGGCGCTACCTGCCCGAAATTTATTCCAAAGCTGACTTTATCCGCAGCGAGGCGGAACGCATGGCGGTAAACGCCCCAATCCAAGGCACTGCAGCGGATATTGTAAAGCTTGCCATGATTCAAGCCCAAAAATTTATCAAGTCGGAGTTCGCGGACGGCGGAGCGTATCTATTGCTGCAGATCCACGACGAGCTTTTATGCGAGGTAAAAAAAGAGCGCGCGGAAGATTTTTCATTGTCTATGAAAAAAATTCTGGAGAGCATATTTACTTCGCCCGTCCCGCTTACGGTGGATGCAAAAAGAGGGCCCAATTGGGCCGAGATGCATAAAAGCGCCGATATTTGATATAATCCAGGAATGGATAATCTAAGGCCGGAAGGGGAACAGAAGAAGATTGTTATCGTAGAAGACGACAAGTTTCTCCGGGACCTTCTTACCAAAAAGTTTTCCAAGGAAGGGTTCTGGGTGCATGCGGCAAAAAACGGCGAGGAAGGCGAGAAATTCATTTACGAGGATGCCCCCGACATAATTCTGCTTGATATTATTCTTCCCGGCCTCGACGGCTTTGAAGTGCTGGAGCGCATCAAGAAAAACGAGAAAACAAGAAACATTCCCGTCTTGGCGCTTTCCAATTTGAGCCAAAAAGCCGATGTTGATCGCGCTAAAAACCTGGGCGCGGAGGATTTTATGGTAAAGTCAAATTTTACGCCCGGAGAAATTTTCCGAAAGATCAAAGAAATTTTAGCGAGGAGGTATTTATAGTGCTTTACATTTTCTATGGCCACCGATTTTGGACGCGCCGCAAACTTGATCGTCTTCTCTCCGAAGCCCGTCAAAAAGGAAGAGTAGTGGCGCACATTTCGTCCGAGAGCGAAGAGCCTTTGTCCAGATTTTTGTCCCAGGGGCTTTTCGGCGAAAAACGCTGTGTGTGGAGCGAGGGTATGTTCGGAAATCCCGCCCGCGCTGACGAGTTGAAGGATGTTTTGGGCGCGCTTATCAGGTCTTTCGATATTTTTATTTTTTTGGAAGAAAAACTGCCGGAGGGAGAAGAAGAGGCGCTCAAAAAAGAGGGCGCCAAAGTAGAAGAGGTGAAAACACCCTCTGCGGCGAAAATAGTCCTATGGGCGGGAGAGGAAGCAAAAAAGCTTGGCACGCCTCTGGGAGAGCGAGAGTTAAAGTTAGTAATAGAAGAGGCGGGGGGGGACCCCTGGGCTATATCGGCGACGCTCTTGGGCGCGTCGGTGGGCGGGGAGGTAGGGGCGAAAAAGGCTTCTCGCGGTGGGCCTGATTACTTCGATTTTACCGATGCCGCTTCCGCAAAAAACCGTGGCCGCGCCATCAAGCTTATGCGAGGATATATAAAAGAAGGGTTTGGCGCGGAGGGGGCGTTTTGGAAGTTGTGGTGGAAAATAAAAACGCTCCGCATGGTGGAGGCGGGCGCTAAAGATGCTGGCATTCATCAGTTTGTAGAAAAAAAAGCGCTCGAAGACCTTTCGCGCTGGAACCAAGAAGAGTTGCGCATATTTTCCCTTGCCCTTTGCGATGCGTTTTCAGAAGCGCGCCGAGGAGAGAAGGATTTTGAAGAAGGGCTTTTAGGTCTTCTGGTGCACTAGCGGGGCGTTATGCCTTAAGAGCGCGGGAGAGGCGGGATTTTTTTCGGGAGGCCGTGTTTTTTTCCAGAATTCCTTGCTTTGCGGCTTTATCAAGGGCTTTTTGAACCTTCGGAAAGAGTGCCTTGGCCTCATCCATTTTTTTCGCTTTCACCATTTTTTCAAAATCCTTCAACGCTTTTTTGAGTGCGGCTTTCCGAGCGAGGTTTCGCTGGTACCTTCGGACTGATTGCCTTAGGGCCTTTTTAGCCGACTTTGTTATTGGCATATAGATTACTATACAAGATCTTCCTTGCTACGCACAAGAGGATGGCCTTTGCTTATTTGGTTAACTGAATATGGTAAAATTGAATTGGATTTTGCTTCTTGTGAGAAAGGAGGTGCCTATAGGGTAAAAACATAAAAATCTGGTGGGGGGAGTCGTAAAACCCGCGGAGTTTTTCCAACCACTATCTGCGGAACCCCCCACCTCATACTTTTTAAGCCAAAGTTTTCAAAACATCCCTAATCTCGGCGGCTTTTTCGAATTCGAGGTCGGTGGCGGCATCTAACATCATGCCCTCCAGCTCTTTTTTGGCAGAAAGGCGGTCTTTTTTGGAGAGGCGTTCAAGTTCTTTTGCAATTTCTTTTTCAAAATCCTTAGTTTTTGTTTCTTCAAAAATACTGGGGCGAATTTCTTTTTTGATGGGTGTGGGCGTAATGCCGTGAGTACGGTTGAATTCTTCCTGGTATCTCCGCCTCCTGGTAGTCTCCTCGATGGTAATCCGCATGGATTCGGTAACGCGGTCGCCGTATAAAATAGCGCGTCCTTTCACATGCCGGGCGGCCCGTCCAATGGTTTGGGTGAGGCTGGTAAAATTCCGCAGATATCCTTCTTTGTCGGCGTCTAAAATAAGAACGAGAGCCACTTCGGGGAGATCAAGCCCCTCGCGGAGCAAATTGATGCCAACGAGCGCGTGAAAATCGCCTTCGCGAAGACGCCTCAAAATGTTAGTGCGCTCGAGCGTTTTTACGTCCGAATGCAAATATTCCGCTTTTATCCCGTTTTCTTTCAGAAATTCCGAAAGCTCTTCCGCCATTTTCTTGGTGAGCGTTACCACAAGAACGCGCTCCCCGGCCAGAGCCGCTTTTTCAATCTCTTCCGTCGCGTTTTTTACCTGCCCCGCGGCGGGTCGTACCCCAATAAGCGGGTCGAGGAGCCCTGTGGGCCGGACCAGCTGCTCTACAATTGCGCCTTCAGAGTGGGCGATTTCAAATGGAGCGGGAGTGGCGGAGACAAAAATGGTCTGGCCGATTTTTTCTTCAAATTCTTCAAACTTCAAAGGACGGTTGTCGAGGGCGGAGGGAAGGCGGAAACCGTAGTCAACAAGCGTCTGTTTCCGGGCCTGGTCTCCACGATACATGCCGCGCACTTGGGGAATGGACATATGCGATTCGTCAATAAAAATCAGGGTTTCTTTCGGGAGATAGTCGAGAAGGGTCGAAGGAGGGGAACCCGCCGGGCGGAAGGAGAGCTGGCGGGAATAATTTTCGATGCCATTTACGTATCCCGTGGTCTCAAGCATTTCGAGGTCAAAGCGCGTTCGCTGTTCCAAGCGCTGCACTTCCAAGAGCTTGTTCTCTTTTTTCAGTTCCTTGAGGCGCTCTTCCAGCTCACGCTCAATATTTTTTACCGCCAGATCAATTTTCTTTTTAGGGAGGACGAAGTGCTTGGCGGGAAAGAAGCGTTTGGCGTTTAGGGTATGGCGTGTAGCTTCAAGAGCGTTCTTTCGCTCTTCGATGTTTTCTATTTCGTCGCCGAAAAATTCGATGCGGGTGATGTGCTCGCCGTCGGGGGAAGCCACTTCCACTATTTCGCCTTTTACGCTAAAGGTGCCGGGCCGTTTTTCATAGTCATTTCGCTCATATTGCAAATCAGCCAATTGCTCCAAAAATTTCTGCCGCTTTACCGGACCTTCTTTGTTTATTTCAACGCTTAACCCCGCGTATTCTACCGGATCTCCAAGGCCATAAATGCAAGAAACCGACGCGACGACGATAAAATCGGGGCGGGTTAAAATCGCTTGGGTGGCGCCATGCCGGAGGCGGTCGATAAAATCATTTATTTTCGCATCCTTTTCTATGTATGTATCGGTTACTGGCAGATAGGCTTCGGGCTGATAGTAGTCGTAGTACGAAACGAAATAGTGGACGGAATTTTCCGGAAAAAATTCTTTAAATTCCTGGTAAAGCTGGGCGGCCAAAGTTTTGTTATGCGACATGACTAGTGCGGAACGCCCCGAGCGCGCAATTGTGTGCGCCATCGTAAGCGTTTTGCCGGAGCCCGTCACGCCCAAAAGCGTCTGAAACCGCTTGCCTTGTTCCAATCCTTCGGTCAGTTTTTGGATGGCTTGAGGCTGGTCTCCCGTGGGCGTGAGCAGGTTTTTATCCGAAAAAATCATGTTTTGGCCTTATATTATAGCAAGAAAAAGGTAGGTACGTTAGCATACATATAATGATCGGCTATCTTGAAGGAACAGTAACATTCCGGGCGGAGCGCTACATTATAATGGATGTGGGTGGGGTG
>CAYISH010000030.1:0-8694 GCA_964366035.1 uncultured Candidatus Saccharibacteria bacterium
GACATAGGATTGCGGATCCTAAAATCGAGGTTCGATTCCTCGTGGGCGCACCAGACAGGAAAAACGGCTTCACAGCCGTTTTTCGTTATAGAATAGAAGAATGCTGAATTCTCCCCTTTCCACTTATTTCCGCCTTACCCCCAATCAGGCCAAAACACTTGACCGCTTCGGGCTTAAAACTGTGCGCAATCTGTTGTGGCATTTTCCGTTCCGGTACGAATCACTTGGTACGAAAAAAGCTATCGCTGACCTTGTAGAAAATGAAGAAGCGAGTGTGCACGCGCGCGTCATCAAGACCAAAGCCGAAAGAACATGGCGGAAGAAAATGAAAATCGCCGAGGCAGATATTGCCGACGGCACCGGCGCCATGCGCGTTGTGTGGTTTGGCCAGCCCTATATGGCGAACATCATCAAGCAGGGCCGCGATTATATGTTCACCGGAAAGGTTAGGCGGGACAAAAATGGGCTCCTCATGGCGAACCCCGCATTTGCCGAAGGGAGCGCGGAGGAACTCGCGGCACTCGACATCGTCGGCGAAACCGCAGAGAAAGAGCGGAAGAACAGCCCACCTGCCGGTAACTTGGGTGTCCGACACCCAAGTGCCGGAAAATTTCTTTCGGTGTATCCCGAAACGCGCGGCGTCTCCTCGCGTTGGCTCCGGTTTGCCATGCGCCGCGTCATAGACAAAATTCCGCCGGAAGAACTCCCAGACCCTATCCCCCGCGATATTCTTGAAAAATATCATCTCCCCACATTGAGAACAGCGCTCAAAGAGATACATGCTCCGCGCGATCTTAAATTCGCCGAAGCGGCCCGGAAGCGATTCGCCTTCGAAGAAATTTTACTAATTCAGCTGGTGCGGCAATCCTATCGTAAAAAACGGGACGAGCATCCCTCGTTTTTGATTAAACACTCGCCCAAAGAAATCAAAACATTCCTTGATAAACTCCCTTTTCCCCTCACCGGCGCGCAGATGCGCGCGATTGACGCTATCTTGGAAAACTTTGATCACTCCACCAAAGACCCGCGGCCCATGGCGAGGCTCCTTGAAGGCGACGTGGGTTCGGGCAAAACCATTGTGGCCGCTACGGCAAGTTTTCCCGTCGTGCAACAAGGGCTCCAAGTAGCTTACATGGCGCCTACCGAAATTTTAGCGCGCCAACACTTTGCCGAATTTATAAAGCTCTTCTCGCCTTTTGGTATAAAGCTGGGGCTTATTACTTCCGCCGAGTGTCTTAAGTATCCCTCCAAAGCATTTCAGGGAAAACCAACCCATATCTCGCGCTCCCAGCTTTTGAAGTGGGTGGGAGGCGGAGAAATTTCCATTCTCCTCGGCACGCACTCCCTTATTCAAGAGGCGGTGAAATTTAAAAACCTTGCACTTATAGTAATTGATGAGCAGCACCGCTTCGGCATTAACCAACGCCTCAAGCTTTCGCAGAAAAACACCGAACGCATCCCGCACCTTCTTTCTATGACGGCGACTCCTATTCCCCGCACGCTCGCCCTCACCATTTACGGCGACCTTGATTTGACTGTAATCGATGAACTCCCCCCTGGCCGCAAGCGCGTTATTACCGAAATGGTAAGCCCCGCCCATCGCCAGCGCGCTTACGAGCATGTGCGCGAACAAATTCAGGCGGGCAGGCAGGCCTATGTGCTCTGCCCTAGAATCGAAGGCGCGGATGACAATCCGGAAAGCCTTCTGAAATTAACCATGAAGGCGGTAAAGGAGGAATATAAAAAACTTTCGGAAGAAGTATTTCCGGAATTCTGCGTAGGCATGCTTCATGGAAAAATGGCGCCGAAGGAAAAAGAAAAAGTCCTTAAAGAATTCCGGGAAAACAAAATCAAAATTTTAGTGGCGACATCGGTAATTGAAGTCGGCATCAACATTCCGAATACCACAGTTATTTTGATAGAAGGCGCCGAGCGCTTCGGGCTTGCCCAACTCCACCAGCTCCGCGGACGTGTCATGCGCTCCGAGCACCAGCCTTACTGTTTTTTGTTTACGGAATCATCTTCTGAAAAAACGAAAGCGCGTCTCTCCGCGCTTGTGGAAGCGAAAAATGGGTTTGAACTTGCCGAGCGCGACTTGGAGCTTCGGGGGGCAGGAGAGCTTACCGGCGACAAGCAGTGGGGTATCTCCGATGTGGGCATGGAAGCGCTTAAAAACATAAAAATGGTGGAAGCCGCCCGGGAAGAAGCCCGGGATTTAATCGAATCCGGCGAGCTTGAAAAACATCCCGCTCTTTTCTCCCTCGCCCTCAAAAACTCCGAGACGCTGCATTTCGAGTAAACAAAATTTAGGGAGTATTTCTATACTTCGGCGTAACCCAAAAGCCTAGGCGCCAGCGGCCGCCCACCATCAGGCGCGTTTGCGCCTCTAAGGCCGGGATAGCGCCGAACAAAATAAGCGTGAGGGGCATCAAAAGCCACTGGAGCACCATATACAAATATTTGCGCTTCGGCATGTGCTCGGGACGGGGCGGCAGGAAGCTCGTGGATATTACTATGGAGGTTAAAATACCCACCATGGTAAGGGTCATGATAAAGCGCGCGGCGCGCGGGAGATTGTATGAAAGCAGGGTGGAATTAAATGCATCGCCGCCCAGCGTTAAGGGAAGCCACCCTAAGAAGAATATGAGAAGGGCGTTCGTGGCCCATGACCACAAACCCTCCAGCATAATAAGCGAAAAATACAGCTTCTTTTTGAGCGGTATTTCGGGAATTTTTATAAACCCGAAAAGGGTGTAGGCGAAATTTTCCGCTCCCCATGCCCACCGCCGTTGCTGGCGATATACATTGCCCGCCGTTTCCAAAAACGTTTTCCCGATATTCGCATCCATATAGACAGGATAGGCCATAGGAAAGGAGCGGTAGTCACCTTTATAGAATAAAAACGCGTTCCAAAAAATGCGTGAATCTTCCGAGACGATATTTTTTTGCCAAAAGTTCATTTCGATAAGCGCCTTTAAGCTCATGGAGTGCGACGAGAAGGTAGCAAGCCGCTCGGGCCGTTCCTGCTGCATCATCTGCCAAAAGGTGCCCGAATGGGCCACGACGCGCGAGAAGGCCGGAGCATCCCAAATGTTGTTATGATAAAGAGGCACCGGCTGGAATGAAGCGCGATGGGGATTTTCTGCAGTAAGGAAATAATACGCGACGACCAGAAAATATTGCGGCGGCACTTGGGTATCGATATCGAACGAAGAAACCAGCACATGCTCTGAGGCAATATTCCTCGCTTTCAGATATTCTTCTGCCCGCTTGGCGGCCCAGGTTTCGTTCGCTCCCTTGCCCGGCATTTCGCCTTCTAAATCTGCGGGATGTGTTGCTTCGAAAAAATGGTAAAACTTCTTTTTATATTTTTTAAGCGCTTTCGCGGCTTCTCCCTCCGCCTCTTTTCCTCCACGCTCTTCGCGCGCCAGCACCACCACCAGACGCTCTTTGGGCCAGTCGGTTTTGGCAAGCGCGGCAAGCGAGCCGTCGATTACTTCGAAGGGTTCCTTGTAAAACGGCAAAATTACCACTTGCCAAATGTGATCGTACTTTATATTTTCGAGCCGCACCCTCCAGTTTGTTCGCACATGGTGCTTTAAGCGCTTCCAGTTTCCCCGCAAATGAAGCGAAAGGTAAACCGTTTTGACGAGCCAATAAAGATCGAAGAGAATAATAAAAATCGCCGCTTCCACAGGAGCGAGCCAAGAGGCTAAGACCATGCCGCCCAAGGTAAGCCAGGCCAAGAGGCCGGGAACCATTTCTAAAAAGCGGAAAAGAACATAGTCCTTCCCCGAAAGCTCGCGGGCGTCTTTTACATGCAAGTGCAGATAACTCATTTCGCAAGTAAATACTATAGGATTCGAGCGGGGAGCGCAACAAAAATACAGCCCCGCTCAAAAATTTTTGCACCACCAATGCTGCGGAAAACTAGCGCATTTAGCCAACTCGAGCGGAGGCCTTCAAGCCTTCGCTTTCGCTATCTTGAAATTTAGTGGGCCAGGATGGATTTGAACCATCGCTCCCCGTCTTATAAGGACGGTGCTTTAACCGCTAAGCTACTGGCCCTCGCGACCTAAAAGCTTCCAGATTTTTTTCTCTATTTCAGATAAAATATCCTGACCTGATACCGCGATAAACCTCGCACGACGTGCTTTGTAATCTAAACTCTGTACCTGATCGGCAAGCGCAACGCCATTTACCTTTTTCACATTGACTCTCACTTCAAAAGGATAGCCTTTCTCTTTGGAGGTGATTGGGCACATAAGCGCCAAACGGGAATACTCATTATATATTTTTTGAGACAGCACAATAGCCGGCCTGCGGCCGCGTTGTTCATGGCCCATCGCAGACGGAAGGCTTACCCATACAATATCTCCCTGTTCCGGAATATACTCTTTTACCATATCTCTCGCCCAACCGGCTTCCCCCAATCTACCTTCTCATGCCGGTTTTCGGGAGTGATTCTTGCAACCATCTCTTCAAGAGTTTCGTCCTTTTCCTTAACGGGCTTGATAACAATTTTTTTGCCCTCCGATTCTATACGTACGGCCGCTCCTTCGCCTAGTTTAAGCCGTTCCGCAATTTCTCGCGGAAGCCTTACCGCCAAGCTATTTCCCCATTTTTGCACTTTTGTCGCCATAGTGAAAAAGCCTACAAATGTATAAACATAGTATATACGGATACGAAATTTGTCGTCAAGCCGCGGTCGCCTGCTTGAGCCCGAAGGAGCCCAATATCCCTTCGAATTCTTCGCGTTCAATGGATTCGGTTTCAATGAGGCGCTTGGCGAGCGTGTCGAGTACCTTGCGGTATTTTTTGAGAACTTTTCCGGCGCGGCGGAAGGCATCCTGCAAAAAGTTTGAAACTTCGGCATCCACTACTTTTGCCATTTCTTCAGAATAGTTTTTCTCCGAGCCGAAGTCCCTTCCTAAAAACACCACCTCACTCTCGGAGCCGAGCGTAACTGGCCCTATTGTATCCGACATGCCGTATTTTGTTACCAAATCGCGCGCAATGGCCGTGGCCTTGCTGATATCGTTTGAGGAGCCTGTGGTAAGCTCTCCGAAAATGAGCTTCTCGGACGCATACCCGCCAAGGGCTGCGGCAAGTTCATCTAAAAAGTTCTGGCGCGAGTAGAGATGCCGGTCTTCGGAGGGAAGTTTGAGCGTGTAACCCGCCGCCCGCCCGCGAGAAACGATGGAAATTTTGTGCACCGGGTCGGCATAGGGCAAAATCGCCGCCACCAAAGCATGCCCCGCTTCGTGATAAGCCGAAATCTCTTTTTCGCGCGGCGAGAGAATGTGGCTCCGGCGCTCGGGCCCCAGCATCACTTTTTCAATCGCACGGTACATGTCTTTCTGTTCAACAGTTTTCCGTCCTTCCCGAGCGGCGGTAATTGCCGCCTCGTTCATTAGGTTTGCTAGATCGGCCCCCGAAAAGCCCGGAGTCCGCTCCGCAATTGTCCGCACGTTTACACCTTTGGCAAACGGTTTTTTCAGGGCATGAATTTTCAAAATCGCTTCCCGGTCGTTTAAGTCGGGAAGGTCTAGAATTACGCGCCGGTCGAATCTGCCGGGGCGCAAGAGCGCAGGGTCGAGTATGTCTGGGCGGTTTGTGGCCGCCATTACAATTACCGACTCGTGCGGCTCGAAGCCGTCCATCTCCACCAAAATTTGGTTCAATGTTTGCTCTCGTTCATCATGCCCCCCGCCTAAACCCGCGCCTCGATGCCTCCCCACCGCGTCAATTTCGTCCATAAACACGATGGAGGATCCGGAACGCTTGGCCATTTTGAATAAATCGCGCACCCGGGAAGCGCCTACCCCCACAAACATTTCTACGAACTCCGAGCCGGAAATGTGGAAAAAGGGCACACCGGCCTCTCCCGCCACCGCGCGGGCCAAAAGGGTCTTGCCGGTACCGGGCGCGCCCATCAAAAGCACTCCTCGGGGAATGCGGGCCCCGATTTCCAAAAATTTCGCGGGACTGCGCAAAAACTCTACAATTTCTTGAAGCTCTTCCTTCACTTCTTTGGCCCCCGCAACATCTTTAAAAGTAATCCGCTCTTTTTTTGAATCAGGCTCCACTACCCGGGCGCGCGATTGACCGAAGGTAAAGGCCTGTACGTTGGCCCGCTGCACTTGGCGGGCGGCGAGCCAGAAAAAAAGCACAATCAAAAGAACCGGCAGCAAAAACGGCAGAATTGCGGAAAACCAGAAGAAAAACCCGGATGGATTTTGCACATCAAGAGAAACTTTATCCAGAGCCCCTTTGCTCACCCCATAGTTGGCAAGCGTCTCGGAAAACGAAGCTTCCAGCTCTTTTTTCGCCACAAATATCTCGCCTCCTTTCACCTGCACTTCCAACTCATCGCCGCGGATTACCACTTTTTCCACTTCACCGGCGTTGATTTTCCTTACCAAATCAGAAAGCGAAATTCCCGGAACCTTCTGGAAACTTTCCGCAAGGATGGAATATCCCGCCGCCAAAAGCATCAACACCAAAATCGCTGTTACAATATTTTTCGAGGCAATATTCATGCTTATCTATTATATAGATTTTTATAAAAAAGAAAAGGGCTTTACGTCTAGCTCGCGAGTACCGCCCGGAGACGCCCAATTTCCTCTTGAAGAGCCTTCTCGATTTTTTCGGCGAGGCCAGGAATATACGCCGCCATTTTGGCCACTTCCCCTTCTAGGGTAGCCTCCGGCCGAGCCAGCATTTCCCTCAGTTTCTTTACGTCCGCCTCCGAAAGATTTCCAACCAACGTTTCCATCACTACTTCTTGTAGACGTTTATCCACCTTCTCTATTATATCTTGCTGCTCCTCGGGAGAAGCCTGCCCGATACCGAGCGCCTGGATTAATTTTGAACTATTTTCTGCCATATGTTATTTTTTTTGCTCATTTTGATTTCCTTTCTATTTTCTTGGGGGTTATGCCTGTAACAATGGGGTCGCGAGCAGCCTCGGCGAGAAACTTCGCCATTTCCTCCCGGGTCATGTGGGGGTTAATGAAGAGGCGGGGCCGCGGCGCAGGTCCATCAGATTTTTCAATTTTCTTCTCCTCGCTGGCCCAGATTACAGCCTTTTTTTCTTTTAAAATTTCTATGTCTAAAGGATCCGCATCTCTTATCGCGTTCTGAAGCGTTTGAAGTCCCACATATTCTTCTTCTGAAGAAAATTGAGTGCTAGCCTTCCTAGAAAAATCAATTCCAGTCTCTTTTGTAATTTCCTGCACTATTTTCATCACATCTCTGCTTCCCTTAATCTCCCTTTCCTCCGGAAACGCCCTTCCATCTGCTACTATCCCCTCGTCTATTTTCTTTCGAAGCTCCAGAAATTCTTTCTCCTTTCCTTTAGGAAGATTGCTCCGAGCTTTACTAACTTCAGGATCCCATACCAGCCCATACCGAACACCGCTATTTCGCACTAGCCTTCTCCCTTTAGATCCTATGCTCTCCCAATAAGCGCGGTAATCGGCATAGTTTTTGAATGTTTTGATCTTTCCCTCATCCGCTACGCATTCATATCTTAATTCCTTAAGCGGGGTTCCTTGCTCTTCAAAAAAGTTACGGATAGGATCCGCCTCTAGCTTTTCCTCGTGCGCGATTCGCTTTTCTTTATAGCGCTCTTTAAGCGTCTTACCAATCGCGCCAATACCGAGTGTGCCTATCCCCGCCACTATTACAGACGGCCCAGCCTTCCCAGCTGTTTTCCATTGGCGATCAAGCCATCCATCTGCCGCTTCTTTCGTCACTTTTCCCGCTTCCTCTTCCGGAGGTTCTCCGCCTGTTTCTTCAACCGATGTTCCCGCCGTCTCAGATAACGCGCCAGATGTTTCTCCGGCTGGCAACGTATCTATTGCTTCCTCGAAGGTTGCTGTAGCTGCCGTTTCCGCCGCGATCTCTTTTCCTGCCTCCGCCGCGGCTTGCTCTGCCGCTTCCTTTGCTTCCTTCACAATTTCCTCCGCAAATCCGTTTTGTGTATTGAAAAATGCGTCATAGTTAAGCATTTTCTCCCATGTCCCCTCGCTTATCTTTGAGGCCCACCGCTCCTCAATTTGTTTTTGGGCTTCTTCGGAAAGAGTTCTAGCCTGCTCAATCGCCGCCGCCACATCTTCTCCTTTCAAACTCACCTCTTTGCCAACTTCTGCGGTTATATCTGCCATGCGCCGCCTAAGCCAATCTTCCGCATATATAAGTTCTCCCTTAGATACCGCCGTATCTCCTCCTAGTGCTTGTACGTTAGCCAGATAATCAGAAATGATTTCTCGCGAAGCGTGGGTAAGCCCCTGCCCTTTCGAAAAAACTACATTGAAATTCTTCTCTTTCAATTCTTCAACCCCTATTTCAAGCGTCTTTTGGTATGTCTTTTGGTACGCTTCTCCGGCTGCCATTTTAACCTCCTCCGGCGCTATAGCCTCCGTAGCTTTTTCAACTGGCACAATGCTTTTTCCTTCTACCCCCGCGCTCGCTGGCGGTGGCGCATCTTCGGCTCCCGCAGGAATTTTAGACACTCCGGGCTCCTCGGGCACTGGCGCTTCCTCGGGTGTCGCCAGTTCATCTCCCTGGTCTTGGACCGCTTCAGCAGTACCACCTCCTCCGCCAAACACATAACTTTCGAAAAGTCCCGCGACAGTATACCCCAAAGCGCCTCCTACAGCGCCGATTGCAGCTCCCCGGAGCGCCCCT
>CAYISH010000031.1:0-8401 GCA_964366035.1 uncultured Candidatus Saccharibacteria bacterium
CGATCATAAAATCCATGCCGCGCTCCACCGCCCCCACGTTTCCTTTCCGTCCTTCCTCTTCAAGATATTTTCCGATCTGGGCGGGATCGGTGAGCGAGCGGCCGTCATGCGTCTGGAATAATACATTCTCGGCGCGCTTTTTATAGAAATCTTCCGTGCGGCGGACATGGCTGTATGCCTCTTCAAGTTGCTTTATCCCGTCCGCCCCAAAAAACTTTTGTGCGATATCGCGGCACACCGGAGGAATTGTTGAAACCCCCTCGGCACGCGCTTCAGTACCTGGATTTAAGCAGTAATTGCCGCATCCCTCAATCGTTCCATCGCCGCATTGATACTCTCCGCGCGCAAGCGCTTCCCTGAGCGAGGCTGCGGTTTCCGTTGCCTCGGCAAGATGCCGCGCCTCTTCGGGAATAAACCGCTCGACATTTCTGTTTTTCGCAAGCTTGGCGCACGCGCGCAGAACTTCAACCGGCGCCGTGTTAGGATCCATCTCCTGGCACTGGCGCAGGGTAACGCCAGCTTCTCGCGCCGCTTCAATGATAGTCTTTTTTTCATCAACTTTCTTCTGCGTCAGATCAAGCGAACTTGCCACCGAGGGGTTTTTTGCGGTGAGCCCGCGGGCCAATCGGTTTGCCACATCAACAAGACACGCCTCGTCGCCGCACCGCTTGAGATCTTCAAGCACTTTCCCCTTCAGCTCGTCGAGCACGAGGTCTACGCTTTTTATTTCTTCCGCCTCAAAAAGTCCGTACTTCTTCCCTATTTCGGCGCAATCCACTAAAAACCGCTCCTGGCCGCACACTGCTTTAGCGGCTGCAACATTTTCCACTTCGACTCCAGAGCGTTCGCTAAGTTCGGCAAGCGCCTGGTTTAAAGTTTCTTGGGACACGCCCGAGGGCAACGCACCCGCCTCCCGCACAGCCACGAAAAATACAGCGACCAAACCCACAATCAGAACCGTCCGTAGTAAGCCCAGACTGCGAGACATTTTACTTAAAATGAATGTTCTCATAAATTTTTTGAAGGCCGCGCGAAAGATTCTTTATGAAAAGATTCCTTCCTGCGGATTCTTCTCAATCATTCAAACGGATTTAAGACCTTTTTTGCCTTATCGAACGGGTTGGCACTTACTCCCTCAAGCGGATTTGCCGCCTGGAAAGGATTGGCCGCTTTGGCCGCATCCTCTGTAGCTTTCGCGCCAGCAAACTCTTCGCCCTTCTTAATATCGGCATTTGCGCGCTCATATCCCACATTGTCTCCTCTCTCAAACCCAGCACTCTGCCCGGCTACATACCCGATAGAAATGCCGAGAATCGCGGCAATTCCACACCACACTACTATTCGCTTTTCCAGCATAAAATAAAAAGCCAAAGGGCGGCTCTACTTTTCTCGGCAGAGTCTCTGACCTTGGCTCATCGTTAATTGAATAATATTTAGACCAGTGATACAGCTTTATTGTACCCCTTTCCAAACGCCTCCGAAACAAGAGTTATCCACAAATAGGGCGTTAGATAAGCGGCGGCGGGCCCGAAGACGCGGGAGTCGGTGACTTTCCTTGACCTCCTCCATCCGCCAGCTGGCGGAGCGGTGAGTCAGCCGAACCTGCCGAAGAGCCGCGCTTGCCAAATAACAATTCCTTCTCTTCCTCTTCAATCATTTTCTTCACGTTTCCCGCTGGCATGGCGTAGTGCTCGCGCGACCACTGAATAATCTTTTCGCGATTGCTTGGATGCGTCGCCGGAAATACTTTCAGGGTCTCCGCGGAAAACGGATCATACGTGTTTCCGTCTATCGTCATTTTTATGTAAAACTCCCGCATGCCGAGGTTAATCATGTCTTTCGCTTTGAAAATTGGGGTCATTTCGGCCTCCAGGCGTTTGGCGTCCTCGCCGCCCACCCGGAATATTACCAAGGTGCCGCTATTTCCCAATACTGTCGCCTGAACTGGAGGCAAAAGCTGCTGCATATACTGGTGCGCTACGATAAGACAAAGGCCGTATTTGCGCGCTTCCGAAAAAAGGTTTTCGAATGTCTCTGTTACCAAATTATGAAACTCGTCGACGTAGAGGTAGAAATCAACGCGATCCTGCTCCGGCATGTCGGCCCGGCTCATGCCCGCCTGCTTGATTTTGGTGATGAACATGGAGCCAAAAAAGCTCGAATTCTCCTCGCCAAGCTTCCCTTTTGAAAGATTAATAAGGAGAATCTTCTTGTTATTCATAATATCTTTTAGGTCGATCTTGTTCTCGCGCTGGGCAAAAATATTGCGGAGGAGAGGGTCGGACAAAAACTGCCCGAGCTTGTTCACCAAAGGAATAATCGCCTCGGTATCAAACTTCTCCGACCAGTCGGCAAACTCTACCGCCCAAAAGCGCTTCACCATGTCATCGGTAATATAATCCACTACCTTTTGGCGGTACTCTCGGTCGGTAAGCATCGAGATCATGCCGCGCATAGTGGCATAAGGGTAATCCAAAAGGGCAAGCACCGTAAAACGAAACACGTGCTCGAGCCGCGGCGTCCAGTTTGCGCCGAATTGCTTTTCCAAAACTTCAATAAGGCCCTGGGTTAACTGATGCTTCATTTCGGGATCTACATTTTGGAGAGGGTTAAACGAAACGGGGTATTTGGTATCGGAAGGATCAATAATAACCACGTCTTTCACACGCTCTTCGGGAATAAAATCCAAAACTGCCTGCACCACATCTCCGTGCGGGTCAATAAGGCAAAGCCCCTGTCTATAAGCAATATCTTGCCGCGCCAATAGTTCGAAAAGCTTCGATTTGCCCACGCCGGATTTCCCCACAATATACATGTGGCGTCTGCGGTCGTGGCGCTTGATACCGAAAATAAAACGTTTTTCTTCCAACGCCGCTACATAATTAGTACGCCCGAAAAAGCAGACTTCTTTCGGGTCCGAGCGCTGATAGACCGGCAAGTCCGGCGGTGGAGGGGCATGAGTAATTATTTGTACTCGATTTTCGTTAGCAGCCATATATCAAATTACCTCCAAATCTTCTAAGACCTTGCGGTACTTGCGCATCACATTCTCTGCCTCCTGGCGCGAAATTTTATATCCCGGGGTGTGGGCAATATTGTTCCTGACATGATGGGCTTCTTTTAGCTCCTGCATGGCCGGGAATTCTGCCACGTTGATGTGCTGGAGCCGCTCGATCATCGTCTCTCCGGAAAAACCTATTCTTTTTAAGATATCGTCCACCAAATTATCCGCCTCAATAATAGCAAGCGACCACTCCGCATCGCCTACGCTCTCCATGCGGGCAGCAATTTCCTGCCAGCGCTTCTTGGCAAACTCGCCTTGGCTTTCGTCGGCTGGATGGTAAAAGAGCCGGAACTTGGGGCGGAAAGGGTTTATCTGGTTTAAAAGCCAGATATTTACCACCAACAACACAGGGATAAGCACGAATGAAATTGCCTTGAGCGTTAAAAAAAGCCTGCCAAAAAACGGGATGCTTCCCGGCGAGGAGAAAAAATCAAAAATTCGCTCCACAATATACCCGCCCCCGACCGGATCAAAGTCTTCCATGCTACTTCATTATACCAGGGGTGCCTCTTTCTTCCTGGAAAATCGGCAAGCCCGCCGGCGGCCCGATCTTTCGCGACTCCACCCGCTCCATCAAAGGCTGGGTTAATACCGCGATCGTCGGCACATGAAAAATGGTGGCAAGCTCTTCCGTATTCATCATCGAGTAACGCTGGGTAAAGCTTGAAGACCAGATATGGAACTCTCCCAATCTTCCCGTCCCTGTTTCCATAGGAAAACTCCGCTCTTTGTAGCTGGTAAGCATGCGCTGTTTTCGGCCCTCAATAATCCGTTTTGGAAAAATGTGGGGAGGATCCCAAATCCAGGCCTGGGTCCATGTTCTAGGATTTGTAACGAAAAAATTTAAATTTGGAGCGCCAAATTGATAGAATGCCGCGCGAATTCCCCGCTTTGCGAAATTGACGTTATAAATAGATTTTGGGGCAAGGTACACAAAACGCACCATTACATCGAAAGACGGTTTGTTCGCTTTTGCTTCCACCCGCTTTAACAAATCGGTTTCTCCCGGCGTGCGCGACACCTGTTCTCCCGACTCCTCTTCACCCCTTACTTCACCTTTTATCTTGGCGGCTTTCAGCGCGATAGATTTCTTAATTTTTTCAGTTTCCGCGTCTATCGCCGCAACTATCGCCCTGCCGTCGGCGGGGCGGGCCAGAATTTGCACCATCACCACTTCTTCCTTATCTATTTTGGAAAGCACTTCCAAAATACCTCCGATGGGATCAAGGTTTTCTTCTTCTTCTTTAGAGTAAAACTCGGGATATGTGCGGATAGGATACGCGTCCCCTTTGAAGAGAAAAAGCTCCGCTCCCCACAGATCGTACCCCGCTTCGTATAGTTGATAAGTGTGATCGGGAACGCGGCGGACGTAGTCGTCCGCCTCCGTAATTTCCACGTCGGAGTACTGGGCATAAAAATTCGCTCGGATCATGGCGGTATGGCGCGTGGGAGTGCGGATATAAAAATGGATGTCTCCTCCAAAACTTACGATTTCAAAAGAAAACCATTGGGTAATCTCGCCGTCAATCCACTTTTCTCGGAAATTGCCTTGCACGTTCCGAAGGGTGTGGATGTTCGCAAAAATATGCTCCATCGCTTTTGGGCTTTTTTTATTCTCGCGCGGGATTTTTATCTCTAAAAGCGTCCAGGTAAAACTGGAGCGGAAGAGAAACTGCCGCCAGGCCCTCCATAAACCCAGGAACATCACCAATAGCACCGCTGCGGCGAACAGCCACCAGAATGCAAATATGGCGTATCCGAGCGGTTGGAAAATTGAAAATACAAGGTCCATAAAAATCTATCCCAAATAAGAGATACTTCAATAATACAATATCGGCTATTTTTGAGGTAGGTTAGATTGCCGCCGTATACCGCCCGTCTTCAAGCACCTTGAAATATTTCCTGTTCTGAAGATTGATCTGCACCGTGGCCGGTTTTACATGCCGCTCCCGGAGTACCTTGTCGATAAGCTCTTCTTTATGCATAGGGCCGTGGGCATTTAATATGCCAGCGAGCACGTCGCGGATCGTCCCCGGCTTGTAGCCCCATTCCGAAAGCGCATAAAGCCCCCGGCCCACCAGCACAAAACGCGGATCTTTAATAAGCTCGTTGTGCACGGTCTGCACATGGGCGTGCTCGCCGAGATTTTTTCTGATGAGCCCCGCCACTTCGGAAAAGTGCAAAGGAGAGCCGTGGCGCTTCATCACTAAACAAGCCAGGTCCCGCACTCCGCGGGGAGAGATGTTGGGAGAATTTTTAATCCCCCATTCGCCAAGCTTATTTTTATCGATCCGCTTTGAAAGAGAAAGCCACGACCAGAGAGCGTCTTCCGAAACTCCCCGTGCCGAAAGCTCATCGGCGCCTTTGCCGATTTTCTTTTTTATTTCTCCTTCCTCCATGGGCTCGCTCTTCTCAAGTTCCGCGTGAAGATTTCCCAATACCGTTTTCGCCATGGCTGCCCGCTCTTCGCCAAGCGCCCAGCAGGCCTTAAATTCCGCATTCTCGCCGATTCGCTTGAAATCGTTCCCGAGCGCCAAAAGAAAACGAACATGATTCTGTTCTTCGTTGGATCTCGCCAAGGAAGCAACAACATGCTCTTCTTCCCCTACTCCTCCCCGGCGTTCCAGTTCCGCTTTGAGGTGTCTAAACACTTCCTCATGTTCTTTTTCAATTTCGCGGCTTTTGAGCTTCTTCAAGCCATGCGCCTCGATTTGGCGCACCCGCTCGCGGGTGATGCCGTAAGAAGACCCGATTGACTCCAGCGTCTCTTCCGCTTTCTTTTTACCAATCCCGAAACGGCGCTCGATTACGTCCCGCGTACGTTTGGGAAGCGTTTTTAAAAGCTCCTGATTTGTTTTGACAACATCCATAAAATTAAAGATTTTGGCCTAATACAAGAGTTTTTATACAAAAGCCTTGCTTGAAATGTACCACACCATTAAATTAAAGTCAAATCACGATCTCCCGCCTTTCCCCCGGATTCATAGCCGTATCTTTTCATCCCCGCGAGCATGCCAAGTCCAAAAAGAACAGTAATGATATGCGAGCCTCCATAGCTTAAAAAGGGCAGGGTAATGCCGGTAATCGGAAGCACGCCCACATTCATGCCTATATGAATGACGAAATGAGCCAGAATAATGAGCACTAGCCCTATTCCGAATAGTTTTTCGAAATTCGATTGCCCCGTATAGGCCGCTTTCATTACCCGCCAAAAAACTACGCCAAAAAAGAACAACAGCACGCTTACGCCGAAAAATCCCCACTCCTCCGCAAACGCCGCAAAAATAAAGTCTGTCTCATGCTCCGGCAAAAATTCAAGCCGCGACTGCGTACCAAACCCGATGCCGCGCCCAAAGAGCCCGCCCGACCCGACTGCAATAACCGATTGAAGCGCATTGTATCCCGTCCCTTCTGGATCACGCCACGGATCCAAAAAAGAAAGTACGCGGGCTTTTTGATAAGGAGCAAGCATGTAGAGCCATCCGATAAGGGCCGCAGATAAAAGCCCCGCGCCCACCAGCAAGAGATGGCGCTTCGATACTCCCGAGATAGAAATCATTCCGAGCCAGACAAAGAAAAAAATTGCGGCTGAACCCAAGTCCGGCTGTAAAAAGATAAGAAGAGTAGGAAAAGCGGTGTAAAGCCCTGATATAAAAATATGTCGAAAGTGCCGAATTTCGACATGCCGCCGAGAAAAGTATTTGGCCAGTACCAACACCAAAATAAGCTTCATTGGTTCGGCAGGCTCCAAGGAAAAAATGCCGAGGTTAATCCAGCTCTGCGCTCCCCGGACAGTCTCCGAAAGCGCCAACAGAGCGGCAAGCACGCCGACTCCAGCCAAGTACAACGCAAGCAAAATCCAGCCGTTTCGTAAAAATCTCCAGTCTACCGCGCTCGCAAAGAAAAACAGGAGAAAACCGGAAAGAACCCACACAAGCTGCCGGATAAAAAAGTAGTCGCTGCCCCCCGTCCCCAAACTTTTCATGGTAATGAGACCCGCAAGCACTAAAGGCAAAAGCGCTATCACGAGCACCCAATCAATTCCTCCGAAAATGCGTTCTACCCGCCCAAAAATACCAGCCCGTATGGCACGCGCCCGCCGCCCTCCGGCCGAATTCACCTCCGGTTTGATAAGGAGCGTTGACATAAGAAACTACTTACCAAAGCGGTTAATCCGCCAGAAAATTTCTACCCTCTCGGGCGGCTCTTCAAAAGGAGCCCGCCACGTAAAAAATAGTTCTAGTTCCTTTTCCCCTTCCAGGCGGGAGACGCGCGAAACGCTTGTTCCGGCCGCATTGCCTCCCGCATCTAATAACACGGCAGCAATCTCGATGTTCTCTATTGCAAAAAGCCCTTCATTGCGAAGCTTAAGACGCACTTTTCCCACAGGATCGTTTTGAAATTCCTTTTCGGTTACCAAAAGTTGGGGTTTGTCGCGGTCTGGAGGCGCCCATAAGACGGGGCTAAATTCCAGAGCCGCCCGGACAGGGACCCGCTTGAAAACCGCAATGTCCGGCTCATAAATAACAAACCGCTCTCCGGGATTTATGAATGTCTTCCCCTCTTTCGAGGCAATAAGGATATTTTTGGCATCGTAAAGCCGGAGCCGATAAGAAGCGCTCTTGGCCCCAAAATTTGGGTTTACATTTTCCACGAGCGAAGCTGCTTCAAAGTGCCCCGGCGTAAGAGGGAAGAAACGCGTCCACAGAATAACCGGCTCCTTAGCGTTTCTAGCACAGGGCACACAGGGCCCGCCGCAATCCACGCCTTCTTCTTGCTGGTTTTGCCTCCCGTCAGTGCAACTGGGAGACGGCACTAATTTCGAAAAAAGCCCCCATAGTATCACTCCCAAAATTGCGCCAAAAATACCTAAAAACAAAAGCTGCCGTTTTGCCCTCCATGTAAGAGCCATTTCTTCATTTTACTCCAAATCAATATTTAAGCACTTTGAGCTGGCGACTACCTACTTTCCCCCCGAGGGAGTATCATCGGCACTACCGCGTTTTACGACTCTGTTCGGAAAGAGAAGAGGTAGTTCCACGGCGTCAAGCCACCAGCTCGAAACGCTCAATAATTTTTCAAAAATTGAATATCAAAACTTTCAAACGAATAACAGGTAAGAATCAACTCTCCGATCGCTGCCGGAAAAATTCCGGGCAAGCGGGCGAAAGAAAAAACATTCCGCGCTCCAGAGCCTTCGCGAAAAACTCTTGGATCGGAGCGGGATCGACTGATTAGTACTCCTCGGCTAAACGCCTTACGGCGCGTACACCTAGAGCCTATCAACGTGGTAATCTCCCACGGGTCTTAACGATTCCTAATCTTGGGGCATGCTTC
>CAYISH010000032.1:0-8250 GCA_964366035.1 uncultured Candidatus Saccharibacteria bacterium
GTTCGCGAGATGTGGCGGCGCACGCCTCACCACTATCGCTGGGTCAATCAGGGCGGCGGCCGGTGGGAACTCAAAAAGTTTCCGTTCGCCATTTTTGCCGAGATTGACACCACGGATTCCGATTCGTGGAAGCGAGAGGTAGAGAAGTGCGCCAAGCAACTCCTCACGCGGTAAACCGCAATCAAGGGCGACCGAAGCGAAAGCCGAGGCCGCCCTTTCTTTTTTAAGCACATTCTTTCCGGCGATTTTGTTCTAAAATGGAGGAATGGCAATACGGGTGGCGGTGATACGGGGAGGCAATTCTTTGGAATACCAAACCTCGCTCGAGGCAGGAGCGGCAATATTAAAAAATCTTCCCGAAGGAAAATACCAGGCAGTAGACGTGCTGTGGACCAAAGACGGGCTTTTCCACGAAAACGGATTTCCTAAGCCTTTGGGAAGGATTTTAGCGCGGGCAGACGTAGTATTTAATGCCCTTTCCGGAGGCGATGGAGAAAACGGGAGAATCCAACAAATGATAGAATCCTGCCATGTTCCTTACACCGGCTCACGGGTTTTTCCGGCTATGCTTGCAACCCGCAAATTTTTAAGCCGCGAAATATTTGAGAAATCCGGCTTGAAGATTCCAAAAGGAATACTGGTTTCCCATATAGGGGAGGCAGAGGCAAAAGCGCATGAAATGTTTTTAAGGACGTCGCCTTATTGGGTGGTAAAACCAGCTTCGCTCGGCTCGGGCATTGGGGTAGGGATTGCCAAGAGCAGGAGCGGGATAGTGGATGCGCTCTCCCGCGCGTTTTTTTTCGATAACAAAGCGTTGGTGGAAGAACATATCTCCGGGCGCGAATTTAGCGCAGGCATTGTGGAGCATTTCCGGAAACAAAAATATTACACACTTCCGGTAGTGGAGAAAATCCGCAGGCGGGAGATTTGCCCCGCAAAAATAGACCTTGCCACTTCGCGGGAAATTCAGGAAGTAGCCAGAAGGGCGCACGAAGCGTTGGGGCTTTCGCATTATTCAAGCTCTGATGTTATCGTATCGAAGCGGGGAATATTCCTTTTAGAAACTGATGCGCTGCCGCCTTTGCTGCCGGAAGGGGCATTTGTCCGCTCGGCGGAGGCGATAGGGCTTGAATTCCCGCAGCTTTTGGAGCATGTAGTAACATTGGCGCGAGAGAGGAAGTTCTAGTTTGATTACCTCAATGGATATTATTCTCCTTCATGGTTGGGGAAGAGGAGCGAAATCATTTCAGAAAATTTCAGAGCTGCTTTCTGAAAAAGGGTTTAAGGCGCATTATTTTGATTTTCCAGGTTTCGGCAAGGCATTGCCACCTTCCTCCGCGTGGGGAGTTGATGAATATGTTGAGTTTGTAGAACAATACGTCCGCGAGAAAAATATCCAAAAATTTTTTCTTTTGGGCCATTCGTTCGGCGGCAAGGTTGCGGCAAAACTCGCAATCCGGAGCCCGAAAAAAATTATGGGTCTCGTACTGTACGCGGCCGCTGCCATAAAGCCGAAGCCAAAGGCGAAAAATTTAATATTTCTTGCGGCAGCAAAAGCGGGAAAGGTAATATTCGCGCTTCCGGGCCTTTCGTGGGCGGCTCGGCACGCCCGCCGTCTCCTGTATCGGCTTGCGGGTTCTTCAGATTATCACCGCGCACAAGGAATCATGAAAGAAGTTTTTAAAAAAACAATAGCGGAAGACCTTACTCCGATTTTAAAAAATATTTCCGTGCCGACGCTTATCGTGTGGGGAGACGCTGATCGCACTACTCCCATCGATCAAGGAATAGTAATGAGAAATGCGATTAGTGGCGCGGAATGGTATGTAGCGGAAGGACGCGGGCATAGTTGGCATGTAACCGAACCGAAAAAATTTGCTGAAGCCATCCTCCCGTTTTTAAAAAGACACCAATGAGAGCACTCTTTTTTGCCGCGGAAATACTTTTGCTTTTAGCGTCCCTGAAGTCGCTTTTATTCTGGGTGTATCTCTGGCAGGTGAAAGAATATCGGCTGGGGCGCTTTTGGGCGGAGTATGGTTCGGTGAAAAAACTTCTCCGCTTTTGGCTAGGCGCGGGCGGGAAGGCATTAAAGAAACCCCGATTTACCGCAAAGGCTACGCTCATGGCGCTAATCGCGTTCTTTCCCATTTTCTCGGTATTCGGCCCTTCCTTGTTCTTTTTGTTGCCGCCCTTCCCAGTGCTCCCCACGCGTTTTTATTTGGCGTTCCTCAGGTTTTCCATAGGCATGTATCTCGCCGTACCCGTGATTGTTTCTCTTTTGGCAATCGTATTCAAGGCTCCTACCTATATTGCGAAAGAAGTTTTATATCGCCGCGCCGCACGGAAGCGGAGAGAGATGAAAGATTTAACGGTCATCGGCATTACGGGGAGTTACGGTAAATCCTCGACCAAAGAATTTTTGGCGCACATTCTTTCCCGAAAATTTAATGTGCTGAAAACTCCGGCAAACGTGAATACCGAAGCGGGCATTGCGCGCTTTATGCTGGACTATCTCTTGCCGCGGCACCAAGTTTTCGTGGCCGAAATCGGTGCCTACCGCCGAGGCGAAATAAAAAAAGCCGCGAGATTTTTAGGCCCTAAGATAGGCATTCTTACCGGTATTTCGGAGCAACACATGGCTCTTTTTGGCTCCTTGGAAAACACCAAGCGGGCGAAATTCGAGCTTATCGAGTCGCTTCCTGAAGACGGCTTCGCGCTTTTTAACGGGGAAAATCCGCACACGGCCGCCCTATTCGAAAAGTGGCCGGGGAAAAAGGCGCTCTATCATGCCTCTTCCCTCCGCCCCGATTTGCCGCGGCATTACCGGTTGAACTTGGGCGCTGCGGTGGAAGCGGCGCGCTATCTAGGTCTTAATGAAGAAGAAATTTCTCAAACGGTGGAAAAACTTGAGCCGGACGAGCGGATGATAAGCGCGTTTTTCGGAAAATCAGGCGCCTATGTCATAAACGACGGATACAGCGAAAACCCGGACGGCGTGTGCGCGGCGCTCGACATGCTTCGAGATACTAAAAGGAATAAGAAAATCGTGATTATGCCCTGTATCATCGAGTTGGGGAAGGCTGCGCCCGCGGTGCATCACCGGATAGGCGCTAAAATACGAGAAATAGGGGCTACCGGCATTGTTACCACTCCCGATAACTTTGATGACATTAAGCGGGGTACCGGCGGCATGGCGCGGCTGATATCAAATCCCGCCAAAGTAATAGAAGCGATAAAATCTGACCTCGGCCCAGATACAGCGGTACTCTTGGAAGGGCGGCTTCCTCATATAATTTCGGACTATGATTTTTAAGAAGTGGATTTTTACTTCGCTTTCTCCCAACACTGAACCAGACGACGTGTTCCGCGCTCTTGGGTGCGTAGTACAGCCTTGGGCCTGGCGGGAAGGCCGGGCGCAGGGCGTGTTAAAAGAGGAGATAAAAAGTTATCTGGGAGGAGGCGAGGTGTCTTTATTTTCTTCAGGCAGGGGAGCGCTTGCGTCTATTTTAGCGGCGCTTAATTTGAAAGAAGGGGACGAAGTAGTGGTGCAAGCGTATACATGCGTGGCGGTTCCAAATGCGGTGTTATGGGCGGGATTAAAACCGGTGTATGCGGATATCAATCCGAAAACGTTTAACATCTCGCCAGACTCGCTGCAGAAAAAAGTTACTTCGCATACAAAAGCCGTAGTGGTGCAGCACACATTCGGCATTCCGGCAGACCTTGATAAAATTTTGGCCATTGCGACAAAACACAAGCTCATGGTGATTGAAGATTTGGCTCACGCGCTCGGCGCTACCTATCAAGGCAGACCGGTGGGCGCTTTTGGCGATGCGGCGTTTTTAAGTTTCGGGCGCGATAAGGCGCTTTCGTCCGTGTTCGGCGGCGCGGCGGTGGCGCACAACAAAGCGCTCGCCGAAAATTTGCGGATTGTGTATTCGTCGCTGCCTCACCCATCCCGTGTATGGATACTTCAACAGCTTATCCATCCCGCAGTTCTTACCATTTCCAAGTCGCTGTACGGGGTCTTCGGCCTCGGGCGGGTTATTTTGGGGCTTGCCCGTTTCACTGGCGTTATTTCGAAAGCAGTGTATCCGCAGGAAAAAAACGGAGGCAGGCCGCCCTGGGCGGTCTGCCGCATGCCCGAAGCGCTCGCTCGTCTCGCGGGAGCGCAGTTTGAAAAACTCTCGCGGTTTGTCACCCGCCGCCGGGCGATAGTAGAGATATATCAAAGCGAACTGGGCGCTCTCTCTGACATTCTGCCCGCTTCGCCTGCTTCTTCCGCGCCTTCCTATCTTCGCTTTCCGCTTCGTGTGCAAAATGCTTCGGATATCATCCGCGAGGCCCGCGCAAATTCAATCGAGTTAGGTGATTGGTATAATGTTCCGGTAGCCCCCATGGGAGTAACGTATCAAAAAGTTTTGTACGAAGAAGGCTCGTGCCCCGAAGCGGAGAAGGCGGCAAAGGAATCGCTCAACCTTCCCACGCATATCGGCATTCGCGAAGAAGACGCGCGGACCATTATCGCATTTTTAAAGCGCTATCATGTGGGAAGTTAAAGAAATCTATTCCGAGAGCGAGTGGTCC
Organism: uncultured Candidatus Saccharibacteria bacterium; assembly: GCA_964366035.1. GTDB lineage: Bacteria > Patescibacteriota > Minisyncoccia > JACPKW01 > UBA11713 > CAYISH01. Next base: position 4,588 of record CAYISH010000032.1, read on the forward strand.
GATTTTGTGAATAACGCGCGGGCGCATACGTTCTTGCAATCGTGGGAATGGGGAGAGTTTAACCGCGCTATGGGTTCTTCGATATGGCGGCTTGGCGTCCTTGAAGGCGGTAAACTGGCGGGAGTGGCGTTAGTGCTGAAAGTAACTGCCCGAAGAGGATCATTTTTATTCGTGCCTCATGGCCCCCTTGTCGATTGGAATGCGGAGGAATGCCTGCGGAAACTTTTGTCGCATATTCGGAGGATTGCAAAAGAAGAAGGCGTGGCGTTTGTCCGCGTTGCCCCGTCGCAAAAGAAAGATGAAGCAGGGGCGGCATTTTTACGGAACATGGGTTTTCGCCTTTCTCCCATCCACACGCATGCCGAACTTTTGTGGCTTTTGGATCTCTCGCCCTCGGAGAGTGAACTGTTAAAAAATATGCGGAAGCAGACGCGCTATTCGGTGCAGAAAGCGGGAAAAGACGGCGTGAGCGTGGAGGTAAGCTTAAACCCTGAAGACGTCGAAAAATTTTACGCCATTTACCGCGCCACGGCCGTAGAACAGAAATTTAGGCCTTTTTCGCGCGAATATATAGAAAAAGAGTTTGCGGCGTTTTCAAAATCGGACAGCGCGCGGCTATTTTTTGCAAAGTATCAAGGCGAGCCGGTTTCTGCGGCGCTTATCGTATTTTCTCCCCATGAGGCGTTTTACCACCAAGGGGCTTCCTCGAAAAAATTTCCCCAGCTCACCCCTTCGCACCTTCTCCAGTGGGAGATTATTCGCGAGGCCAAACGCCGCGGCTCTCGCACGTATAACTTTTGGGGTGTCTCCCGCCAGGAGGAAATAAACCATCCGTGGGTGGGCCTTTCGTCGTTCAAACGGGGGTTTGGGGGGTACGAAGAAGAATTTATTCCAAGCCACGATTTGCCCCTTTCGTATAAATATTGGCTCACTTTTGCGGTAGAGAAAGTGCGCCGTTTCCATCGCGGGGTGTGAACGGTAACGATCAATTATTATATGGCGATGGCGTCCCGCGCATTCAATATAAAGTACTTTACGGTAATATATACCGGCATTCTTTTCGCATGGGGGTCGCTCCACTTTGGGAGGCTCGAATATTTTTTAAGCGGTGCCAGCATAGTTCTTTTGTATGCGGCCTTCGATCTGTTGTGGACTTATATCCGCGACGGCGCGTGGTATGTGCCGCTCTCTTCGTTTATATCGTGCTTTATTTTGGCGCTCGTTGCATTTCCCGCACCCGGCCCGTTTGCCGTCTTTTTTCTGCCGCTTCTCGCCGTGTTTTCAAAACAAGCAATAAAATTGGGCGGCAGGCACATTTTTAATCCTGCGGCATTTTCGGCGGCAGTGTTCGGGTCGGCGTGGTGGGGATCGGCCTGGGGGAAAGAGGTTCTTGTGGCAATTATCGTAGTAGGGCTTATTATTGTCTTCCGTCAGCGGCGGTGGGAAAGTATTATCGCATTTTTTGCCTCGTACGCGCTTCTCTCGGCGGCGCTTTTTGTGGCGGAAGGAAAAACAGCAGGGGAGATTCTTTTGTTGTTAAAGCCGCGCCTCCTTGATGGCACCACTATATTTTTTGCCACCGTGATGCTCATAGAGCCCTTGACGACGAGCTTTCCAGGAACAAGGCGGCGGGTTGTCTTCTCGTGCCTTGTGGCGGTTGTCGCAGTTATACTTAGCAGGGGAGCGTTATGGCTTGGCGCCGGAGCCATAGACCCGCTGTTAGGCGGCCTGCTTATCGGAAACTTAGTTATGACTATTGCTTTAAGAAGATAAGTAGTATAATAGCAATAAATATATAAAAAACAAAAAGTCGGTTATCGGATAATCTTAGAAATTTATGAAAGCATTTTGGATAATAGTCGTTCTCATCGTGCTTATTGGTGCCGGATGGTATTACTACGACATGCGGAACAAGGCGGTAACTCCGCCGGAAAAGACGGATGATATGGGCATCCAGGCGGCGAACAAAAATAAAGCATTGGTGCAAATGACCTCGACCGGATTTATGCCGAGCGAGCTTCGCATTAAGCCTGGCTTTACGGTAGAGTTTGTGAATGCTGACACGAAAGATCACTGGCCCGCCTCCGGTATACATCCCGCGCATCAACTTTGTCCGGGATTTGACTCTCGCAGCCCTGTAACTCCCGGTTCCAAATATTCATTCCAATTCACTTCGCCCCGCGAGTGCCCCATGCACGACCACTTGAATCCTGCCCTCAAAGGAAAGATAATTGTCGAACCCTAGAGCAAGGAATGGGGTAAGGAGTGCATGGTTTAGTGAGCAGATGAAGAAAAATCTCCCGGCGCGCCGGGAGATTTTTCTGTTGGCATTCAAGATAGGTTTTGGTATGATAAAGCGCAAGATTTGGGCCCGTAGCATAGTGGCAGTGCATCCGGTTTGCATCCGGAGTACGGGAGTTCGATTCTCCCCGGGTCCACAACGTGAGATAAGTCGCCGTGAGAACGGCGATAGATCAAACCATTGGCTCTTTCACCGGCAAGGGCTCGTTGGTCGTTATAGGCTCTGTGTCGGTATAGGTTCTTCCGTCACAGGCGATGGCGCGGGAGCCGGATCATTATCCGACACCGCAGGCGCCTCGGCAACTTCGGCGGCCGGTTCGGTGTCTTTTACTTCAGCAGTCGTTTGAATCGTTGACCCTGAACTCCCCGCTTTTTGCCCTTCCAATAACTTTTTCAGCTGTTCCTCGGTTACGCAGGTCTCGCCCACGCAGAGCTCTTTCGTGCGCACTCTGCCGGCGACAAAGTCGCCGATGCCGTTTGTCGCATCCGCAAACCACAGGACGAGTTTTTGTCTGAAAGAATCGGCGAGACTTGCAATTTCCTGCACCGCTTTTACCAGCACCGGCGTGAGTTTCCCGTAGTCAACGTTGTATGGGAGTCCTTCCGCGTCAAACCCCACCACTTCCGGCACCGCGAGCGCGATTTCTTCCGCAATAAAACCAATTTGACTGGAGTTTCCTATAAGAAGCTCGGGTTTGTAGGTAAATGAGACCGGGCGCAGTTTTGAGAGAGTTTCCAGTCCGTATGATAAATCTTGCACGTTGTTTTTGAAGCGAAGCGAGGAGGGGTTACAGGCGGAGGTGGAAGTGGAGACCACACCTGTTGCAAGCGTCTGGCACAGATACGCGGTTCCCGCGCCGTTTGCGATACCGGAGAACTCAACACCTTCCCGCACTTCTAATTTTGAACTGGGGTTAGTCGTCCCGATGCCGACGTTGCCCGAGCTATTCATGTACCATTTCACATTACCCGATGTACCGTCCAATGGGTTACCGTCTGCCGCAGTACTTTGAGAAATAGCAAAATCACCATAGGCAATATAGTTACCGACGACTCCCCAGTTTCGTCTCGCTGCATTAGCATTCGTATTGTAAAATCCAAGCCCTATGCCGCTGACATTGGTTCGTATAATAGCACCGGGTCTATTACTTGAATTATCACTGACATCTAAAACTGCCCCCGGCCCCGCCGTCCCGATGCCGACGTTGCCACTCTCATCTATCACAAAGGGACTTGAATCATCTGCCACGTCTTCCACATAAAAAGTATTGAATGCGCCGGTGTTGCGTACGGAGAAGAGACCTGCCGGACTCGTCGTCCCGATGCCGACGTTGCCGGTTGAAGTAATCCGCACCCGCTCGA
>CAYISH010000033.1:0-8096 GCA_964366035.1 uncultured Candidatus Saccharibacteria bacterium
ACTCTTTCCCTACACGACGCTCTTCCGATCTGGCTTGGAACTTGCCCGCCATCATCGTTTCCACGCGGAAGATTCGCTTTTCTTTGGGCCTTTCCAAAAAGGCCCAGGCTATCCTTTATTCCTTGCCGGTATTTTCGAGACAGTAGGCGAGAGCGCTGTATTGGTTTGGCTGGGGCATATCGCGCTTTGGATATGTTCTTTGTGGCTTTTGTGGAAAATCTCCCAGCGTTTTTTGAAGGGGCGCCTTTCACTTTTGCCGCCTCTATTTCTTGGCTTTTACTGGGGCGCGGCGGTATATGTGATAGACATCAATTCGGATTTGTTGGCGCTTTTTTTAGTGCTGCTCTTGGTGTACGCCTCTATAAAATATCAGGAAGAAAAAAAATTTGCCCTCATTTTGGTTGCCGCGTTCTCGCTTGGTTTTCTCATTCTCGTAAAACCCATCACGCTTTATTTCACGCCGATTTACGCAGCCCTACTCTACTTGGGTGTCCGACACCCAAGTACGCACCCAAGTACGATTAATTCGGAAGTTGGACTTCCGAATAGAGAGAGAAATTATGGGAGTCCAACTCCCGTAATGCGGCACCTTCTTGTGTTTTTGGCGATTGTGGGGATTCTTGCGGGCTCGTGGTCATATTACAATTATAAACTTATCGGCACGCCACAACTTGCTTCCGGGGGACTCACGCTTATGCGCCGGGCCGATGACGTAAACATGAGCGCGGAGCGCATTGGGGCGTTTACCCTCGCTTCCGCATTTGGCGATTACATTGCTGACAAGTTTTTCCCAGGATATGCCGCAGCGCCCGAGCCGTACACGGCGTTTTCATCGGCACGCGAGAAAAATTATTATCGCCGCCAACTACCGTCAAAAAAGAACGAACTGGTCTTGCAGCAAGAACAGTATGCCGAAGCACGGAAACTCATTGCAGCGCATCCGGTAAAATTTGTTTTCTCGAGCCTTATCTATGTCCTGCGCCTTAACAATCCCGTAAATCACCGGAGCGTTGAACTCATTCATACATTTGTAGGAACGCGCGGGGGCATCCCGGAATTTGTAAAAATAGGCTTTCTGGTAAGTGCGCATCTTGCGTGGCTTATTTTTGTGGGAACAGTGATATATATGCTCTTTCGTTCCCTGAAAGATTGGAGAAACCGCGGCATCATTCTTTTTCTTATACTTTACTTTAACGGCATGTACGCGCTTTTAACCCACGCGGAGGCAAGATATATCCTGCCGGTGATTCCGTTTTATTTTCTTCTCTTAGCGCTTTTTCTGGCGCCGTTTTTAGAGCGGAAACTTACATAGCGTGGAGCATAAATTTGTAGTTATTATTCTCGCGGCGGGGCTTCTTACCTCCGCGCTCTGGGGGCTTCATCGCCTCCCTAACTTAAAAGAACGCACCGTGGTCCGCCAGCTTTTATCCGATACGTATTTGGCGGGGAGCGACGGGCACGTGGGCACAGCGATAAATTTGTTAAATCACAGAGCGTTTTATGGCCCACCGGAAAGCCCGCTCTTCGGCCTTGTGCCCAGAAGCCAAATTTATTCGCTTTTCGTGGCGCTCGCATTTGTGTTGTTCGGTTTAAGTTTATGGTCGGTGTGGTTTTTGAACCTGCTCTTTTTTCTTGCCGCGCTTATAGCGTGGTATGCTGTTTCGCTGCGATTTTTGGATAAAAAATTCGCGTGGCTGCCGCCCTTTCTGCTCGCGTGTTTTTGGGGAGCGTTCGAGTACGTGTGGATTATCAATACCGAAACGCTCACCCTTCTCGCGGTAGGCCTGTTTTTGCTGGGGCTTTTGAAATATAAAGAAGCTCCGCAGCTTCGGTGGCTCGTGCTCTCTTCGCTGGGGCTTGCCACGCTGGTAGTAAATAAAGGAATTGCGCTTTATTTTGTCGCGTTTACGTTCATGCTGGTAGCTTGGGCGCTTTGGGAGAGTTTTTACCCGAGGAAGCTCTGGCGTCATTGGGCAGTATTTTTTGCAGTGGTAGTCGCGGTCTCAGGCGGTTTTATGGCGCAAAACTATGCAGCGCTTGGCAGCGCAGATTTTAGCCGGGGCGGGCATGCGCTTTTAATCCACAGCAAGACGGCGGAGTTTAGGGGCGAGAAGCTGAAAGGATTCATCCTTTCGCAATTTTTGGGAGATTTTGTTACCAGCAAAATTATCCCGGGATACGCCCGAGAGCCGGAACCTCTCACGGCCCAGCGAAGAGTCGGTGTGCGGTGGCGGGAGATGCGGTACGCGGGTGTGCCGGAACTCGAAACCGACCAGATATTTTGGCGCGAGGCCAAAGAGATTATCAAAGGGCATCCCGCGCGGTTTTTGTCGGTGGCGCCGTGGTGGTTTTTGCGCTTAAACGGGCCGGTACATTACAATCTTGCGACTATCGATCATGTGTTTGTAGGGACCCACGAAAATATTCCGGACGCGGCGAAAATAACAATTTTGCTTGCGGTATACGGTGGATGGTTCTTATTTATAGCGCTTGTGATGTGGATGTTTTTGAAAGAACTTTGGGCGGCAGTAAGAACAGGCCAGTTTTCAAATATGACGTGGGTAGTAGCGCTTGTTCTTTACTTTAACGTTATGTATTCTGTCTTCACCCATGCGGAGGTGCGTTATATTCTTCCGGTCATGCCGCTTTATTTTTTGTTTTTAACTTTTTTGGTTCAGAACATTCTCGCGAAGCGTCGCGCCAAAGTAAGGCTTGGTTAGAAGAAAATCAGCTCGGAAGCGGGAACCATGCCAAAACGGCCTTTGAATCCGCGAAAAAGCAGCGCTGGTTTTCTTCTCGACAAATAGGTCTCATTTTGCAATCATATCTTTAATGCGTAAAGCCCTTATTACGGGAGTAACCGGCCAAGACGGCTCTTACTTGGTGGAGCTTTTGTTGGGCAAAGGATACGAGGTACACGGCATTATTCGCCGCGCTTCTACGTTTAATACATCGCGCATCGAACACGTGTACCAAGACCCGCATGTGGAAGGAACGCGGTTTTTTCTTCACTACGGAGATCTTGCCGACGCAAACACCATCCGCAAGCTGATTTACAAAATCCGGCCGGATGAAATTTATAATTTTGGTGCCCAGTCGCACGTGCGCGTCTCCTTCGATATTCCGGAATATACCGCGAACATTACGGGGCTTGGCGCACTCCGCATTTTGGAGGCGATCAAAGACTACGAGGGCGAGACGGGCGCCAAAGTAAAATTTTATCAGGCGTCTTCCTCGGAACTTTTCGGTTCAGCGCCTCCGCCGCAAAACGAACTCACTCCTTTTCAGCCCAGAAGCCCCTACGGCGTTGCCAAACTCTTTGCATTTCATACTACCAAAAACTACCGCGAGGCCTACGGAATTTTTGCGGTAAATGGAATTCTGTTTAACCACGAGAGTCCGCGCAGAGGAGAGACATTCGTGACGCGAAAAATTACGAAGGGCATTGCCGATATTGTAGCGGGGCGGGCGGATAAGATTTATCTGGGAAATTTGGATGCAAAGCGCGATTGGGGATATGCGCCCGAATTTGTGGAAGCAATGTGGCGGATGTTGCAACACGAGGCGCCGGAGGATTTTGTGATAGGCACGGGCGAGGCGCACACGGTGCGTGAGTTTTGCGAGCTAGGTTTTCATCACGCAGGTATCGGCGATTGGCAAAAATATGTGGCGATTGTTCACCGCTATTTCCGACCAACGGAAGTGGATTACTTGCTAGCTGACCCAAGAAAAGCCAGGGAAAAACTCGGCTGGTATGCCAGAACAAAATTTGCGGATTTGGTAAAAATCATGGTGGACGCGGATATGAAAATCAATGGAGTTAAGCAATAAAAAAATTTTGGTAACCGGAGGGGCGGGGTTTTTAGGCTCTTTTGTGGTGGAAAAACTTTTAGCCTGTGGCATACCCAAGGAAAATATTTTTGTGCCGCGCTCTCGCGAGTTTGATTTAAGAATATGGGAGAACTGCAGGAAAGTTGTAAAAGGCCAAAATTTGGTAATTCACCTGGCGGCAAATGTCGGCGGCATCGGCTACAATCGTGAACACCCCGGCTCGCTTTTTTACGACAACATGATAATGGGGGCGCACATAATGGAAGCCGCCCGGCAGGCAGGCGTAAAAAAGTTTGTGGCGGTGGGCACAGTCTGCGCCTATCCCAAATTTACACAAGTGCCTTTCAAAGAAGACGATTTGTGGAGCGGTTATCCAGAAGAGACCAACGCGCCCTACGGGCTTGCCAAGAAAATGCTCCTTGTGCAGGCGCAAGGATACCGCGCCGAATACGGCTTTAATGCGATTTATCTTCTGCCGGTAAACTTGTACGGCCCGCGCGATAATTTCGATCCTCAAAGCTCACATGTCATCCCGGCGCTCATTCGAAAGGTGCTGGAAGCAAAGAAAGAAAAGAAACCTTTTATAGAAGTATGGGGAACGGGGAGCGCTTCGCGAGAGTTTTTGTATGTAGAAGACGCCGCCGAAGCGATTGTGAGCGCGGCGGAAAGGTTTGATGGGGCCGCTCCGATAAATCTAGGTTCCGGCCAAGAAGTTCCGATGAAAGACTTAGCAGGCATCATCTGCAGGCTTGCAGATTACCAGGGAGGAGTGAAATGGGATGCTTCAAAGCCTGACGGCCAGCCGAGGCGCGTGCTTGATGTTTCCCGCGCTGAAAAAGAATTCGGCTTTCGCGCCAGGGTTGGTTTTGAGGAAGGATTAAAGAAAACTATGGCATGGTATGAAGAACACGCCGCCTGATGCAGCATCAAAAGTAGTTTCTTATAAAAAAGCCGCCGAGATTTCCCGACGGTTAAAGCAGCAAGGCAAGAAAATAGTTTTCAAGACTGGTTGCTTCGATATTTTTCATATTGCGCATGCGCGAGCTCTCCAGCACAGCAAGGGTCTTGGCGATGTATTGTTTGTAGGGGTGGGAAGCGATAAAACGCTTCGGGCGCTTAAGGGGAGCGACCGCCCTATTTTTCCGGAAAAGTATCGCGCTGAATTGGTGGCGTCGCTTGAGTGTGTGGATTATGTGGTAATTTTGAAAGAGCCTCTGAAAGGAAGAATAGACCACGGAAAAATTCTGTCCCTTGTCCGCCCCCACTACTATATGCTTCCGCCTGACGATAAGGGTCTTCCTGAAAAACGAAAAATGGCTGATAAGTACGGGATCGAGATTAAATTTAAGCCGCAGATGAAGTCGGAATATACTGGTACTATTATTTCTTCCGCTGACGTTTTCAGTAGATTAAAAAAATGGGATTAATGCTATGGGAAAATTGCAGGATTTTGAGCATAGGTACCAACAAGAGCTAGTTGTTTTAAAAGAAAAAGGCCGGTTGATCGAAGATTGGGCAAATGTCTACAGGCACTGCTTTACCGAGGGCCTTATTGCCAATGTGTTTGCCGAACTATTGCAATTGCCTTCAGAGGAGCAGGAACCGCTTGTGAAGGCCGCGCTCTTGCACGATTGGTACAAGAGGAACGAACGTGAGGCGGTGAATAAGGAAGGCTTCGGACAATATGACGCAAAGGCGAAAGAAAGCGCCCGGCTTCTTCGCTCATTCGGCTACTCCGAAGAAATTGTCGAACTCACCGAGTCGGTAGGCCATACCTCTTTGAAAGATATTCAAAACACGCAGAGCTTTCTTAAAAAATTGATGCATTATATTGACGATATAGCACTTAGCGACAAAGTAGTAGCTTTAGATAAGCGAATCGATCAGCTAGAGGCGGCGGAGCGCTACAAAGAGCTCAACGAGTCGGGACGCACGATTTTTAACGGCAGGACGTATTTTGAAGTGCAGCGAGCGATAGGGCATGAGATAGAAAAGGAAGTTGCGGCCCGCGTGGGCATTGAGGCTTCGGAGCTGATCACGCTCGTGCAGGGAAAATTGCAAAACGATTATAACGTCTCTTCGTGAAAAAAGAACATCTCGGTGCATATTTTGATGAAGCTGCTGCGAGCCGCGATGCATGGAAGCGGCGGAATCGGTATTACCACTGGAATGTGGAAAGGCTGCTGCAGTTTCTTGTCCCCGCGTGGGAGACAGTGTTGGAAATGGGATCCGGCACAGGGGATTTGCTTGCGGCGCTTAAACCGAAGCGCGGCGTCGGGCTTGACCTAAGCGAGCGTATGACCGCAGTTGCCAAGGCAAAATATCCGCAGATGGAATGGATAACAGGAGACGCGGAAAATTTAAAAATTGGAGAGCAATTTGATTGGGTAGTTATGTCAGATCTTGTAGGTTTTCTCGACGACATTGAGCAGGCATTTTCCAATTTAAATCGTGTTACTCATCCGCGCTCCAAAGTAGTGATAACGCATTACAACTATTTGTGGGAGCCAGTGTTGCGGCTTGCGGAATTATTGCATCTCAAGGAGAAGCAGCCGCTTCAAAACTGGCTTTCGCCCAAAGACATAGAGAACATGCTTTATCTGGGCGGGTTTGAAGTGATAAAAAGCGGTGCCAAGCTTATTTTCCCCGTCTACATTCCGCTCATTTCGTCTATTCTCAACCGGCTTCTAGGCAATTTCCCCTTGGTCAATAAATTGGGAGTTTTGCAGTACACAGTCGCGCGCCCGATTCCGCACGAAAAACATGAATACTCGGTTTCCGTGGTCGTTCCCTGCCGAAACGAGAGAGGGAACATTGAGCATGCCATGGAGAGAATGCCGCAGTTTGGCACGTACCTCGAAATTATTTTTGTGGAGAAAGGATCAAGAGATGGCACGATGGACGAAATCAAGCGTGTTGCGGCATTGTATGCGGGCAAAAGAAATGTTCGGGTGCTGGAGGGCGAGATTGATACGAAGCGAGATAAAGTGCGGCAAGCGTTCCAAGCGGCCAAAGGCGAAATTCTTATGATTCTGGACGCCGATCTCACCGTGCGCCCCGAGGATTTGCCTAAGTTTTACAATGCGATTGCTTCCGGCAAAGGGGAGTTTATAAACGGATCGCGGCTTGTCTATCAGCTGGAAGAGGATTCCATGCGCATTCTCAACATCGTCGGCAACAAGTTTTTCAGCCTTATGTTCTCGTGGCTTTTGGGCCAGCGCATCAAGGACACACTCTGCGGCACGAAGGTTCTTTTTAAGAAAGACTACGAAAAAATCGCGGCAGGGCGAAGTTATTTCGGCGATTTTGATCCGTTTGGAGATTTTGATTTACTCTTTGGAGCGGCTAAACTGAACTTAAAGATTGTAGAAATTCCAGTGCGCTACCAAGCGCGCGTGTATGGTTCTACGAATATCCAGCGCTGGAAGCACGGATGGCTTCTCCTGAAGATGACATTATTTGCAATGCGAAAAATAAAGTTTATATGAGGCTTATGCAAGCGGCCGGCGAACGCCAGATACGCGAGGCCGAACATTTCGATAGGCTCGCCGAAGAGACGGGAGAGATTTGGTGGGGGTCGGTAACTCCCGCCGGCCTTAAGCGGCTCTCGCGCCGCGCGGAACTCGTGCGGGAATTGCTCTCGCGGTTTCAAGATCCTTTTGTGCTCGAAATCGGATGCGGCACGGGGGCGCTTACGCGCCCGCTTTTGGAACTATCGCCAAACTTAAAACTTTGCGGGATAGACATCTCGCCCCGCACCATCGCGAGTATCCGAGAGCGCCTCGCACCTTTTAGGCGCGCAACGTTTGAAGTGGCCGATTCTTCAGGGCTTTCATACCCCGACTCATTTTTTGATGCGGCAGTGGGAAATTCTGTGCTCCATCATGTTCCTCTTCAAGAGACGGTGCGTGAAATGTATAGAGTGCTGAAGCCGGGCGGTATCGTTTGGTTTTCGGAGCCGAACATGATGAATCCACAGATTGCGCTTGAAAAAAATGTACGGTTTATCGGCGAGTGGCTTCAAAATTCTCCAGACGAAACTGCTTTTTTTCGCTGGCCGCTCCGTCGCGTTCTTCAAAAAGCTGGTTTTGTAGAAGTAGATGTACGCCCGTTTGATTTTCTGCATCCTAGCACGCCGCAGAAGCTGGTACATTTTGCCGACAGAGTTGGAAAAACTCTTGAGCGGATTCCCCTCATCAAAGAAATTGCGGGTTCTCTTGAAATCCGCGCCGTAAAGCCTCGACAATGACTCGCGACAAAAAACT
>CAYISH010000034.1:0-4511 GCA_964366035.1 uncultured Candidatus Saccharibacteria bacterium
GCAGACAAAAAGTTCTGCTTCCCGCGGGGAAAGAGGCAATCAAGACCAGCCTCGCTGTTTGGGAGCAGTTTAACCAATGGAGGAGAAAGAAATGAACGGCTATTGGCTTACAGTGATCATGGCGGCCTTGATTCTTGGGGCAATCGGGCGCTTCCCTTGGTATGCAGAAGTAGGGCAGGCAATAAGGCAGTTGGCCCCATACCTCCCCCTCATATTGGCCATGTGGCTGTTGAGTGGGGTGCTGAAGGATGTCATACAGGGCGTAAAAGATTTCTTCACGATACGTTTCAAGTTCGTGGGAGGTGTCCTGTTTCTGTTGGTGTTCTTGGTGATGATCGTCCCCGTCATGGCTGCTGACACGTTTTTGTTGGGACCTCTGTCCCATTGGATGTGGAAGTACCAGTTTGGGACACTAGCGGTGGTGGCGCTTTCCGCAGCAGCGATTGGTATCTTGCTGTGGAAAGACGGAAAACTCACGAGCGGGTTTTCCATAAAATACCTGACGTTCTTCGCGGTTTTAGGCGTAGTGTCCATCGTTGTAGGGTGGTCGCAAGACTACTTCGGCGGCGTGGAGCGGCTCGATGTCGAGGTCGTAAACGGCACGACCTACCTTGACCCGGCGGCGAGCATCAAGCTCAAAGGCGGTGACCATGTTGTGGTCAAGGCCTTTGGGCGAGTAACCGCGGGTGGCAAGGATTATCCTCCGCAGGGTGACATCCGCCACCTGATCCAATTCGGGGACTGGTATCGCCCAACGGGCGAGATGCAGATCCTTGTTGGGAAGCAAGGTCAGCCCGCCGTTGAAGCGCCACTTGAGAATATCAAGACTGGCGCGGAGACAGTTGGCGGGTTTGACCTCTACCACGATGTGGGGTACTACATCGAGGCCGAAGCAACTGTCCCAGAAAAGGCAGTTGGCTACCTCGATGTGGGGTGGTTCGGCCTGCCTACCGGTCAGCCCGACAGTGGTTTTGTGCGGTTAACTATCCAGGTCAACCCGCATCTGACCACACGCGGCAGGCTCGCTAAGCTGCCATGGTATATCGGAGTGATGGGAATTCTCGCGGCGTTGCTCCTTTCCGAAATCGCCGCTTCTTACCTTGCCGCCTTGTTTTCGAACAAGGTTTGGAAGGTAACTGTTTGGGTGGTCGCTATTCTGGCCTTTGTATTCACAGTCGCCGCATTGAGGAATGTCGGCGCTGTGGACTTCTCCAGCACCCCGAACGTGGCTGACGGAGTAAGGACGGTAGGTTCTTGGTTTGAGGACAGGTCTTCTCCTCCGACCAAGAAAAATGGAAGTGGAAGCGGGGTAGCTTCCACTGGCCGCAAAGCACTTTGTCCTAGTGACGAGGTGCGGATTGGTAAGGGGGAGCAAGTAGGCTTCCAAGTTGGGGATCGCCCCGGTTGTAGAGTGTCTGCCATCACAGTTGTGAATGGCAGCATAAAACGAACGTGGGTGTTCCCGGGAGGGGTAGAAGGACCAGCCGAGGTTTTAACCTCTGGCGGTCCCGACCTCCCAGGCCCTTCGAAAAGGCCTTCAGCCATTATTCTCGAGGGTCTCGAGGATAATTCGGCTTTGAAGGCTCTTTAGTTCTTTGTGTTAACTGTAAACCGGGGCGACCATATCCAATGGCCGCCCCTTATCATTTTTGCTATATATAATATAATAGCTCTATGAAAGCGAAAAGATTTTTTGTATTTCTCACTACTTTTATGCTTTTGAATTTTGCGCTATTTTACGGCAATGTTTTTTCGGCTACGGAACCTATTCCTCCCAGCGGAGGCTTCACTCTCACAAACCCCATTGGTTCAAACGATTTCGCTCAAATAATGAAGAAAATCGCGGAGTTGGTGGTGAAGATCGCTCTCCCAATTTTGGTAGTCATGGTCATCTGGGCTGGCGCCCAATTTGTGTTCGCCCAAGGGAACGAAAAGAAGCTTGAAGATGCCAAAAAAACTCTGTGGTACTCTCTAATAGGCGCCCTCTTAGTGGTAGGAGCCTTCGCGATAGCCACTGCCATCGAAAACTTCGCCAAGAAGCTTTAGACGATTCAATCTCTGTTTTCCCACATGTCCATCAATATGTCTATCAATAACGATCTGTACTCATTACTCATTTCCTCATCTTGGCACGATCGTGCCAAGATGATAACATTTTTATGATGGCAGGTTACGGAAAGTTGTCGATGCAAACTTTGGAACTTCTCGCTACCGGTTTTTTATTGGGCTTCACGAAAGGGAAGCATGGCAGAAAGAAGCTTTGGCAGCAATATGATGACGTGTGGATGGCGGTTGATCGCAAGGCGCTTCATCAAGTTCTTGAACGTTTTAAAGTAAATGGCTTTGTTAAATTCGTTCTCGAAGATGGCGGCCGCGAGAAAGCAGTATTAACGCCACTAGGTAAAAACGCCCATCTCCGCTATAAGTTTCGCAATTTGGAACTTCAAAAGGCGAAAAAATGGGATAAGGTATGGCGCATGGTATTATTTGATATTCCAGAGAGCAGGCGAAAGGTTCGCGACGCGCTTCGCAGAAAGCTGAAAGATTTAGGGTTTCTAGAATTTCAAAAGAGCGTGTTTTTATTCCCTTTCTCCTGCGAAGATGAGGTAAATTTTATTATCAACTTTTTCGATATCCCAGAGCACGTATATTATATTGAGTCGCACCTTACGCCAGATAATTCTTTTCGAGTCCACTTTAGACTATAATTTTTCCTCATCATGCCACGATCGTGGCATGATGAGGAAAAATTATATTAATAAGAAACTTGAGGAAAAGCAGGATTCGGGGTACTTTGAAGTTGTTATTTATTATTTTTTGCCCTCGTGGTGAAATGGATATCACAACTGCCTTCGAAGCAGTCATTCCCCGTTCGAATCGGGGCGAGGGCACTGTTTAATTCATGGAAAAAATTCCAAAGGAAGTTCAAGAAGTCGTGAAGGCTCTTACCGGAAAGGGCTTTGAGGCGTATTTGGTGGGCGGGTGCGTGCGAGATTTTTTGCTTGGGCGAGAACCGAAAGACTGGGATGTTACCACGAACGCCAAGCCGGAGGAAATCCAAGGCATTTTTCCCGACAGTTTTTATGAAAATGAATATGGAACGGTGGGGGTAAAAACACGGTCAGAACATCCAGCACTCGCGGTAATAGAAGTAACTCCCTACCGGCTTGAGGCAAAATATTCAGACCAGCGCCATCCAGACGCGGTAATGTTTACTTCCAAGCTCGAAGATGACCTGGGACGCCGCGATTTTACTATAAATGCCCTGGCATACGACATCGAAGAACAGAAAATAGTTGACAACTTCGGCGGTGAGAAAGACCTGAAAAATAAACTTATAAGGGCGGTGGGCGATCCTGGCGAGCGCTTGAAGGAGGATGCGCTTAGGCTTATGCGCGCGGTGCGCCTGGCTGCGGAGCTCGGTTTTGCTATCGAGGAAAAAACCCAAGAAGCAATCGCGGAATGTGCCCCTCTTTTGGGGCGCATTTCTCAAGAGCGTATCCGAGATGAGTTTGAAAAAATCCTTCTCTCTCCTGCTCCGGCCCGCGGCCTTGAGTTTTTGAGGGAACTTAAGCTTTTGGAGACGTTTTTGCCTGAACTTTTGGAGGGATATGGAGTTTCGCAAAATCTTCACCATATTTATACGGTATGGGAACATAATTTGCGGGCGGCGCAGTATGCGGCGGATGAAAATTGGCCTCTGGTGGTACGGGTGGCGGCTTTATTGCATGACGTAGCCAAACCGCGCACGAAACGGGGGGATGGTAAGTTTGCCACCTTTTACGGGCACGACGTAGTAGGAGCAAAAATGGCCAAAGAAGCTTTAAGTCGGCTAAAATTTCCCAAGAATATTATAGAGAAAGGCTCAAAACTTATCCGTTATCACCTCTTTTATTACAACGTGGATGAGGTTACCGAGTCCTCGGTGCGCCGTCTTATTGCCAATGTGGGAGCGGAAGATATGGAAGATCTTATCCGGGTGCGTATTTGCGACCGCATAGGTTCGGGCGTGCCTAAAGCCGAGCCGTACAAGCTCCGGCATTTCCGTTTTATGGTGGAAAAGCTGCAGCGAGACCCTATCTCCGTAGGTATGCTGGAGGTAAACGGGGGCGATATCATGGAAATCTGCGGCATATCTCCAGGTCCGCGGATCGGCCAAATTCTTTTTATTTTGCTCGACGAGGTTCTGGATGATCCCAACAGGAATACCAGAGAGTATTTGGAGGGAAAGGCGAAGGAGTTACGCGCTCTTTCTGATTCCGAACTGGCCGAGTTTGCCCGCAAAGGGAAAGAAAAGAAACTCGCCTTGGAAACGGAAGAGATTGAAGAAATTAAGAAAAAACACTATCTTAGGTAGGTGGTAAATGGGTGGGTCGCGGGCTGTAGTATACCGGCAGTACGCGCGCTTCGGGTGCGTGAAGACTGGGTTCGATTCCCAGCTCTCCGACCAGATAAATTAATTAACATAAACTTCATAAGGCCTTAGTTAAAAATGTAGAGCTTAAACTTAT
>CAYISH010000034.1:4521-7668 GCA_964366035.1 uncultured Candidatus Saccharibacteria bacterium
TTCGCATTCGAGAGGCGGGAGTTCGATTCTCCCCGGGTCCACCGCTTCGCTGAAGCTACGCGGCGCACGCACAGATCTTATTATTGGTATTGTTTTCATGTGAAACGTTTTTGTGTCAAAATAAACTCCTATGAAAGGAGGAGAATTTGATACAAAAACCGCCCCCTTCTCGTTTATCGACCTTGAAATGACGGGTCTTGAGGCGCATAAGCATGAAATTGTGGAGATTGGTCTCATTAAGGTCTCACAGCCGGACCTGGAAGTTATGGAAAGTTGGGAAGTAAAGGTAAGGCCGGAAAACTTAGCCTCCGCCGACGAAGAGGCATTACAAGTAAATGGTTTTTCAGAAGAGAAGTGGAAAGGCGCAATCTCTCTAAAAGAAGCGATGGAGATTCTCGCCCCCAAGGTCGCGGGGACTATTCTCGCAGGTTGGAATATTGCTACAGACTACGCATTTTTAGATGCCGCTGTTACCAAAACGAGCATAAAACTTGATTTTCATAAGCATGTATTTGATGTCCATTCATTTGCGGCAGCCAAACTTGCTTTAGAATGGGGCGCTTCAGGTCTCAACAATACCGCGAAACACTTAGGAGTGGAGATAATCGGCCACCATTCTGCTCTTCCTGATTCCCAAGCGTGCTTTCAGATTTATAAAAAACTTATTACGGGGAACCTATAATTTTCACAGGGAGTCCCTCTTTTTGTCCGATACAAAATGTCTGATATACTGTCCGATAGAAATAAGCAATAAAGATGTATCACATGAAACAAGCTCTTTATCTACAAATGGCATATTAAATGTTTCACGTGAAAGAAGATTCCAAAAATAAAACTGAGAAAAGAAGGGTTGGCGACATTTGTGAAGGCATTGCTGTGAAACATCTAGTGAAACTAGGGCTTAATGTCGTAGAAAGGAACTATTTAAGGAAATGGGGAGAATTGGATGTTATAGCTGAAGATGTTTCACATGAAAACCATGTTTTACACTTTATAGAGGTGAAAGGAGCTGTTACACGTGAAAATATTGAAGATAAAAAGCCAGAAGAAAACGTGCATTACTGGAAACAACAGCGCATTTGGCGGGCAATTCAGACGTGGCTTATGGAGCATGAGGAATATGGAGAGGTGGATTGGCAGATTGATGTGATGGCAGTTTTCCTTGATTTAGAGCGGAAAAAAGCTAGAATACGCTGGATAAAAAATATTGTCCTTGAGATATAACTTTCACGTGAAACAGTTACACGCGAAACACGGGGAGTAGTATAGTGGCAGTACACATGCTTTGGGAGCATGAAGTCCGAGTCCGATTCTCGGCTCCCCGACAGAATGAGTTTATTGGGTATGTTACACGTGAAAGCTCATAGCTTTCGTAGATATGGGCACACTTGCTCTTGAAATAAACAATTTAGTCAAGAAGTACGGGAATGTTACGGCTATTAACGATCTCTCGTTTCATGTGAAAGCTGGGGAGTTCTTTGGTTTTCTGGGCCCCAATGGAGCAGGGAAGACTTCCACGATTAGCGCAATTACGGGGACTGCAAAAATTGACGGGGGTGAAATAAGGGTATTTGGATTTGATGTCATGAAAGATTACCGCGAAGCGCGGCGCAAAATCGGCCTTTCTCCTCAGGAATTTAATATCGATCCTTTTGCCACTGCTCGCCAAACGCTCGATTACATGGGGGGTTATTTTGGTATGCCCGTGTCTCAGAGAAAAAGTCGGATAGAGTATTTGTCCGATAGACTGGGGCTAAAGGGGTATGAAGACAGGCCATTTCGGGCTTTGTCAGGGGGCTATAAAAGGCGAGTGGTGCTTGCACGAGCCATGATACATGACCCGGACCTGCTTATTCTTGACGAGCCTACGGCGGGTGTAGATGTGGAGCTGCGGCACGACTTATGGCGGATCCTGGCGGAACTCAATCAGCAAGGCAAGACCATCTTGCTTACCACCCATTACTTGGAAGAAGCGCAAAAGCTCTGCGAGCGGATAGGGATTATCTACGGAGGTAAATTGGTTGCGCTGGAGTCCAAAGAAGAGCTTATTAAGGATGGCAAGTCGATTGAGGACCACTATTTGAGCTATATGGGGGCAGAGCGGGGCCAGCAGGTTAACGGCGTAACAAATTAACTGTGAACCTTATCGGCGTATATACCTTTATAAGAAGAGAGGTCGAACGTTTGAGGCGAGTGGGCATTCAAACGCTTGTTACTCCTTGGGTATCTGCCCTTCTGTATATTCTTATATTCGGCGAAATTGTGGGGAGAAGAATCGGCCTCATTGCGGGCGTACCGTATATTGATTTCGTGGTGCCAGGACTTCTCATGATGAACGTCATGCAATCCGCTTTTATGCATGCCTCGAGTTCGCTGTATTTTGGAAGATTTTTGCGGAACATAGAGGAGATCTTGACGGCGCCTTTCTCTTACGCAGAAATTATCGCAAGTTATCTTATTTCCAGCGTGCTTCGCGCCGTGATTGTAGGCGGGGGAGTGTATGTAATTGCACTTTTCTTTACGGAAACTAATATGCACCACCTCGGCCTTTTTCTTTTCTACGTTATCGCAGTTTCAGCGGTGTTCTCGCTGGCGGGCCTTCTCGTGGGCCTCTGGTCGGAGACGTTTGAACAGCTTTCTATCCCCACCACGTTTGTTATTATGCCGCTTACATTTTTAGGAGGGCTTTTCAACTCAGTGTCGATGATACCGGAGCGTTTCCAGTGGTTTATACGATTAAATCCGTTTTTCTATTTTGTCGACGGCATCCGTTATTCCATGATCGGAGTTTCCGAATCGAATAAGACGGTCGGGATATTCCTTATCGCGGCATTGATGGCGGGTCTTGGCGCGTGGGTATGGATTTTGTTCAAGAGAGGGTATAAAATACGGACTTAAATTAAGAAAATTGCGGCTGTAGTATAATGGCTATTATGGCTGCCTTCCAAGCAGCAGACGCGGGGCCGACTCCCGCCAGCCACACCAAGACAAAACTAGACGGCTTTTTGAGAGCCAGATCGTGGGCGGCGCGAAGTGGCAGGGCAAGTTGTTTCCGGTCAGCAATTCTTGCTAAAAAATGACAACGCAAACCAGCGGGATTTGGATAAAAAATCCAATTACTTTTAGCCGATATCCAATGGAGCAGGA
>CAYISH010000035.1:0-7410 GCA_964366035.1 uncultured Candidatus Saccharibacteria bacterium
CCGAAGGAGTTTTGCGTAAGGGCGATGTCGTTACTGCTGTATGATTTAGTTCCTGTTTACACCAATAACCCGCAACCCGCCGCTTCGCTTACCCCGAGGCGGCAAGTTTTTATAGAGAAGCTGAAGAATAGGTTTTCGAGTTACTATCTATGTATGCTTATCCGCGAACTTGGCCATAAAGAAAACGAGCGCTGATTGTAGGCACGGGCGATCATGGAATAACGTAAAGTGATGAAGATTTTTGTGAAAGTGAAGCCGTCCGCGAAGGAAGAGAAAATTGTGCAGGAAAGCCCGAATCAGTTTTCGGTGTGGGTGCGTGAGCCAGCGGAGGGAAACAAGGCGAACAGAGCGGTGGTGCGGGTGCTTGCGGAATATTTTAAAGTAGAGAAGAGCGCTGTGTGGATTGTTGCCGGCAAAACTTCGCGCACGAAAATTATTGAAGTAGAAATTGGCGGGTGTTTAGGGATAAAATAAGCCCATGAATGAAGAAGAGTTAAAAAGGAAGCTTTCGCTGAAGCAATACCACATTATGTGCGAAGGCGGCACTGAAGCCCCCTTTTCGGGAAAATATGTGCATACCGAAGACAAGGGCGTGTACAAATGCGCGGCCTGCGGGGTGGAGCTGTTTTCTTCCGACACCAAATTCGATTCGGGTACGGGGTGGCCGAGTTTTACCGATCCGAAAAATCGTGAGAACATTGAACTGCGCGAAGATTCCAGCCATGGGGTGAGCCGCGTGGAAGCGCTCTGCAAAAAATGCGGTTCACACTTGGGGCATGTGTTCGACGACGGTCCGGGCGCAAGCGGCAAGCGCTACTGCATCAATTCAGCGTGTCTTAGTTTGGAGCTGGAGGAACAAGCAAAATAATCTTTATGAAAACTTTTCTCGTCGTAATTCTCATTATTCTCGCGCTTGGCGCGGGATATTACATAGGAAAGAGCGGGGCAGTAGCGCCGGATGATAACGGTACCACCCTACCACCTCCGCCAGTAGCCGTAACTCCGCCTCCGCCTTCTGTAACGGACAAGTCTGATTTGATACAAGTTACAAGCCCGACACCGAACGCTATAGTAAAAAGCCCACTGCAGATAGAAGGCAAGGCGCGCGGCGGGTGGTATTTTGAAGCCTCGTTTCCGGTGAGTTTGTACGATGCCAACGGCAAGCTGTTGGCCCGCGGCCCTGCGCAGGCGGAAGGAGAGTGGATGACCCAAAATTTTGTGCCGTTCGGGCTGGGGCTGAAGTTCGACCCGCCCACTACCGCAACGGGAACGCTGGTGTTTGAAAAGGACAACCCATCGGGCCTGCCGGAGCAGGCCGATGAATACCGCATATCAGTGAGATTTCGCTAACTAGCCAAGAATGATTTGAAGTAATTTCTGGACTTTTGTTACTAAATCGTGTAGAACAAAGTCAGATAAAGTGAAAGGAGGGCAGGCACATGTTCAATTTTCAGAGATGGAAAGTGCGAAGGTTTTTAGGGCGTCTTCACCGCGGTTGGGCGGAAGAGGAAAAGGCGGGAAAGGAAGTGGCTCCTTCTGTAGAACAAGAATTGCTGGAGCAGGTTTTTGATGCTCCTCTGTCTCCGGCAAGCAATGTTTTTCCCTTGCCGCAAAAAAAGCGGAAGGAAAAGAAGGTGAAAGGAAAAACGTTTGAGAGAAAACCGTGGGCAAACCTTCCGCGACCCGCTGGAAAAGCAGCTTGGGTGCGTTCTATCGCCCAGGCGGAGAAAAACGGCAATATTGTTTCTGCGGGAGGGGCCGAAAGTTTTCGCAAGGAAGAAGATTTTTTTGGTCTTCTCCCTATTGATGAGTGTATCCCGCCAAATTTTGACAAGGAGTGCTTCAAGGCAGTAATCATATTCGGTTTTCTCCGACCCGCCGACCGATACAAACCGATAAACTTTAATTACGTGCCCGCAGAAGACATATTGAGGCGGGTCGTAAACAAGGGGTATCGGGCAGAGGAGGTAAAGCGAGTATTAGAATGGTTGCGGACGGAACAGCTGGTGATAAGGACACACCTTACTTCTGGACGGATCCCGATGTCGCTTAATATTAAACCGTTGAGCGTAAGCGGGGCCGAGGCTAAGAAAATTTGCCAGGCCTGCACAGATGCGCTTGCAAAATTAAGGGTGGCTCGCTAAGGGGCAAAAAAGCCGCGGGTTCTTTCTAAAAACCGGCGGCTTTGCTTTTTTATCCGCCGGAAATCTACAATAAGGTATGCGTATTATCGGGCATCTTGATATGGACGCGTTTTTCGCGGCGGCGGGGGAGCGCGAAAAGCCGTGGCTTGCCGGCCTTCCCATTGTGGTAGGGGCCGACCCTAAAGGCGGGGCAGGGCGGGGCGTGGTTTCGACTGCCAACTACAAAGCGCGCGAATACGGCATCTGCTCCGCCATGCCTATTTCCAAAGCGTGGCGGTTTTCAGAGGCCGCAAAGAAAAAGGGTCTGCCGCCTGCCATGTTTTTGGGCGGCGATTTCCGTTTGTATGCGGAGATTTCGGAAAATGTCATGGCGATTTTGCGACAATATTCGTCGGTGGTAGAGCAGGCGAGCGTGGATGAAGCGTATTTCGATCTTTCAGGCACGGGATCTTTTGAAAAAGCGGCGCGCATTGCGAAAAAAATCAAAAAAGAAATTTTGAAGCGCGAGCGGCTTACGTGTTCCATCGGCATAGGTCCCAATAAGCTTATCGCCAAAATCGCTTCGGATTTTGAAAAACCCGACGGGCTTACGGCGGTGTCTGTGGCAGAGGCCGAAGCGTTTTTGGCCCCCATGGGCATTAAAAAAATTCCCGGCGTCGGGCCCAAAACAGAGGCGGTATTTTTACGAAAAGGAGTAAAAACAGTAGCTGATTTGAAAAAGTTTTCGAAAGAAGAGCTGGAGCGTGTGATGGGCAAATGGGGGAAGGCATTATGGCATAAAGCGCGTGGAGAAGACGATTCGCCTTTGGAGACGGAGTACGAACGAAAGTCCATTGGCGAAGAAAGTACCTTTGAAGAGGATGTTTCGAATCCGAGCCTGGTGGTAGAAGAGCTCGGGTCGCTCTCTGCCGATGTATTCCACAGGTTTTGTAGAAAAGAGTTCAGGACATTCCGTACTATTGCCATCAAAGTGCGCTTTTCCGATTTTGCCACCACAACGCGGGCGCGCACCTTAAAAACCGGAGCGGCTGATGTAGATACGTTAAAGCGGGAGGCGCTTAAATTATTTTTGCCGTTTTTGGACAAGCGCGAAAACCCAGCCAAAAAGCGATTCCGCTTAATCGGCGTGAGGATAGAAAAATTTAATGAATAAAAGCTTTTTACGACTTATCCACTCTCTTGCGCAGGAAGAATTTGTGTAAGTTAAAAAAGGAGTGGTAAAAGTGAGGTAAATGCACACAGAGGAGGTGTTACACATGCAGAGAAGATGCCGCCATTGCGGCGGAGAGGAAACGCAGATAGGGCCGGATGAGTATCAGTGCAATTTTTGCACAGAAAAAGCCCGGCTCGATTGGCGGCGAAAAGAGCCGCCGCAGAATATTCCAGAAGAGAGAAAGGAGGAAATAGATGAGGCAGCATAAAAGCCCCCGATCACCGATCGGCGGCTTTGCTTTTTTGGGGAGGACATACTAAAATTAGCAGCATGAAAATCAAAGAAGGGGAGACGGCGCCGGATTTTTCGCTTCCGGACCAAAATGGGAAGATACACAAACTTTCCGATTACCGCGGCAAGTGGGTGTTCCTATATTTTTATCCGAAAGACGACACCACGGGGTGCACCAAAGAGGCCTGCGCGATCCGCGACAATATTTCGGGTTTTGGAAAAATGAAGACGGTAGTGCTGGGTATCAGCGTGGATAGCGTCAAAAGCCATGAAAAGTTTGCGGGCAAATACAAACTGCCATTCACGCTTCTCTCCGACGAGAAAAAAGAAGTGGTGAAAAAATACGGCGCCTGGGGCAAGAAAAAATTTATGGGCCGCGAGTACGACGGCACCTTCCGCATCTCGTTTTTAATTGATCCCAAAGGAAAAATTGCCAAAACGTATGACAAAGTAAAACCGGAAACACACGCTGGCGAAGTACTCTTAGACCTCAAGGCGGGGCGCTAGGAGCCTAGGATTTCTTTTGCCGTCGCGACTATTGTTTCGCGGTTGGCGACTGTTTTGGAAAGAGCCCGGCGCACTCCTTCATTTTCAAACTCTTTTAGTTTTTCAGCATCGGCGGTAATGGAAACAACAATCGCGGGAATATTGCGGTAGAGTTCCTGCCCTTTAAGCCAACGGAAAAAGTCCATACCGCCTTCTTTTTCCGCGCCGAGATAATAGTCGAGCCAAAAAAGATCGGGCGGGGGGATAGTGGCGAGTTTTTCCTTCGCTTGGGTGATGTTTTTGGCGCGGGCGAGCGCGTATCCAGCTTCTTCTATCCAAATAGCAAAAATGAGGGAAAACGATTCGTCGTCTTCGAGAAGGAAAATAGTTTTTCTGTTTTGATGAGAAGTATCCATAACATTACATTTGGTAATTACGCGAGGGGGACCGAAAAGCGAAATATCGACCCTTCGCCTTTTTTCGATTCAGCCCAAATACGCCCCCGCATGAGCTCCACAAATTGCTTTGTGATGTAAAGCCCAAGCCCGGTGCCTTCGATACTCTGCGTCTCCGGGGATTTTACGCGATAAAACTCCTTGAAAAGATTTTTTATTTCTTCCTCGCCGATGCCGATGCCGCTGTCCCACACGCTTATTACAAATTCATTGTCGGCCTTTTCTCCGTTCACTCTTACCCATCCACCCGGCTTATTGTAGCGAATAGCGTTGGTAAGAAGGTTCATAAGCACTTCTTTTAGGTAAATGGGGTGAGCCTCTACCAATGGCAGTTCTTCGGAGGTGAGAGGAGCTAAAACATCTATTTTGAATTTGGCTGCGAGAGGCTTTACACTTTCCACCGCGCTCTCAACGCTCTCTTTGGGCGACATACGTTCCGATTCCAGCTTGAGCGTGCCTTTTTCAAGGCGTGCTACGTTTAAGAGATCAGCCACTAAGTCGAGAAGATTTTTATTTTTTCGCCGCATGCTTTCTAAAAGCTGGCGGTAGTTTGGCGGGAGAGTGTCTGTAAAATTTTTGTCTTCAAGCATGGTCAGAAGCCCCCATTCAATCGCCGTAACTGGAGTACGAAGTTCGTGGGCGGCGATAAAGACAAATTGCTCGCGAAGTTGCCGCAGGTCGCGCTCGTTTTGGATTTGCGTTTCGTAGGCGCGTTCCAACTCGTCCGTCCGTTTTTTTACCAAGTCTTCCAGGCCAGCATAGAAGGCGTTAAGCGTAACGGCTTCGCGACTCCAGCGTTTAATGGAAGCGGTCAGAAGTCCCATAGTAACCACCCACAATGCAAAAACAGGGATAACCAAAAGAACGCCGTTTTTAGGACTTGCAAACATGAGGGCGGTTGCGGTAATGCCAAGCGAGTACATACTGACAAACCATCCCACTACCATACCTAAGACCAATTTGCCGACCACCGTTTTGCCTACCTCTTTGTTAAAGCGCAAAGCGCCCCACACTAGAAAGATGCTGCCGAGTATTAAGACGGGCCAGCCGAGTATTAAAATAAATGCGCGGATGTTTTCGAAAAGGACAAGATTGTCCATGTGGATAGTATAGCTCTTAACCCTGTCACTAGAAAATCGCGCTCCGAACAATTAAAGAGCGCGGGGCTTTATCCACAATGCCGTCGAACAGGCAGGGAAGGCATGGTATAATAAAAGTAATATTGCCCAAAGGTCGACCTATCCTTGGGTAATAATCGGAGCTTTCCGTGCTTGCATAAAATTGTGCTTCCGAGAAGCTCAAAGGATAAAAGTTTTCATAACGTTAACAACAAGGGCTAAAAAAATTACTCTATGATCGTTCAAACCTGGGGGGATGTGCTTATCGCGTCTTTCCAACAGCTTTGGGGAGGAGTAATCGGATTTGTGCCACGGCTTGTCGTGGCTGTTATTGTTTTTGTCGTAGGGTGGGTAATTGCGGTTGCGCTTGGCAAAGTGGTTGCGCAAGCGATCCGCTCTTTGAAGGTAGACAAGGCGCTTGAAGGATTGGGAATGGGCGAACCGCTTTCCCGAGCGGGCATACGGCTCGATGCCGGGGCTTTCATCGGAAATCTCGTTAAATGGTTCGTGGTAGTGGTGTTCCTTGCCGCAACGGTGGAAGTGCTCGGCCTTACCCAAGTAACGACATTTCTGCAGGAGGTAGTGGTAGTCTACTTGCCAAACGTAATCGTGGCTGCCCTTATCTTGGTAGTGGCTGCGGTGATTGCAGATGTCACGGGACGCGTAGTAGCGGGAAGTGCGCGGGCTGCAAACCTTCCTTCGTCCGGCTTTTTGGGCGGGGTATCGCGTTGGGCAATCTGGATTTTTGCGATCCTTGCGGCGCTTTACCAGCTCGGGGTTGCAGGTCCTTTTGTGCAAACGCTCTTCACCGGCTTTATCGCTGCGTTGGCGCTTGCGTTGGGCCTGGCATTTGGGCTTGGAGGGAAAGATACGGCGGCCAAATTCTTGGAACGGCTTCGGTCGGATATTTCGAACCGCTAGTAATAGGGGAAACCTATACTTCCCAAAGCCTCTTCCACCGAAGGCGAGGGGGCTTTGAGTTTTAGCTTTGTTTTTAAGGGTTTTTTGCGTGTTGACAACGTTTTTCTTTAGAGGCTATACTGCATCCACAATCTTATGATGAATGTGTTAGGAAAAACCAAAGCAAGAAGCGGATAATCATCACGCAAAATCTTCGTGTGCATGAAATCCGCTTCACCGCGGATTTTCCATTTTTGCCCATGCATAGGGCGGAGGCAAAAACGAGAATCCCGAGTCTTTCAAGGGATTGACTTCCAACGAGTGCGCCCCAAAGGAATACTCGCCGGGAGTTAACCCGCCAAAATTCTCACGTGAGAATTTTGGGCGGGCGAGTGAAAGAAACTTAAAAACAGAATAGCAGGTAAGAATCAACTCTTCGATTGCATTCAAGATAATCAGGAATGCGGTCGAAGGAAATAAAGCATTCACAAAAAATCCGATCCAAAAAACCTTTGGATCGGAGCGGGAAATTAAGAGTATATGGCGGATGCCTAGGTTTCGAAAGGCGATGAAGGACGTGGCGTAGCTGCGATAAGCGTCGGGGAGGTGCTGAGCAACCTTTGATCCGGCGATGTCCGAATGAGGAAACTCCATCGAGCAAACCTCGATGATCCCGGTGCAAAACCGGGAAGCGTACCCAGGGAAGTGAAACATCTCAGTACCTGGAGGAAAAGAAAACAATAACTAGCTTTTTAGTTTGTAGCTGGTAGCTTTGAGAGCGTAAAAACCCAAATAAGCAATAAGCTAACAAACTAAGAAGCTAGCCCATTCCCTTAGTAGCGGCGAGCGAAAAGGGATCAGCC
>CAYISH010000036.1:0-7130 GCA_964366035.1 uncultured Candidatus Saccharibacteria bacterium
TTTTTATTTTTTGCTTATAACGTATCCGGGTAGTCTTTTTTGCCCAAAAAACCCCTACAGTTTTGGGGGCGGCGCGGGGCCACGGGCGGGGCGAGGCATTGACTTTTCCAACGTGGTGCTCGGGGTGGGATTCGAACCCACAAGCCCTTTCGGGCCGAGGATTTTAAGTCCTCTGCGTAAACCGTTCCGCCACCCGAGCAAATAAAAAAGGAGGCCAGGATGGGAATCGAACCCACGTATAAGGCTTTTGCAGAGCCTCGCCTTACCACTTGGCTACCTGGCCTTAGTCTCACGGCATTACTATATCACTCTGTCGCCTTCTTCAAAAGTCTCTCAATCCCCGCTCGCTTTTTCTCGCCTTCATCCAGCAAAAATCTTATTTCCGGCACAAATTTTGTCCGTACCTCTCTGCTAATTCTATCGCGAAAAACTCCTTTTTGGGCCTCGATCGCTTTTTTTATATCTCTCTCTTTTTCATCCGGCCACACCGAATAGTACACTATTATCTCGCGAAGACCGTCTTTTACCTCTACATTCGTTACGCTCGCAATAGTTCCCTCCCCGCCTATATGCTCACGGAAAAACTCGGAAGCGCTTTTCCGGTAAAGCTCGGCGAGCCTTTCTTGGCGTCGCGTGGGTTCCATAATAGGTTCTACAAAAGCTTCTTCTTTTTTATTTCCTCATCAAATACCTCCAATTCGTCTCCAGGCACAATTTCATGCTCGCTGTCCGCAAGCACCCCAAATTCCGCTTTTTCGCCCACTTCTTTCGTCCGCATTTTTCCCATTTGCAACTCTATAATCCTTCCCTCCCCGATCGGAAACTGGCGCCGCAAAAGACGGAACCGCTTCCCTTCGGATATCATCCCGCTCTCTACTTTTCCGCCTACGATCTGTCTTGCTCCCTCTTGCTTGAAAATTTTGAGCACGCGGGCTTCCCCCAATATCTTAATTATTTTTTCTTCGGGCAGTCGTTTTTCAAGCTCTCTTTTGAGCCAATCTACAAGTTCGTAAATAATATCGAATACTCCCACTCCTACTCCGAAGCGCTCAGCCAGCTCGCCCGCTTCCCGCGCCATTTTTACGCGAAATCCCGCCGCCAAGGAGCTTTCCCCCGAAGCGGCAAGTTTGATATCGTCTTCGGAAATATTTCCCACCGAAGAACGAAGAATGTTCAGCGTAAATGTTCCGTCCTCTATTTTTTTGAGTTCGTGTTCTACCGCTTCCAACGAGCCCGCCGTATCCGCTTTTATTACTACGGGTATCGCCCGCTTTCCTTCTTCCGCTTTTACCTCCTCTTGCTTCTCTTTGCTTGACGCCATCCCTTCGAAAGCCGCTTCAAGTTCTTTCTGGCCCTTAAACGAGGTGAATAACGATCCCACCGCCGGTACAGAGTCGAATCCTACTATGCGAGCGGGGCTTGAAGCGCCAATTTCGGCAGCCGTTTTGCCCAAAAAATTTTCCACAATACGGGCTTTTACGCGGGAGCGCCCGGCGAGCACCCAATCTCCCTGCCGCAATACTCCTTCCCGCACCAGAAGCGTGGCTGCGTTCCCCCGTTTTGGTTCCAGATGCGATTCGATTACCACGCCGCGGGCCGGCAGAGCAGAATCGTATTCCAAATTTTCGAGATCAGCCAACAGCAAAATAAGCTCCAGCAAGTGTTCAATTCCCTGGCCAGTTTTAGCAGATACCGGTGTAAGCGGCACTTTGCCGCCCCATTCTTCGATAAATATGCCGCGGTCTCCCAATTCTTTTTTTACGCGCTCTGGATCGGCATTTTCCTTGTCTATTTTATTAAGCACCACAATGAAGGGGGTGCCTGCTTCCTGAATAATTTTAAGCGACTCTTCAGTTTGGAGCTTTACTCCGTCGTCTGCCGCCACCACCAAAAGCGCGATATCGGCCGCTCCTACTCCCCGTGAACGCATTTTAGAAAATGCTTCGTGACCGGGCGTGTCGATGAAGGTAATTTTTCCCGTTGCGCTACCTTCTTTGCTCTTCGCTTCAATTTCGTACGCGCCGATATGCTGCGTAATGCCGCCCGATTCTTTTCCAGCCACGTTTGCCTGCCGAATTTTATCCAACAGCGACGTCTTGCCGTGATCGATATGCCCTAAAACCGCCACCACGGGAGGGCGGCGCGTTTTTGTTGTTTCTGTTTTTTGTGCAGCTTCAGCCATATTTCTCTAGGCATTTTTCTTAAGCGCTTCGTCTATCGCGCGCGCTTCTTCATTGGAAAGTTGGTATTTTGACTTCCCTCCTTCCAAAGGCTTTGCATACACTCGCGAATTTTCTCGGCCGTACAAAGAAGAGATCACCAGCCCGTTTTTTCTTTCATCCAAAAAGGCTAAGGCAAAACTCTGATCCCCTCCCACTTCTTGAAAAGGATTAAACCGCACCGCCCCCACATGTTGCACGGAGCGCGAAAGGCGCTTTTCGACAGTGTGGAGGTATTTTTCTATATCGGCCCGGGCGCCATGCAAATCCTCAAGTTCCGAAGCGATTTGGCGCAAGATATCTTCAAACTCTCCCGCTTTTTTACCGCGGAAAAGCCGGCGGAGTCGCAATTCCAAAAGCGCGATCCATGCGGCAAGGACTGCGACAAGAGCGATAAGAATATAAATAAAAATTTCCTGGGTCATAATTTTTGCGGAGGAGGTGAGATTCGAACTCACGAGGGGATTGCTCCCCAACTGGTTTTCGAGACCAGCGCTTTAGACCGCTCAGCCACTCCTCCCTATAGCTTGAGTATCTTCAATAATCTAGCAGTTTTCACCCCTCCCTACAAGCTGAGAAAAAGGCAAATTGAAGGAAATGCAGCATTATTTAGCGGCAAACTCCGCAAACGTAATTCCCTGTTGATGAAGGAGGCCCGCTGTGGCCCCTACATACCGCCAATGCCACGGCTCGTACGCATATCCCGTAATATCCTCTTTCCCCGCAGGGTAGCTCATAACAAATCCGTAGCGGTAGGCATTTTTCCCCAGCCATTTGCCCTCCGCGCTTTCTCCAAACCTCTTCGCCGTTGCCGCATAATTAATAGATGCCCCGGTAAGGTCAACTGCGGTGCCAAGTTGATGCTCCGAATGTCCTTGTTTAGCAACTTCGCTTTCCGCATTCTTGCCCA
Organism: uncultured Candidatus Saccharibacteria bacterium; assembly: GCA_964366035.1. Classification (GTDB taxonomy): domain Bacteria; phylum Patescibacteriota; class Minisyncoccia; order JACPKW01; family UBA11713; genus CAYISH01. Next base: position 3,130 of record CAYISH010000036.1, read on the forward strand.
TGATGCCCACCCATGTTCGGTAGATGAGATCTTGTATCGCCTCTTGCCGAAAGCCCGAAACGACCGCCAGATAAAGGCTTTCTTTTGCCGCGTCTTGTATCATCCATTCCAAAAACACCGCTGCTTCTTTGCGAAGGCACGCTACCCCTATCGTATGCGCTCTGCCTGAAATATCGACAAGGTCGGGCGGGGTGTATCCTTCGGGTAGCGAAACCGCCGGCCCTATTTTTGTAAAAGTAAGATCGAGATACTCGCGGCCAGGCGAGGGACATAGCTCCCGAAAATAGATTTCATTTATTTTCGCCCGCGTAATAGCGTCTACGCTGCCTGTCTCCGAAATGCTGTATTCTTTTTGAAAACGCCTCACGGCTTCTGCTGTTTTTCCCCCAAAAAATCCCGTTGCCTTAGGCGCAAAGGCAAGAACCGGGTCGGCACTCAAGGCTTTTTGCACCAGCCAAACCTCTTCACCTTGGGAACCAAGCGCTAGATCTTGCTGAATAAACTTCCTCTGCTGCCATCTTCTAAGCGCATTTTTTTCGATGTTCGCTACTAACGCAAGCTGCTCCTCTGCCAAGGAAGAATCTTCAAATTCAAAAGGAAGACCTGTAGCGAGGCCGATGAAAAGAGCCAACAATGCGGCCGCAACAAGAACTGGGAGCGTGCGATAATTTTCACTGTTCATGCGTGAGGGCAACTACGGCCCGCCATACGTCGTTCTTCCACCGCCAAGAAGCGTCCATGCCGCCCATTACCCATATTGTATCGCCGAATGCGAGCGCAGAAAAATCTTCGCGCCCTGTCCACGCTGGGTTTGTCTCAGTCTTATGCCAATTGCTTCCGTCTTCAGTGAACCATACATCATTTACTCCTCCATTCTCGCTGTCATTCAGCCTCCCCAAAAGCCAGAGCTGGTTTTTATACGGCACGAGCGCGTGACCTTGGCGCGTCCCCCAAGGCGGATTGTCCGTGGCAAGTTTCCACGTTATTCCGTCTTCGGAATACCACACGTCGCCGAACGTATGGTTTTTCAAATCCATCCCCGCCGTAAGCCATATCTTGTTTTGAAACACCGCCGTGGCATGGTCCCACCGCCCTGCCCACGGCGCGCTCGAAGTAGCAAGCTTCCAGCTCGTGCCATCTTCGGTAAACCACACATCGTTCTTTACCTCGCGGTTGTCGTAATGCACGCCTCCCATCATCCATATTTTTCCGTTGAACACTTCCACCTGCTGACCCTCGCGCGCAGGCCAGACCGCACGTGCGGAAACTTTTTTCCAATCTACGCCATCTTCCGAATTCCAAATATCGCGCTGGTAGCCGCCAACCGGACTCCACCCTCCAAACATCCACAGTTTTTCTTGAAAAAGCACTACCGACATAGAGCGGCGCGGCGCAAAATCCGCGTTCTTCGCTTCTTCTGTCCAATGTACCCCGTTCTCCGAACTCCAGATGTCGTTAAAGTGCGGGGCCTTCCAGTAATTTATTTGATGCTTCTTCACCAAGGCATTCCCATTAAGCCCGCCCATAATCCACATTTTATTGTTGAATACAAACGCCGCGGCAGAATCGCGCGCTTCCCACGGTGCAGTAGAGGTAGCGAGCTCCCAGGCCATGGAGGCCGGGACAATCTCTTGCGAATTTTTCTTTTCTTCTTCCCTTCGTACTACCTCTTCTCTCTCCCGGCGCACTTCCATGTTCCATATAAAAAACAGGCCCCCCGCCAAAACAAGGAGTGTCGAGACTGGCAGCACAATTGCTAATTTAGGATATTTTTCGACTATTTTTAATCTAACACAAAAACTTTTTCCGTGCCGTAGTAGTCCTGCCAGTGGCTGTTGTAAAACGCAAACATACGCTCGAGCCGCTCTGGTTGAGCCTCCGGCGCGCCCAGAACCCGCATCGTTTCGCGCAGTTTTTCCCGATGGGCCCCGATAAGCTCTTCGGAGGGCGAGACAATTTCAAACTCGGCCATATAGCCGTACCCCGGGCTAAAATCGATTGTTACTGTCATATCGCCGCACTCATACTCTTCGCGCTCTTGGCTCCACTTAGCCTGGTAGCGAAATCCACAGCCCAAAATTGCCTTATCCACTTGCTCCAGCGTTAAGCCTGAAACCGGCGAATCAAATTCAAGCCGCGCCGTACCATGGACGCTATTCCCCTCTCCAATCGCAGCTTTAACAACCAAAGAAACCTTGCCGTCCACCCACTTGCTCCTGATAGAACAGTTTTTTTCTTCGAACTTGGCTGTAATCTCCCGCAAACTCTCTACTTTCTCCGGCAACACGCGTCCTTTAAGCGCCTCAAAAAGTGCGGGCAAGCTGCCGCCCACAAAATAGTGATTAAGCCGCTTTGTTTTTTGCAAAAGCTTCATATTCGGGTCGAGCGTTCGCAAATCGGCCTTCAGCTTTTCTTGCCGCTCCTTCGAGCCCAAAAGCGATTTAATTTCGATTTCGTACGAGTGAGGCATAAGAAAAACTTTAAGTTTGTTTTCAGGTTCTTTAGCGCGGCTGTTTTTCACTCCTTTCCCAGAAGATTTCTCCCGAGCGCCGTTATAAGGCCGTAGGTTAAAACGAGTATTGCGATATGCGCGGCTGCGGAGAGGAATGATTTCGATTCCAACACATTGGCCTGCACCAAGAGTGCCCCGAAGAAAGCCGACGAGTAGATGGAAAGAAACCCGACCAGCGGGTGGGTCTGAAAGAGGCGCTTGAAAGGCAGTATGTAGAGCAGAAGAAGAGCGGTAAAACCAATCAGGGTGGCGCGGAGGGGACTTACGCTCGGGTAAAGATAAATATAGAGAACATCAAGCACAAGCTGCAACGCTGCCAGAGCAATGATGGCTTTGAGATGCTTCATACTTTTTTTGTTACGGTTGCCATGCGGTAGCAGGTGACGGCAGTGAGCAACACAACGAGAGTGAGCGTTACTGCGCCCCAGAACGATACCGGCGTAAGGTAGGCAAGGTCGCTGCCGTCGGTGGCGATCAAATAAATAATTTCATCGACCACAAGAGCGCTTGCAACGCCAGCGAGCATAATCACCGGCTTGTTGCGGATACCTATGATCAAAAATATCACGGTGATGACGAGCAGGAAAGCGCTCGGGAACAAGTGATGGATATTGTACGAACCGAGATTTAAATTGCTCAACGGCGAAATAAATAAGGAAACCCGCGCCGTAAAGAGCGTCGTCAGCAGGGTAGCGATAAACAGGATTATGTTTTGTTTGGGTGTCATTGATTGTTAACAAGTTTATTATAAATTTATAATACATTTTATGAAACCATTTGCAAAATATGTTTTCGTTGCCGCGGGGATCGTGGACGGAGAGCTGCGCGCATAGCGGTCCAGTCCTCGTCCGGTCATTCAAACTCTGACAAGTCTTCAGACTCAAAGAGATGTTCGTCAAAGTAGGTTCGAATGTTAATCAAAATGAACGCATCGACCTACTGGGTCGGGCGTTCCCTTCGGTCGCTGGCAAAAACCAAAAAACTTCCTTAAGGTAAGGAAGTTTTTTGGTTTTGCTTCGCCGCTTCATCCTTCAAAATGAGCCGCTTCTATTCTCCGTCTTCGCGGCGCTTACTCGCGGGATACATTTGTGGCGGCCGGGCCTTTTTCGCCAGATGTATCGATTTCGAAAGTGACTTTATCGCCGACTTTCAATTCCTCAAACGTAACACCGCTCAATTTCTCTCGGTGGAAGAACAGATCCTTTGTTTCGCCTTCGCGAGCAATGAATCCGAATCCTTTCTCCGTAATAAGAGTCTTTATAGTTCCGATCATATGATTGATTTTATAATTGCTTATACTTTAGAAACTCGACGTTGTTTCAGTATTCTAGCACCGTTTTATCATAGCTTATACATAAAATTATTTCAAATACTCTCCTCCACCATCGGATTTCCCACAAAACCAGTCCGCCTTTGGCGGAAGGGGCGAGATTCGAACTCGCGGTCCGGTTTCCCAGACTCACGCTCTCCAAGCGTGTGCATTAGACCA
>CAYISH010000037.1:0-6835 GCA_964366035.1 uncultured Candidatus Saccharibacteria bacterium
GGACTGCGTACAAGAATCAATATTGGCCAAGAAAGTATCTTATTGATATTGACGGCTATATTGTCTATGACCATATAGGGGAAGGACGATACCAAGAGACAGAACAAAAAATTCAAGGAGCGCTGGGAGAACGGATGGACATCCTTGGCGAGAATGGAACAATTGACCAATCAGTAACAAAAGAAATTCCCATTCAGGGTGGCTATAAGAGTCCCGAAACGTACTTTGGAGCCAGCCGCAATCAATTAATGGGGAATGGAGCGCCAGGTGTTGCTGGAAATCAGAAAAGTCTTATCACACCAGCGAAACCTGATCTCAATGCCCTATATCTTTCTGGTGATTGGAATGTTGCAAATGAATTTGCTCAAAACAGCTCTCTTAATGCCGGCATCGTATACAAATACACGGCCAAGGATGTTTTCTTTGTTTCGGAGTCAGATACGGAGATAGCCGTTGAAGTTCTTCGCGACGGAAAACCTCTTGGCTTTGAAGCGGGAGCAGATATCATAAAAACTTCTGACGGAAAGACTGTTGTGAAAATAAAAGAAGCACGCCTCTACAAAATTATTCAAGATAATCAATCAGACACTCATACTCTTGAATTTAGAATTCCAAAGCCAGGACTCAAGGCGTTTACATTTACTTTTGGCTAATCCAAATCCGCTCCCGTTTTCAAAAACGCGGAGCAAGCCTGCCTGTCGGCAGACAGGGGCGGCGGCGGAAGTCCTCCTTCGCCTCAATAGTTTTTTACGCTGAACTCAGGCTGAGTCTTTCATAGATCTCGCCCGTCAGTTTTCTGAATAATTCGCGTTTTTTCCAAAACAAATTACTTTCTGAAAAATCTTGGTTGCGGATTCGCTTTAAGTCTTGCAAAATCATGTAGCGCGCATGCCCCAAATCGGCGTTTGAGGTGGTATCGACATCTTCTAACCCTTGGTAGATTTGCCTCAACGAACTGTATTTGTTCGGAATCTTGAGCGCCTGATTAGGTTTGATGGTATGCGAAAGGCTGTGGGAAAGGGAAGAGTTCAGTTCGATATGCTCCACAAAGTCGTGGATTGCCACGAAAAAGGCGAAACTGGCGGGCGTTTGCAAGACTTTTTGGAATTTTTCGTCCAAGTCGCTTCTTACCTTTTCGTGCACTTTCATTGTTTGTATCTTATCACTATTGGGCCAAAATAGCGAATGCCTCGGCAAAAGGCTTCTTTAAGGATCTCGCTCCAAAAGAAATTGAAAGAGTATAAAGCAAAGAAAGCTGACTTAATTCAGCAAATGCGTATATTTATATACCTGATTTGAGAACATACGCTACTCAATAACGCCCCCGTGATAGTAAGCTTGGCAAAGCAACACACCAGCTCGGTATATTTCTTCTGTCCCAGTAAAGCAGTTTAGCTCACCCTCAACAGTATTTGTATTAGGTCTATAGATTTTCTGCAAGAAAACTCTTAAGGGCTTCCAAATCCCTTTTGTCGTTATCGTAGTAATGGCTTTTTATGCCAACCGACTGAGCACTTTTTACTGCTTCTGGGTTGTGTTCAAAATAGACGATATCATCTTTGCTCAAACCAAAATGCTCGAGCATTTTCTCGTAGTATTTTGGGTCGGTCTTTTCAGGGTTATGCTTCAATGTGAAAACCTCGTAGGGCATTTTATTCAAACCAAACTTCTTAAATTGCTCGTCATCAGCTCCCGTTAAGATGATTTTGCGGTTCTCAAAAGTTTCAAGCAAATCGTGCATTTCCTTGAAAATCTTGAATGTGCCCTCGGTCTCAATGACGAAGGCGTCAACTGCGTCAACTAAAATTGTTTTCATACTGACAAGATAGCAAAAGAAAAAATATCAAAACCCTAATCTCTCGTTGACGAAAATGACATGAACCTTTCTTCCCATAAAGACGGGTTCTCGCTCGAAGATAAGGAGCTTGGAAATGGCACTCCCGCCTATACCTATATCTCTCATGTGTTTATCTTCAAGCGGGAGAACATGCTCGCGCACACGCGCTAATGCCGCGTCGAGATTTGGGACTAACTTTTGCGCGCCGACGACAAATATGAGGTTTGGCGAGGTAAAAACAATGTGTGGCAGCTGGCTGCCAGAGTTCGAAGCGATAACAAGCTGACCCGTCTCTGCGATTGCGTGAGCGCTTCCTAGATAGTAGTCCGATAGAACTGCTTGCTTACGAAGTATCGCTTGTTTTGCGGGGTCTTTCTCCGCAAGGATTTCTTCGTGCAGATTCTTCCAGCTATGATTTCCTGATTTCAAATAGTCAACAAAGCCGATTTCCTCAAGCGTGCGAGAGGAGCCGTTCATCACAGAAGCTCCTTTTGGAATGAGTGATTTTACTTTCTCAAGCGCTGCCATGCGACTCTGCACAAAAACCGCCTTGATGCCACGCTCTTGAAGTGCGTTAATGGCTTTTTGGACTGCTTCCGTATTTGCTAATGTTTCGTAGTTCATAGATTTATTTTAGCTTATTTGATGGCTCCGCATGTTGAACAATGTTAGAACTATCATTCAAGAACAAAGTGCGTGAGAGCTACTGCCCACCCACGCGGACAAATGTCGCCGGAGAAGATTATCGACGATATTCTTGGTTAGAATCCTTGAAGCAATTTTAGAAGTTGCTCTCTTATCGTGTCCAGAGTTTGAGAAATATTTGCCAAATTTTTGGCGCGAAGATCAAGGGAAGAAATAGTGGTGGAAACATTGAAAATGCTCGTCCCGAAGAGACTGCGGTCATAGATGCCGGATGAGAACCACACTACCAAGCGGTGCGGATTGTCGTTTGGGTTAAGCGCCTGTCCTGTGTAGGTAAAATTCGTTGATGGCGCTGGCCACGCACTCCAAGCTGTATCGCCAGTTATATTCTTGTAGAGCGCCATACCGTATGTCGGACTGGGCGCGTTCGGATCTCCCGAAACCGTAATCGTGAACGGAGCAGAAACCGTTGAGCTGTCTGCTGGGTTAGTGATACCTGGGGCAGCGTATAATTTGAATGATTTGGTTTCGCTCGGATTGCTCGCAACGCCACCAGTGTCAACAGCCGTCACGTAAAATTTGTATTCCCCCCGCACAGCGTCTGAAGCAAGGCCAGTAAGGGTGGTATACCACGACCATTGGTTTGACTCCCTACGATACAAATTGGACTCATTGCTTCCCGGCAACGGAAGAATTGACGGATTGACAGGCATCTGCGCGCTGTAGGTGTATTTCACGAACGAAGCGTCGGTCGGCCTTTTTCTATAAACATTAAACGATTGCGTTGTGGACTGTAGCGTATAATTGAAGATCAGATAATACCACATCTGGGGAGGCTGTTGTTGGCTACTAGAAGTGGTCACTACCTGCACGTTCGTAGGCGCTGGCGGTCCGGGTGATAAGGTCGCGGCTGAAACCGGACTTGATTGCGCTGAAACATTTCCAACGGCATCATACGCGGCAACTGTATATGAGTAGGCAGTCGCGGCGGCAAGACCAGTGTCGGAGTATGAAGTACCCGTAGTAACAGTGGCGATTTGGGTGCCACCTCGATAAATCCGGTAGCCCGTAACGCCAACGTTATCAGTTGAAGCAGCCCAGGTAATGGCGATTTTAGAATCAGACTGTACTACAACAGAAATATTTGTTGGTGTTGAAGGTGCGGCGGTATCGGTGATAGGAGTTGCGGGCGGAGGCGGTGGCTGTCCGCCAGCTGGCGGAGGGGGCGGTGGTAACGCGGCTGGCGGTGTAGTAGTAGCTGTTGCTGGAGGAGGCGGAAGTTGGTTTGGAGGTGGAGGGGGCGGGGGAACAAAAATCCCAGGAGTAGCAGGGGTTGCGGGGACAGTCGTAGTCCCCGCCTGTCCGATGGGTTGGGCTGGAGTAGCGGGAAGGGCAGGAATCGTCCCTGAAGGAGTAGATGTTGGTGCAGATGGTTGTATCCTCGGTGCATGAAGAAGTCCAGTCAGTTCATTGAGTTTAGCGATGGTCTTTGGACCAACAATACCGATTGATTCAATGCCATGTTTTTCTTGAAGTTTCTTTACTGCAGCTTCAGTCGCAGGACCGAAATAGCCCGTGATTTGTTTAGTGGGGTAGAGGTCGGGATATTGAGTTGAGAGAAACTCTTGCAGTTGCTTAACATCACCTCCCGTAATGCCTCGTTGTAGGGAACGAGTAAGCTTTAATTCTTTGATTTCTGTTTTAACTGTTTCGATATCTCCGCGAGTAATTTTGAGTTGAGTTTGGAGTTCAAGAATTTGTTTTTGCAGTGAAGCAACGAGGTCTTGGAATTGGCGGATAAGGGCTTGAGTGTCAACAGATGGAGTGGATGTAGCGGCTTGGGCAAAAACAAAAGAAATGTTGGTGGAAGTGCCAAGTGTAATGCAAAAAAGAAGAAGAAGAAGAGCAGAGAACCAATATTTCATTATCTTATGTATACCACGTTTTTCGTAAAAAGTTTTCAACAGAATAAAACAAAATGGGCAAAGCGGGGTTAAAACTGAAGAAAGAAATCCCGCTTGCTCTTGGCAAAACGCCGATAATTAAAGACCAAAAGCTCGCTATTGAACCGAACGAATGGTTTGCAGAGATAGGAAATGACTATCCTGTTCTTGAAAAGAAATACTTATCTACTCCCTTCGTGCACACTGGCTCGCCTTGAGAGACGATTTTCGACAGCTGGATTGGGCGGAAGTGTACAAATATCCGACCGTCATGCTCCAGCAAATGCGAGAACTTGTGGGAACCGCACCCCGGGAGGACTGATTGGTTGCCCCCGAATTACGAGCCGTGTGCCCCCGTGGCGAGCGATTGTCATGGGGGCAGAGCTTTGCACCCTTCGTGAAGAATTGACCCGAATTTGCGAAGCATAGCAAAAAACTCCCGTCGTGGGAGTTTTTTGCGGGAACAGCGAGCGGGAAAGAATAAATCCCTCTTGCGCCCCTCGGCCCTCAATTGTCGCCAATAAATACCGATTCTCACTATTCCACTATCACTATATCAAGTTTTGATGAGTACCAGAAGTGGCTCCTCCCAACCAAAACAAGTTTCTTTATCTTTAAGCTCGTTGAATGCTTTTACGCATGCAGGATCAAGCTTTGAATATTCTTTGAGCACTTGAACGGTCTCCTCAATAAAACCGCCAACTGTGCCGTCGGAATCGTCAACGCCGCTCCGGCAGAGCTTATTATCCAGGCGCAAAAGCATATCAACCAAGAGTTTTGCTGTTTGTTCGCCTACCGGCAATTCAGAAACAATTTTTGATAAACGGCTACACCCTTCCGATAACGAACTTTGATATGAAAACCAAATGCGAGAAGGTCCATTATACGGCTTGATATATTTCATGGCGCCAGTGGTTTCTTTTTTCACGGCCGCTAATTCTTCTTTGTTTAATTCTCCAAGCCGGCCGCTGCAGGTAACTTGAGATACAAGCCGCTTATCTTCATCCGTGAGCTGCTTGCCGCCCGTAACTGCACGAATGGCAACTGCCACCATATGTTTGCAGAGCGCATCGTTCTGACCAAGATAGCATTCGCACTGACCATAATCATACCGCCGCGCCTCAACCGAAACTCGATATGGCTTTGTGCCAAGCACGACAGCGGAATAGCTGCCGATTCCTTCTTCAAACTTTGTTACTTTTCCTTTCTCATATAAATCAACCGCCTTCTCAAATGTCGGCCCATCCGTCGCAAACTTAATTTTGTCCAAATCATATTTCGGAGTCATGTTTTTTATTCTCCTCGGCGTGAGCCGTGATCTCGATATTGCAGCTTTTGTGTTCCCGGCACCACGCCTCGCACTTCTCGGCCCATGCACGGTCTGCGTAGTGAAAACCGCACTCCTCGCATTGATATAACTCCTTATTCTCTTTTTGAATTACTTTGACCATATATTTAAACGATTTTGCTAAAACAGAATTGAAAAGTCCTGCCCCGTTAGAAGCGATAGCTTTCTAATGGGGTCTTTGAGTTTCCATTGATTTATGCAAAGCGCTGTCGAACAATTCTTTTAATTTAGCTTTTTGCTCAAGAAGCTGTTTTTTATAATCCTGTGCCGCGGAAAGTTTGGCAACGATTTGCTTTTGGGTTGCGAGAGGTGGTCGCGATATTTTAATCCCGTAAACATTTTTGTCAGAAACGGCGGGGTAATTTGCACCCCGTTGAAATGGCAATACCTTTTTAACGAAATGGTCGGATTCCACCACATAATTTATAAAAAGAGGGTCAGTTAAATCTGTGTCTGGTCGGATCACGCAAAACCCAGTAGATGCAATCGAGTTATTCAGCATTTCGGGAATAAAGGCAATATGTTTCAAATAAGGCCTGACGGTAGAAAATATGGTATCTCCAGTTTTAACCACCTTTCTTGCTCTCGAAGGGGCCTTATCAACAGAAGTGATTTGAGCACGAATAACCCCGTCGTCGTTAATTGACGCTATATCAATATAAGAAAACTCCCTTTTAAAAATTTTCTTCGGGTGAGTTTGTTCGATGTCTTCGCAAACCTCTTGCAACTTTTTCAAACCCCACTGGTTGCTTTTTAGTTCGTACTCATTATATAAAAGCGATTGAAAAAGCTCGTCGGCTTTTTGGGTGAGGTCGTCATTCAGTTTCTGCGCCTCGGCGATTTTATCCAACCGCTCAACGATTTGTTTTTGGATTTCAAGAGGCGGAAGAGATATTTTGATTTGTGCTAAAAGAGAAAAATGCCTTTTGTATCCTTGATTTGCAACAGGGTTTAAAATTAACGTGTAATAAAAAAACTTTGGCAATAAAATTTCCTGCGGTCTCAAAATTTTTATACCATCAGCACCAAAAGCAAATGGAAAATCAACATATTTTAGAATTC
>CAYISH010000038.1:0-6602 GCA_964366035.1 uncultured Candidatus Saccharibacteria bacterium
CCAACACCGGCAATATAAACATGAAAAAAGAAAAAATTATTACAATTATATTTTTCGTTTTTGTTGCGTTGGTATTAATCAATACCTTGTCCCCAGCTTTGGCTTTCTGAAAAAATACCTGGTCTTTAAGTTTTTCCGGATCGGTTACAGTAGCCACGGTCGGTGTTTCACCTTCCGGCAAAACTATGTGCCTACCTACGCGCTCAACAACCTTTTCTATCTCTTCTCGCGGATTGCTTTTAAAGCCGCCGAACTGAATATAAAAATAAATAGCCGATCCAGACGCAATCAAAAAAGCAATGACCAAGATTAAAACCACAGCCTTATAATATGAAATTTTCATTTCCATAGATTGAATTTTAGCTGTTATACTACGGCGTTTCAACGTTCAAAGGTTCGCCCGATGGCTCCACTGTGTCCGCAGAAACTGGCGCTGTTTCAAGAGCAGGTTCCTCGATAGGGCTCGGAGCAAGTGTGGGTTCTTGGGCTGGCTCAGCCCCGACAACTTCCTCCGTAGGGAGTGCGAGTTCCGTGCCTGGCTCCAATACTGGCTCCGTCGCTTCAGGAACTGGCTCCGGCACTAGTTCGAGGACTGGAGACAAATCCGGCTCAGCTGTAGTAGCACTTGTCTCATTGGGTAAAGACGCGCAATCTCCGGGTATATTGACCAATGCGCCTTGGGTAACTCTTACGCAATACGGCTCTCCTGTTGCCGTATCATAGATCGTAATGCCAGCCGGCTTTTCGGGACTCCCAATCGTCAAGGTTTCCGAAACAAGATTTTTAAGATACGCGAAGCCACCGGAAAACCGCGCTCCGATTGACTCAAGATACGCGAGAACCTTGCTAATTAAACTATCTTCCAGCGCACCGACCCGCAGACCCAAATTCTCAAGCTCGCCTTTGACTGCAGCATCTGAAGAATCCAAGCGAGCAAGTACTTCAGAAGTGGTAGTGGAGAGGACATCTATTTTTTCTTTCAAAGCATCCGTGGTCAAGGACTCTATCTCGCTCGCAATCACTTTAAGCGCGCGGACCTCCGTAGAAGAAGCGACTCCGCTTATATTGAGATCTCCGATAATCTCAAGCCCGCTAAGAGCCCGAGCCAAACCCATAAATTCGGTGGTGGAAGCAAAACTAACTTCTCCTTCAAAGCCAAGCCCTTTGGAAATGAACGCGGCAACCGTCTCCGGCGTGGAACTTGCCAGGTTTTCAAGCCTGCCGCCAAGAGCTGAAATTTTATCAGTTACAATCTCGAGTCCCTCAATGCGATCCGCTTTTATACCTCCGGCTTCAATAAGTCCGGCGAAGAATGCGTTCCCAAAACTGTCAAACGACACCACCGGACCTGTGGTTAGCAGAGTCGAACCAGCGGAAGAAACTGCCTCCGGAGTCGTGCTTGCCGTACCGAAGCTCACCGAAAGAGTTGAAGTGGCAACGCGCTCCAGCACAAACTTTCCGCCCTCCGTTAATTTAAAAGTAACATCACGATCCACCGGCTCAATCGCATTCACTACGAGTGTATCGGTAATCACACGCGGAGCAATAATCTCAAGGCCCGCGCCAACGCGATCAGTTAATATCTCGGAGAGATTGGCATGCGCTTGTTCTGATTGCTGGTATGCGACAAATTGCCCCAAAAGATCTCTGCCCTCATCGCGCGATACTGGCACATCTCCTTTTGGCAAAACAGAATTGATTGATCCATTAATATAGGTGTTCTCTACGAAGGCGACGACGGTCCCGATTTCTTCTTTTGGGCCGTCATACCCTTCAAGCGCTTGCCCGAATACAGCTCCCGCCTTTGTCGCCTTCATTGCGACACCCGGTTTTGAAGAGCTGGTAAGAAAATCGCCCGGTTCAATGGGGCCGTTTTCTATGGTCACTTTTACCGGAACTCTGCCGGCAAGAGCAACAGATACCGGATAGCCTTCTCCCCCTCCCGCGCCAATAAGCAATGCCGGTCTTGTGGAAATAACGCCGACGAGTGAACGCTCATAACCGGCGCTGCTCCTCTTAATCCCCTTAGCAAGCAGAGGATCAATGACCACCACTTCTCCCGGGAGAAGAGAAGGATCTTGACTCATGTACACTTCCGCAAGGTCGGCGGCGCCGGTTAAAGCGGCGTATGCGATAAAGCTGTTTTTCTTGACGGTCGTAGCGACTGTATCCGAACCGTTTTGTGCGCGATCAAAGTGGAATACCGCGTCAGCTGCTCCCGGCGCGGCGATCCCTTCGAGTTGAAGAATTGAATCATGCACTACTCCTGCTATCATCGCGCATGCACTGTTTTTCGTTACCACACATAATTCGTTGGTGGTACTCGCGGTTATCCCTACCCCAATAAATTTCAATATAGTGCCGGCCGGGGCGCCCACCACGCTCGCGCCGTATTTGAAATCCCCGGCATTGCCTGATTTGAACCATATATTCATCCTGATGCGATAAGCGGTATTTGCCGTCATAGTGAATTTAAGATCCGTATCGTGCGCCATCGTGGTAGAGCTCGTGAAAGATTCGTCCGCGTCTTTTTCCACAATGGTATCGCCCCCCGCCGTAATAGCTCCACAGATAATTCCTCCTCCTGCATCGGTGGTTAAGGCATTGGATCCTGAACAACTCGGCAGTTCAATATCAATGCCTCCGCCGGTGATGTTAATACCGCTTGAGAAGGTAGAGGTTGCGCTCCCCAAAATGGTGGTGGTGGCTGTTCCTCCCACACTGATTCCTCTGATCGCATACAATGCGTCTGTCTCTATGCCGCCTATGAAGGTCGAGGTGCCGGTGTTGGTAAATGCATTCGCCGCATTGAGGTGAGCAAATGTAGACGTCGCAATCCAGGCAGGCGTTCCTCCGGTAGAGACCGAGAGGATCTGGCCTCGTGTTCCTACGGCTCTCTTCGCTAATGAATTGGTGGCATCAGAGTAGAGAATGTCTCCGGTGGTGTAGGTGGTCTGACCAGTTCCTCCGAAGGTGGCGGCAACGGCAGTACCGTTCCATGTTCCTGACACAATGGTGCCGAGTCTGCTGGTGCCTCCGGTAATGGAGATGCCTTTTGCTGATTCAATGCCTCCCCCGCCTCCCGCGATAATGCCTTGAGAGAAGGTGGAGGTTCCGGTTCCTTTTACTTTAAGCAATCCTCCGATGTAAGAGAGACCTGATGTTTCCAGGATGCCATCGGTGGTAGTAGCGTTGCCGAGTCCTAATCCTCCGCTTATGAAGACATCGCTGGAGGCTCCGTTTCTGCCAATCACGACATCACCAGGATTAAGGAAGAGAGGAGAAGGAGTGGATGATCCAATTGAGACAATTCCTTTTTGTGAGACAAAGAGAAAGGGAGTGGTGGTGCCGGTTGATCCTATGACAAAGATGGGGTTGTCCGCTCCTTGAGCGGCAGGTTGATCAATGGCAAAGGTCGTGCCTCCCCCCCAGGGAGTTGAGGTGGCAAAAGCAAAGGTACCTCCATCAAGACGAAGAGCGCCCGCAATCGTAGAGCTCGCGCTTGAGACAAACCCATTATTGAAGTGCCAAGCCAGGTTGTCGGTGGCTGACGTGGAAGCGGTGTAGTATTTGGTGGTTGAAAGAGTCCGGTAAATTAAGTTCGGCACTCCAGCGCTCCCTCCTGTAGCATCGGTGCCGCAGATAATTGCGCCTGAAGCATTTGTATCCAAAGAATCACAGCTCACAAGATTTGTTGAGAGAGCGTCTGCGGAAATGCCTCCGGTAAACGAAGAAGTTGCGGTGACAGTTGAAACAAGTCGCCCCCCAGTTATAGAAAGTCCTTTAGATGTAGCCAGCCCTCCTCCAGCTACTGATATACCTGAATTAGTGAGAGTGGAAGTAGCTGAAGAAGTAATGTTTAAATTTCCTGAAGATTGAACAATGCCGCCGGTAATTGAAATTCCTTTTGATGATGCGAAACCTCCACCGCCGACGGAGACACCGTTATCAAAGGTGGTAGTGCCGGTGTTCTTGGTGTAAGCCAGAGTTGAAGTTGCCTGCCAGACTGGTATAGCTCCGGTGCCGAACATCAAAACCTGTCCTCTGGTTCCTGCCGCAAGTTCCGAGAAAGAGCCGGCCGACCCTCCATATATGATCTCACCTGCTCCGATGGCGCCTCCTCCAAAGTTGTTGCCATCTATCGTGCCTGTCCAATCACCTGTGGCGTCTAAGGTAAGCGCGCCTGCGGTGTTGGATAAGCCGGTGCCTGTCAGGTCAGAGAAGCTTTCGGAGTTGAGACGGAAGGTTCCACCAGTGATGGCAAGACCTTTGGAGGTGGCGAAACCTCCACCGCCGACGGAGACACCGTTATCAAAGGTGGTAGTGCCGGTGTTCTTGGTGTAAGCCAGAGTTGAAGTTGCCTGCCAGACTGGTATAGCTCCGGTGCCGAACATCAAAACCTGTCCTCTGGTTCCTGCCGCAAGTTCCGAGAAAGAGCCGGCCGACCCTCCATATATGATCTCACCTGCTCCGATGGCGCCTCCTCCAAAGTTGTTGCCATCTATCGTGCCTGTCCAATCACCTGTGGCGTCTAAGGTAAGCGCGCCTGCGGTGTTGGATAAGCCGGTGCCTGTCAGGTCAGAGAAGCTTTCGGAGTTGAGACGGAAGGTTCCACCAGTGATGGCAAGACCTTTGGAGGTGGCGAGTCCGGATGCGGCAGCTGAAATCCCTCCAGAGAAAGTTGAGGTGCCAGTGCTGGTAAGAGTGATAGGCCCAACTCCTCTGATGGTGGAGGAGGCAAAGAGATCGCCCTTCACAGAGAGAATGTTGGAGAATGTGGACGACGCTTTAGATATGAGGCCGTCTGTAAAGTAAGTGGTGTTGGCAAATGATGACGACGCCGAACTCACAAACCCATTATTGAAGTGCCAAGCCAGGTTGTCGGTGGCTGACGTGGAAGCGGTGTAGTATTTGGTGGTTGAAAGAGTCCGGTAAATTAAGTTCGGCACTCCAGCGCTCCCTCCTGTAGCATCGGTGCCGCAGATAATTGCGCCTGAAGCATTTGTATCCAAAGAATCACAGCTCACAAGATTGCTTCTAAAATCATTAGCGAAAATCCCCCCAGTAAAAGTTGAAGTGCCGGAACCAAGAAATGAAGCGGTAGAAGATGCGAAAACACCTCCAGATGAATTTATATAAAACAAACTTGAAGCGGAAGAATCTTGAATCCGAAAGAGATTGACGCTCTGGGAAGCAGCCCCGATTATTGTTAAAGGCGTGGCGGCGGAAGTAGTCGCTTGGATTGTCACCATCGACCCCCGCGAAGGAGTCACCGTCCCAAATGATGATTGCGTCGAAGTCCCGCTTACCGCCCCCGCTAACTCGGCAAAAGCCGAAGCGGTGATGCGTTGGCGCGGAGAAAGAGTTTGAAAACTGGAGTTGTCTGATGAAGCCTCAACCTGCAAATAAATTTTTTTATTCGTGTTGAAGTTATATTCCAGCGCGTCGGGATACCCGGAAGATATATCACCGACGTTTACGTTAAAAACACCTTGCCGCACCGTGGCTGAAACTGATGTAGGGGAGCTTGTAGGCCACAATCTGCTTCCTGAATCAACAGTTGCGTTATCCCAAATAGAAAATTTAAAATAATGAGTCGTGCCCGCGGCGCTTCCCAGCAAATCCCCGCTCGAATTAGCCAGCCGCCCTTGATAGCTTATAATCTGCGGAACTCCGGCCAAAGCGTATGCAAACTTTGGCAAAAGGTAAAACTGGAAACTAAGAAAAAGCCCTGCAAGTATAAAAGCTATAAGCCGCGTGTGTCTAGTTCCAGCCGACATAATAAAGCCCCTATTAGTAATTTTCGCAGAAAAATAAGGGCTTAAAAAGCTTTTTGGGCTAAAATTTATACGAAAAACTCTACGCCACCCTGGGCGACACGAAATGCATTAACTACGACAGAAAAAGCAAAAAGCATATTCTACAAAATAATTCCAGCGACTAACTATGAATCTTTATGAAGGTTATATATCAAGGTTTTATAATAAAGACAATGGTCGAGAAACATATATGTTTCTCAATATTGCATAGGATAAAAATTCTGGAAGTGCTAAAAGTTCATAAAGCGAAAAACCAACTTAAGAGCAAGGCGGTCGTTAAAGAGTTATCCACACCATGATTGATACTTTGATATAAATTGCCGCCTAAAACTCCTTACGTTAAAATTTGGTAATGCGAAAAAGGGCGGTGAAGTATATAAAGATAAAAGAAGCGGCTCTTCTCTTGGGTGTAAGCGCCCCAACGCTTCGCGCATGGGACTGGCGAAAAAGCTGAAGGCGAAACGAAACAAGAACAATAAATACCGTCTTTATAAAATGTCTGACTTTGAAAAAATTCTGGAATCTTGGGAAAAGAGAAAATACTCGAGGATAAAATTTGAGTAATCTAAATCCCCCTCCGCTTGCGCGGAGGGGGATTTAGATACATCGATAAGCCGAATTCTGTCTCCGTCGCTCGCGAGCGACGGAGGATGGTCATTTATCTGTTCCGATAGTTACCTATCGGAATCAAGCGGCACTTTCCGGCTTTCACCGGAACTCGGCCTTGCACCAGGCAGGGTTTTCCATTCCGGTATCTCACGAAACCGGAACGTGCGCTCTTAC
>CAYISH010000039.1:0-3549 GCA_964366035.1 uncultured Candidatus Saccharibacteria bacterium
GGGCTTTGATATTTTTATGAACCAATCTGCGCGTAGGCGATGGCGGCGAGTACTACTAAAAACGCAATAAATTTCTTGCGGTGGAATTTTTCTTTCAAAAAGAATACGGCCGCGAAATATACCAACAGGGGCTGGAGCGAGAACAAAAGTGACGTGTACACAATGCCCGAGGCTTTGTAGCTGTAGTAGAACAAAATCCAGGCAATGGTGGTAAGAATGTTAGTGAGTAAAAGCGGAAAAAATGCGCCTTGCGGAGTGCGGTCTATATTGCGCATAAACACCATGCTCATCACTCCCGCCACAATACCCGAGCGCACCACTTCAAATGAAACCGGATGCCATGTCTCAAGAATTATTTTTGCTATCGAGGCCTCGATGGGCGCTAAGAAGAGCATCGGCAAAAAATATGCCGCGGTTTTGCGGGCAAGCTGAAAATGATGCCGCTCCCAATGCGACCACACCACCGCACCTGAAGCAATAAGCGCGGGAATGAATATCGCAAAATTACGCTCATCGGCAAAAAGCAGGCTCGAGACCAAGATAATAGGAATTTTTTCGAGAAGAATAAGTGTCTCGAGCTCGCTTAAGTTATCGCCGTCCAAGGCGCGGTAAAAAAGAAGGTTTACCGTAACCACAATCCCCGCCGAAATTATGAGAAGCAGGGGAATTACGCCGCTCAGCATTTCGCCCGAAAGGGGAGGGCGTACCAGCGCGAACGCGATAAGGCTGACTAAAAAAATCAGCGGGAAACTTACCGCCGCGTAGTTTTTAAAGCCCACGCGCTTTATGGAAAGCGTTATTTTATCGAGCGTAAATGAAGCAGCCTGAAATACTGCGGCGAGGAGGGGGAAAAGAGCATTCATGAAATTCTTCTATATCCAGCGGCGATACTTAAAGAAAGCAAGCATGCCGAGAATGGTGCACGCCATGATGCCCAAAATAATCCAAAAGTCATACGGTTGGCCTATAATCGGCAGCGCGCGGGCATTAATGGAAAAAATTGCGGCGATAAGCGTAAGCGGAAACGTAAGGAGCGCCAGCATGGTAAGCGTCTTGATAATCTCATTCGCGCGGTGGGTCAAAAGCGAGTCGTTCGTTGCATAAAGCGTTTCGAGCGTATCGCGATTCGCATCGAGTATGCTCGCGATTCGGCGATAGCGGCTCCAAAGCTCGTAGAGGCAATCGTCAAACTTCTCGCTGAAAAAATCGCGCCGCGCGCGCTCAAGGGCCTCCAGCACGCTATCATGCGGCTTTACCGCCCGGCCAAAGTCCAAAATGTCCCGCCGCAAGAGGGAAATATCGTGGATAAGCTCGCGCTCATGCCCCGCAAAAATGCGCTCTTCAATGCGGTCAATTTTTTTCTGCACATGGTCCAGTTCGCCTAACAGATTTTCGTACAGGTGTCTCCAGAGAGAATACAAAAGACGCTCAGGCCCGTGGCGGAAAATTTTATCGCGGAGCGCGAGGTTTATGTTTAACGAGCGAAAAAAATCATGCAAAGGCTCAACAGTCTCATAATGTACCGTCAAAAGAGAACTTTTATCTATTACAATATCTATTTCGCGGGAACGGTGGAGCCCTGCGTCATAATCAAAAACCGGCAGATGGAGAATGAGATACAGATGATGCCCGAAACGCTCCGCCTGCGGGCGGAAGGTGGGATGCAGAAGCTCTTCTACCACGCGGGGGTGCAACCCGAACTCTTTACCGATGTTTACAATGTCGGCAGGGGAAGGGTTTTTGATATCAACCCACCGCATGCCATTATGGTCAATCCTTGAAATCATGTTATTTTTATTTTAATATAAAGAAGGTTCTGGCAAAAGAAGATAAAGTGATGATGAAAGATCTAACTGAAAAACTTCTCAAGCGAAAGGCTTTTTTTATTATCGGGTCAATCGTGCTCGTAGGCGCCGTGTTTGCCTTTGGGGCTGTATTCGGCTACCATCAGAGGCCGGAAATAGAAAAAGTCCTAGGGGTATTCAACAAGGAAGCGGAAAAACCTGCCGAGGTGGATTTCGAGCCGTTTTGGAAAGCCTGGAGCATTGTAGAAAAGCGTTTTGCCGCTGCCAACGGCATTGACCGGCAGAAAATGGTATGGGGGGCAATTTCCGGGGCGCTCGGCTCTCTTGGCGATCCCTACACCGTGTTCTTTCCTCCTGAAGAGAAAAAACTTTTTGAATCGGAAATAAAGGGCAGTTTCGGGGGAGTGGGCATGGAAATCGGCATCAAAAAAGGAATTTTAACGGTAGTGGCCCCTTTGAAAAACACTCCCGCAAGCCGCGCCGGAATTAAAGCCGGGGATAAAATTTTAAAAATAGAAGACAAAGAAACTACCGACATGAGCACGGAGGAGGCCGTAAAGCTTATCCGCGGACCGGAGGGAACGAGCGTAAAATTAGTCCTGTTGTCGAAAGGCAAAGAGAAACCGCGCGAAGTTACCGTGAAGCGCGAAGTAATCCAAATTCCGGTGCTGGATACCGAAGTGCGGGAAGAAGGGATATTCGTCATCAAGCTCTATAACTTTTCCGAGCGCTCTCCCGTGGAATTCCGGGGAGCCTTGAGGCGAATGTCGCAAAGCGGGTCGCAAAAACTCGTATTAGACCTCCGCAATAACCCTGGAGGATACCTGGAAGCGGCAGTGGATATCGCAAGCTGGTTTTTGGATACGGGAAAAATTGTAGCCCGCGAGAAATTTAAAAACGGGGAAGAGCAACTTTACCGCTCGCGCGGATATAAGCCCTTCGACAATCTGCCCATCGTAGTCTTAGTAAACCAAGGATCGGCGTCGGCTTCGGAAATCGTCACGGGAGCTCTCCGCGATCACGAGGCGGCGAAAGTGGTGGGCGAGAAAACATTCGGAAAAGGCTCGGTGCAGGAAGTAATTGATGTTACCAATAATACTTCGATGAAAGTAACCATTGCCCGCTGGCTTACCCCGAACGGCGAAGATATATCAAAAAATGGCATTACGCCCAACATTGAGGTGGAACAGAAAGAAGACGACGAGGCAAAGGGGCGGGATACCCAGATGGAAAAAGCTATTGAAATTTTAAAGGATTGGAGATAGGGTTGATCATTCTATGAAAGTCATTTTGCTAAAAGATGTAGCCAATGTAGGCCAGAAAAGGGATATAAAAGAAGTAAAAGACGGCTTTTTTCGTAATTTTCTAGTACCCCAAGGCTTGGCTGAAATAGCCACGCCCAAAGCGCTCGCCGAATGGGAGAAAAACCGCGAAACCCGGGAACGGGAGCGGGCTAATATGGGGGAGAAAGTAAAAGGGGAACTTGAGAGGGCTCTGGAGAAGCAATTTGCCTTCGGAAAAAAAGCAAACGAAAAAGGACACCTTTACGACAAAGTAGACAAAGAAGAGCTATTTGCGCGCCTTCGCGAAGCAGGGGCGAAAACCGCGAAAGAGGAATGGATTATCTTGAAAGAGCCGCTGAAAAAAATAGGGGAGTTTGAGGTGGAAATAAAAACGCCGTTTGGAGTAAACGGCATTATGCGGGTAGCGATCGCGTTGGAAAAGGTGAAGTAAAAGAGAAAAA
>CAYISH010000039.1:3649-6517 GCA_964366035.1 uncultured Candidatus Saccharibacteria bacterium
CACTACACTTACCATGCTCACCCTTTTAATTTTGCCGTCAAAACCGGTTTTTCGCTTTTCCGAAAACTTCACCACTCCCCCTACTGCCGCGTAGAGAGTGTAATCGCGCCCGCGGCGCACGTTCTGGCCAGGGTGGAATTTTGTTCCGCACTGGCGAATAATGATATTCCCCTCGTTCGCTTTTTCTCCGTCAAAAAGCTTCACCCCAAGATATTTGGGCTGCGAATCGCGGTTATTGCTTGTAGATCCAGTCGCCTTAGTGTGGGCCATAGGAGTTGATCAAAATGTTGAAAATAATAAATCGCTTCGCTTGGTGAAAATGGTTAAAATGTTAAGATTGGCTAGGCTTTTTTATCAAGGCTTCCTTGCGGCCGATTGGCCAACTTCACCATGCTAAAGAATTTAGCATCCAATGTCAAGAACTGGTTTCTGCCCCGCGAAAACGAGCTTTTTCTGGCAGCCGTCATTATTCTTCTGGCCCTGGCGAGCTTTGGCTTAGGCCGCCTTTCCGCTCTCAAAAGCGAAAAATTTCCCATCCAATTTATAGAGCCGCAAAACCAAGAAGCCGCAGTGGCTTCTGTGCTTGGAAACCTGACACCCAAGTCCGAGGCGGCAGGGGAGGCAGGAAAAGGGCAGCTGGGCGAAAAACTGTATGTGGCCTCCAAAAACAGCTCCGTATACCACTTCCCCTGGTGTTCGGGCGCGCAACGCATTAAAGAAACCAACAAAATTTATTTCTCTTCCCGCGAAGAAGCCGAAAAAGCAGGCTACCGGCCTGCAGCAAATTGCGAAGGATTGTAGCACAGGAAGCGGGGGCAGCATGTTTATTTAGACTCTGATATTTTCCTGCTAGAATAAGAACATGGAACAGGGGATGTATTTTCCGGAGAAGTTCTCGAGTCCGGAGGAAGAGCGGCGGTATCTGCAAGAGCGCATTGCGGAAAAGGAATGGAATTTTACCAGTGAACGCCAAGAAGCGCCGGAATATGTTGCCCGCGAAGAGATAAAAAGCTACGCCTCGGAACAAGGGGAAAAAGTGCTGGCCCCCGACTACCTCGTCTCGGAACACGCGGCGGGCGCCATTACGCTGGAACTTGCTCCCGAACCGCACGACGAAAAAATGAATAGCCTTTTTGGCATGCTCGTTGAGAAAGGCATCTACAATACCCTTCAAGTGGTAGAAAAAATGGGCGACCCCCACCTTGCCGACGATTTCCACCGCTTCTTAGCGCAATATATTAAAACAGGGCGGGGGATAGAGAAACTAAAAGAGCCGAGTCCGCTTTCGCGTTCGCTTCGCATGTCGCTTTTCGAAATACTTTTGCCGGAAGGAGGGAGCAGGGACGACCGGGAAAAATCCTTGAAAGATGTGGTATCCGCTATGTCTCAATTTTACGCGGGCATGCTTTCTGTTGGGGATGAAACGGGAAGCGGGAACAATGTGTTTTCGTTTGAAATCTCGGTAGCAAACCATAGCGATGAGTTTGTGTTCTACTGCGCGGTTCCGGATGAAAAACGAAACCTCTTTGAAAAGCATTTTTTTTCTATTTTTCCAAACGCGAAGATACGCGAGCAGAAAAATGACTACAATATTTTTAACGAGGGGGGAGGTGCTGCGGCCTCCCACGCCCAGCTGGAGAACAATCCTATTTTCCCTTTGAAAAATATCGAACACTTCAGCACAGACCCGCTCCATGCTATTCTGAACAGTTTTTCAAAAATAAAACGGGACGGGGAAGGCGCTGCGATCCAGATCATATTCCAACCTGCGGGCAGCTACTACCTTGAAAAATATAAATACGCTCTCCAGGAAATATACAAAGGAAAACCTCTCGATGAGGCAATTGATATCCCTCTTACCTTCATAGGGCATGCCGGGAAAATAGCAAAAGAGCTTTTCAAGGGCGTAGCCGCAAAACCAAAAGATCAGGAGAAAAAAGAGGCCTCGCGCTCACTTGCCCCAAAAGAAGAAGCGGCAGTGAAGGAAATCACCGATAAAATTTCTTCCCCTATTGTGCCGGCAAATATCCGCATTATTGCCTCGGCTGAAACGGAACAAGCGGCAAGCGCGATTCTTGCCGATATTGAATCTTCCTTCAATCAATTTGAAAACACCAATGGAAATCGGGTTCATTTCGTCCGCCCTTCAAAGCGCGTGCTGTCAAAATTCTTCGAGGAATTTACCTATCGCACTTATTTAGAGGGCGAGCGCTGCCTCTTGTCGCTTAACGAACTTGCCTCGCTTATGCACCTCCCAACAAGCGAAAAACTTCCTACGGGGCAGGTAAAGCTTTCCAAGGCAGGTACCGCCCCGGCGCCCTTAGATTTGCCTCAAGAGGGTTCGCGGCTCGGCATCAACGAGGACCGCGGCAAGGAGACAGC
This sequence comes from uncultured Candidatus Saccharibacteria bacterium, assembly GCA_964366035.1. Taxonomy (GTDB): domain Bacteria; phylum Patescibacteriota; class Minisyncoccia; order JACPKW01; family UBA11713; genus CAYISH01. The sequence continues at coordinate 6,032 of CAYISH010000039.1, forward strand.
TATCTACCTTACTCCCGAAGACAGGTTGCGGCACTTCTACGCCATCGGACAGACGGGTACCGGCAAAACTACTCTTCTTAAAAACATGGCGGTGCAGGATATTTTACAGGGCGAGGGAATTTGCTTTATCGACCCCCACGGGTCCGACATAGAAGAAATTCTCGCCCTTGTGCCGCCGGGGCGGGCGGAGGATGTGATTTATTTCGACCCAGCATACACCACGCGCCCTATGGGCCTCAACATGCTTGAGTACGACCCGCGTTTTCCGGAACAAAAAACGTTTGTGGTAAACGAGATGCTTTCCATTTTTAACAAGCTTTTTGACATGAAGACGGCAGGGGGACCGATGTTCGAGCAGTATTTTCGAAACGCCACACTTTTGGTGCTCGACAATCCTGCGAGCGGTTCGACGCTTCTCGATGTCTCACGCGTGCTTTCCGACCCCACCTTCCGCGCTGCCAAGCTCTCCCGCGCATCAAACCCTCT
>CAYISH010000040.1:0-6516 GCA_964366035.1 uncultured Candidatus Saccharibacteria bacterium
CCGAAGCCGAAAAGTCAACGGCATTAAACGCCGATGTTCCTGTCGCCGCGCCGGAAATCGCTTGAGCCGATCCGCCACTGAAAAATGTTCTTCCGGAGTTATGGGTGAATGTCCCGAGATTGGAATAATCTCCGCCGATATAGAGGGTCGCAGTACTTCCCGGAGCTATCAGTGTCGCGCTACCTCCGATAAAAATGTCATTGGTGGTTGTCGCGTTGTCGGAAAGGGCGAGTGTGCTTGAGGCGTTCAAGTTATAGAAGCTGTTTCCGCCGGAGGTGAGCGTTTTTGACGCTCCGTTCATGATGAAATTATTTCCGCTCGCGGCAGTAAGCGTCCCGCCGGTGAAGTCGGCGCTCCCCGAGACGGTCCAATTTCCCGTTCCCGTCGTGATAATTTCCAAGCCCCCGCCGGTGCCGATGTAATCAAGATTTCCGGTGACGCTCACTATTGGATTATTCGTCGCTCCGGCAAACGTTATGTTTCCGGAGCTATTCGCGAGAAGCAAGAAAAGCGAAGTGATGCTGTGCGTTCCGTTAGCCGGCGTTACGACGCGGTTGCTTGATCCGGAGTTGAAGACATCAACTGACGCGCCGTATGTCCGGTTCGGCATTGCGATATCCCCGTTCGTCGCGTCAAACCGCACGTTTGAATTTATCGTCCCGCTCGTCGGAAGATTTGAGTGTTGAATTGTTGTTGTTCCGGAGCCGGCGAGGGTTCCCCCCGTTATGCTCATAGTTGAGGTTGATGTGTAAACCCTTCCAGCGCCAATCGTCAGCGATGCGCCTGAAGGTACGGTTGTCGTTCCGACGGTGACATCAGAACCGGAAAGTGTGTAGGTCCCATTTACAAGTACTCCCCCCGCAGTTCCTCCTCCGGTCAGCGTTTTAGAAACGCCGTTCAATATAATGGCTTGGTTCTGTGGATACACAGTTCCCGAAATCGTTACGTCCCCGGTCGTCGACGCCGTGCTCCCTAATGCAATGGTCGTGCCGGAAAGAACAAGTGATGCCGTGCTTGATGCCGCTCCGACAGTCGTAATGACGGTGCCTGAAAGCGTGAGACCCCCAAACCCCTGATTGTTTGATGTGAGAATCTCATTTGCGCCGTTCATCGTAAAAACATTCGTCGATGAAGCGAGGAAAAATCCTCCCGTAAAATCAACATTCCCCGAAACCGTCCATGCCCCCGTGCCGGTCCAGATGGTCTCGTTTCCGCCTCCGCCGCCCGTATAATCCATATTATCGCCGATGCTGACGGTCGGATTATTCGTAGCGCCGTTGACCGTAAGATTCCCCGTGCTATCGGAACGGACGGATGTAGTCGTCGCGACGGTCAGCGTCCCGCTTCCGAGAGTAATGATCCTATTGGTAGCCCCGCTATTATAAAATTGGATATTCCCTCCATAGACGCGCGCAGGCGCCGTGCAGTCCCCGAACGTCGAGTCAATGCGAACATTTGAAAACAAGTTCCCGCCTGATGGGATATTCGTGCACGCGACAGCGGAATTTCCGAATGTAGTTGTTCCTAATCCGGTGATAGACCCCGTGAGAGTGACTGTTCCGGTTGTTGTCGCGAACTTCCCCGAAGGTATGGAAAAAATTGACCCCGAGTTTACGGTGAGCGTTCCTGCGACACTTATGGACGAAGATGCCGTTGATGATGCCGTGTCCGCAATCGTAAGATGCCCAAAGGTAAAGTCCGTGCCCATGTTGAACCCCGCTCCGCCCGCGCGAGTTGAATTGAACGTGGTCGTCTGGATGGTTGCCGATGTTGACGCGAGAATCGTCCCATAATTTTGAAGATTACCTCCGACAGTTAGCGAGGTTGTGGCGAGATTCAAGGTCGCCCCACTCTGAACATCCAAATCACCCGCCGGATAGAAACTGCTGTTCGGTGTCGTTGAGGCTGCGCCAAATAATGGCATAAACATATCGCCCGTATTCACAATCAGCTTCGAGCCCGCATCAACTGTCAGACCCGGGAACGACCCCGAGACGACAAAGTTTACATCCGAGTCTTGATCATTGTCCCATTTATTTAAAAGATTATTTGTCACCGGAGTCGCGGTATCCGACATGATGACCATTCTGTTTTGCCGTACGGTCAGCCCCGTCTGGTTGCCGCTTCCGTCATAGAGCGTCATCGCTGAGCCAACCGATCCGCCGCCGGTATCCAGATAGGCGATGATTGGAATATCGGCAGAAAGAGAGGTGGTATCCGTCAGCGTCACGCTGTACGCGCCGCCGGAATTCGCGCAGGTGGTCATGAATTTTCCAGGAGTTGAAGTTCCGACTGCCACCGAAATATTTTTCGTTGCGTCGTCGCACGCGGCAAGGTCTCCTGTTCCCTCATCGGCATAGGCATTCCCCTGAACCTTAAGAGAACCATTGGAAGCGACTGCCCAAAAAAGATTTTGTATATCGGTTGCGCTGTTGAGAGCGTAGTTGAGAGTAAAGCCGTCCGTATCCATGGTCGAAAGCGCGGCATGGGTATTGTATGTTCCCACGGCGCCATCAGTTGGAGTACCAATGACGATGGCTTTCGTCGAGGTGCTGACAGCGTCTTCATCCATGCTGGTATCGCTATCGTCCGCGCCGATCCAAACACTCTGCCCACCAGCAGGCGTCCCCGTTGCAAATCCGAATGAAAGATTCGCATTCACATTCGTTGTTCCAGTCCAATCAGGTGTAGTTGAAGCAAAGCCGTTAGAGGCAAAAAAAACACCTGATGGCTGGAAACCGACGCCCTGAACGGCAAAATTCCCCGTTGAGCCGCCATCGTCAAAAAGACCCGATGCCCATTGCCCTCCTTTTATCGCAAGATAGAGAGCTTCATGAGTCTGCGCCGAGGTTTGAGCGACATCAAGAGTAAAGCCGCCCACATCAAATGATTTCACCTTGGCAACAACATCGACATCTGAACCGGTATTTTCTTCAATAACCTGATCTAAAATAGCGGCGCCGGATATGCCTCCTTGTTGATATGTATTTGTCTGGGCCGTACCCTCGGCGTCTTCATTCCCATATGAAAGAGAGCCTTGGCCGATTCCATATTGCGCGGTGGTTGAAGCGGCTGCAAATCCTAATTGAAAAAAAGCATCAACGGTTGTAAAAGTCCCGTCTACCATTTTCGTGCCGGCCGTGTCCACGTTAGAAAGCGGCATGAACATGACAAAGTCCGGCTGAAACCCGAGAGTGCTGACCGCCTGATCGCCGGGGCTGCTATTGAGCGTCATGATGCTTGAAGTCGCGTTCACAATATCAGCCCCGCCGATAGCGATATATTTGACTACCGTGCGTGCCCCAGAGGCGGTAGACCACTCCAGAGTGAATCCGTCACTAGTCACGGCGGCGAGCGAAGCCCTGCCTATGAGCGTTCCGGTAGGAGATGTGATCACTATAGAACTTTTGAGTGTATAGCCACGGCCAGTATTTGCCGTTGTGGCCGCTGTGGTCCATGCGCTGAACGCCGCCTGCGAAGTCGTGCCATTCGTGCTGGTTGCCGCCCACCCGAAGCCGAATGGTCCGGCCATGTTCTGTATGGCGGATTCCACAGTGCTTGAAGCATGAAAAAAAAGAATCGCCTGCGGCCTGAAGCCAAGCCCCGTAACGGTCTGGAGTCCGGGAGCTGCCGGCTTGATGACGGTCCCCGTGTTGACGCTCACCGCGGCGCGTGCGTCATGAGCTCCTAAAAACCAAAGAAACAATCCTGCCATAAGGACTGCCAGCATGGGAGACGGATGATAAAAAGGATGTCTTCCAGAGGTGCCTGTCATGAGATATCTTTCATATATACTGATATTTTACCATTTCCGGCGATTTTTTACTCAAGGAAAAAAGCTTATGAAAAATAGGCCGGATAAAGAATAAAGGCCTTATGAAAAGGCCTTTATTTGTAATGATTGATACGCTCTTTCCTTATAAAAGGAGGATACGGAGAAAACCCCACGAAATCTAGCCGCCTGTTGATAAGTCAGAAGATGCCGGACTTGAGGATGAAGTCGAGGTGGAAGTACCAGCTGGGGGCGAGCTTGTTATAGGCTCGGTTTCCGTGCTGGGAGCAGAGGAATCCGGAGGGATTTCCGGGGTCGTGGTCGCCGAAGTTTCTTCTGGCGGAGGGGTGGATTCGGCAGGAGCGGGAGCTGACTGCTCACTGGATGAAGATGGAACGGATGCGGGAGTGGAGCACACCCCGGCGCTTGAAACCATCGCGCCACGCTTCACCTGAATGCAATACGGATCTCCCGTCTCGGTATCAAAAATTACCAATTATTCGTGATTAATAATTCTGTATTCGATAATGAGATTCCTGCTTTTCTTATCTTATCTCCAATATTTGTTGAGATTGTACCTCGAAAATTGGAGGCGAGACACGAACCACAATTCGGAGAATTCGCAATATAATACTGCCTTCCTTGATTCAAAGACAACCCTGATACTATGCCATCTATCACAACTTCAACATTTGCAGTATTAGAAACAGTATTTTTAGCAAACCCAATAAACGATTCAAACTCTCCTACATACAATGAGTTGGTCTTATATACACGGCCGGGAATAGTAGATGTTAAAATCTCAAAGTCCAAATCTACACTCCCACCAGCTTGCCAGGAACCATTTTCAAGACCAGCATAAGTACCACCGTATGGATTCAGACTACTGGCATCAGCTTCATAATAATTAGCTATATCAAAAGAGCCGGAACGTTCTAAAACTATCCAATAAACACCATTAGCTAAAATGGTAGGACCGACTAATTCAAAGGTAACTGGTGTAAAAGAATCACTTAAGGAAGATGCTGAAATACTTGCACCCGTAAGCTCCACCCCGCTTGGGTGACTATCTAAATCGCTTTGAATAGTAACTCGCACAGAATCTGTTGGAGAACCTGTCTTTTTTAATCTAAGCTTAATCTTATTTATAAAAGTCTGCGGCCCTCCAAAACGTTGCGCTATTTTCTCACGAAACGATCCATTATCAATCCCAAATATTTTATTTGCCCCCGAGCAGCAAGCTCCTACATCCAAAACAACTATATCTTTTGGGACGCTCGCAAGAAAAACAGCATCTCCACTAGAAATTGGCTCTCCTGCTGTAAAAAATTTTGAAAAACTACTTTTACTTTCTGTTGGTGCGCACCCCGTACAAGTCCCATTGATAATAAGATCTTTTATGGAAACGGTCCCCTCAAATGTAGAAGTTATATTGGTTGAAGTGGCATGGATTGATTCAATAATTGGGTTGTAGGTGTTTATTACATTATTTGATCCATTTCCTATTAATAAGCCACCAAAAGGTAAATTACTAACACCCGTGCCACCTTGAGCAACGGATAATGGCGTAGTAAGTCCAACTATAGCCGAAGCGCGAATATTACCAGCTACGTCAAGACGTTCAGTTGGTATTGAATTTCCTATACCAAGTTGATTATTAATATCGTCCCAAAAGAATAGGGTGTCTTCTGAAATTTTTCCATTAGAAAAAAATAGTACAGAACCATTATTGAACGAAGATGTGCCCGTTCCACCGCGGATAATCGGCAAAATACCACTCCATCCAAGAGTATGTGTATCATTAAAAGAGGTCATTGAAACATTTGAGTCATTGGTAAAGAATTGATTTTGTCCAGTTTGTCCATTCAGACTTCTTAGTACGCTTTGTGCATTTGGATTTTGAGCATAAATATTGGAAACACCTAAAATAAGAAAAAGAACAATTACTACTACACTAAAAATGATAGGATTTTTTTTCATAAATTTAATTAATTAATAATTTTATGGATTAGTCACTGTTGATTCACTTATATTTTCGGTGTCGGAAGTTGAAGTCGCAATAACTGTATCAGATGTAGTATGAGGGTCAATAACTTTTACAATTCGAGAAGCGGTTGTGGTATTACCGGCTTGATCTGTTGCGGTATAAATTATTGTATGTTCTCCGGGAATAGAGGTGTCAATTTGTATTTCATTCATTTGAAGTCCGTTCACTGTAGTCGTATAACCAATATTTTGATTCAGATTATCTGTGATAAGCACTCCTAAATCCCCATACGTTTGACCAATCTCGATTTCTGCAGGATTATTTCCTTGAATTATAATAACAGGAGATTCGGTATCTGAACCCTCGCTCACAGACGGAGAAGCGGAAGATGATGGAGGTGATTCTGTCGGGACTGATTGAGTCTGGTTATTTCCTTGTTGACTCCCGCACTCTCCGAGCATTGACTGAGGGATTCCATTCGTGATTCTCAAGCAGTATGGCTGTCCTGTTGCGCTATCATACAATGTGATGCCAGTCGGGTGCTCCGATGTCCCGACTTTTAGTTTCTTCGTCTGTATCTCTTCAACAATGAGCTTTCCGCTCTCATTAATACTCCATGTTCCAGACGCGGAAAGAATCGAGCGGACATTCACAAGATCAGCGCTGTTCACGTCAATGAAATATCCCTTCTTTACCGCTCCAGTCTGCTGGTCAACGAACCATCCTTGTGACGATGAAGCGTTTGCGAAATACTCAT
>CAYISH010000041.1:0-5995 GCA_964366035.1 uncultured Candidatus Saccharibacteria bacterium
AGTATACCCCAAAGCGCCTCCTACAGCGCCGATTGCAGCTCCCCGGAGCGCCCCTCGCACTACTTGCCCCGCCCTCATTGTGCCCACCTTCAATTCTGTCCTCAACTCCCGCAGTAAAAGCCATTTTTCTCTATGTTCCATCGAGGCTTCCCATATCTCGTGCGAAAGCATATCTCTATCAAAACCTTCCTCCGTGATTTCAAGATAACGGTCTAACTTTTCCCTCAAAAGGAGATTTTCTCCTTTTTTGGCAACCCTCTCTTGATATAGGGCAAGCAGACGATCCTGCATCGGTTTCTGTTCCTCTCCCTGGAGTCGTTTTTTCTCGCCGCTATACGCCCGCATACCCGCCATTATGCCCCCCGATACTCCGCCCGCAACGGCCGAGAGTCCGATGCCAGCCCCTCCTCCGAGCGCCATCTTAGTGGCAAATCTCAAGCTCCCGCCAGCCGCCATGCCTACAAGAAACGATTGTATATCCTTGCCAAAAATTTTGACCCCACGCAACTTTGAAAGCGCTGATGTAATTTTTTCAAATCGAGTGTTCCGTTCATCCTCTCCCCCTATTTTTTCCATCCGGTCAAACGCTTCTTCTATCTCGCGCGCAACTTTCTGTTCCACCTCTTGCTGTGGTTCCGCCCCTTCTGCTTCTTGCAAAGCACCCTGCGGGCCTTCCCTCATCACCCATTTAGTATCCTCGGTGTCCCTTGCCACTCCCGTCACCCATTTCAGATTTTTAGTGTCGCCTACCACCTCGGTAAGGCGCACTCTTCTTGGCCAGTCTATTTCCGACGGCCCTTGTTCAGGCTGTACTTCGGGATTAAAGGGCAATCCCTGCTCAGGATTGCCAAGAGCCTCAGAGCTATTCTCCTGCAGGCCCGCCGGAATGGGCGCTTCCTTTTGTTGTCCCTCTAAATTTGTGGATTCTGGCCCAGTCATAGAATAAAATCTTATAGAGCCATGATACCGCGCGCGAATACGCGAAACAATGGAAAAACTCCGGACGCTTCGGAAGTTTCATTGTGCTTTGCGAGGAACCCAGGGCAAGCGTAGTATTAAAAATGTGGACGAAAAAATCTTCGCCGCATCGCTTAACACTCTCTCCGCGTTCGGCCCACGCTACTTAAAGCGCCTCAAGGAACGCTTCGGCAGTTTTCAGCAAGCCTGGAAAGCTTCCATGTCCGAATATCGCGCCATTAAAGATTTTACTCCCGAAGAAGCAGCCGCACTGCAAAAAGAAAAAGAAGAAACGCATCCAGAAAAAGTGTGGCGGGAATTGGAAGAAAACAGGATATCGCTTCTTTTGAAAAACGAACTGCCTGAAGGCATTCTCGAAACGCCGGTTCCGCCCGAAGTTTTGTATGCAAAAGGAAGCTTGCCGGACGATCATAGTCATTCCTTGGGCGTCGTAGGCACCCGCCGCCTCTCCGGTTATGGCAGAGAAGCTGTACAGACCATTGTTTCCGGGCTTGCTGGATCCGGCCTCATCATAGTCTCCGGTCTTGCCCGTGGCATTGACGCCGCCGCGCACGAAACCGCCCTTGGGGCGAAACTTAAAACGGTGGCGGTCCTCGGCTCGGGTATGGCCCCTGCGGTACTTTTTCCTAAAGAAAACCGCCTGCTCGCCGACCGGATCGTCGAGGCAGGAGGCGCCGTCATTTCGGAATATCCCTTTTCGGCTCTCCCCCTCCCATGGCAATTTCCGGAGCGAAACCGCATTATTGCGGGGCTCTCGCGGGCCGTACTGGTAGTAGAAGCGCGCGAAAAATCGGGTGCCCTTATCACGGCCAATTTCGCCCTAGAATATAACCGCGACGTACTTGCGATACCTGGCTCCATTTTCAGTGAAAACTCCAAGGGGCCAAACGCCCTTTTAAGGGCGGGAGCGGCCTCCGTTTTTTCATCTCTTGACATTTTGGGCGCATTTGGCATAGAATACGAAAACTTTGCCGAAAATGCTTATCAGGAAGTCTCACCAATCGAGAAGAAAATTTTAGACAGCCTTTCTTCTCCTCTTTCCCGCGATGAACTGATCCGCCAGAGCGGGCTTCGCGTACAAGACGCCTCAAGCGCGCTCACCTTACTGGAAATGCGCGGCATCGTGCGGGAAGCGGGCGGAGCAATTATGAAAGTGAAATAAGCAAGCGAACCGAAAAACAATTTGCAACCAACCCTGGGGTTGCAAATTGCTCTTCCGGTTCGCTTGCATAATGTATGAAACTCATCATCGTCGAATCCCCCACCAAAGCTAGAACCATTGCAGGCTTTTTGCCCAAAGAATTTACCGTGGAATCTAGCATGGGCCACGTGCGCGATCTTCCCAAATCGAAGATCGGGGTGGATTTTGAGCATAACTTCTCCCCCCAATACATCATTCCAGCGCGTGCCCGCGCCCAGGTAAAAAAATTGAAGGCGCTGGCAAAAAAATCTTCTCAAGTGATACTCGCGACCGATGAAGACCGGGAAGGCGAGGCTATCGCCTGGCACTTGGTCTTCGCGTTGGGGCTTGAAAATAAAGCAAGCGACGAAGTAGAACGGATTGTGTTCCACGAAATTACCCCCGCCGCCATCAAAGAAGCGCTTACCCGCCCGCGGGATTTGGACCTAAAGTTAGTGGATGCCCAGCAAGCCCGCCGCATCCTCGACCGCATCGTGGGCTACAAGCTTTCTCCTTTTTTGTGGAAAAAAGTCTCCCGGGGTCTTTCCGCCGGCCGCGTGCAGTCGGTGAGCGTTCGTCTTATCGCCGAACGGGAACGCGAGATACAAGATTTTAAGCCGGAAGAATATTGGACTATCGAGGCGGAAGTGGAAACAAAGAAAAAGGAGCGCTTTCGCGCCAGCCTTTCAAAAATCAACGGAAAGCCGGTCGAAAAATTTGAAGTAAAAAACGAAAAAGAGGCGAGCGCTATTGTAGAAGCGGCCAAAAAGGAAAAGTGGGCTGTCTCAAACGTAGAGAAAAAAGCGCTCTCCCGCGGAGCCCTGCCGCCCTTTACCACCTCCACTATGCAGCAAGAAGCTTCCCGCCGCTTTGGCTATTCGGCCCGGCAAACCATGATGCTTGCCCAGCAGCTCTACGAAGGAATTAACATAGGCCAAGGGCAAGTCGGCTTTATCACCTATATGCGCACGGATTCCGTAAACATGGCGGCCAGCGCGATAGCGGAAGCCCGCGAGTTTATTGAAAAAAACTTTGGCGAAAAGTATCATCTACCCTCTCCTCGTTTTTTTAAAACAAAATCCAGGGGCGCCCAAGAAGCGCACGAAGCCATCCGCCCCACCGATCCGTCCCGAACTCCCGAAAGCGTAAAAGCATTTTTGGAGCCTCGGCAATTTAAACTCTACAACCTCATTTGGCGGCGATTTATGGCCACCCAAATGCCGGAAGCGGTGTTTGACCAAACCCGCATCGACATCAAAGCGGGAACATACACTTTCCATGCCTCCGGCCAAATCCTTAAGTTCGACGGATTTTTGAAAGTGTATCCCATAAAAACCGCCGATATCACTCTGCCGGAAGTAGCTTCGGGCGAGAGGATAACTCCTCTTTCCATAGAAGGAATAAAACATTTTACCGAACCCCCGCCCCGCTATACCGACGCTTCTTTAATCAAAGTGTTGGAGAGTGCGGGAATAGGTCGCCCTTCCACCTACGCCCCTACTCTTTTCACCATCCAGGCGCGCGGGTACGTAGAAAAAGTTGACCGCAGATACTATAAACCGACAGAGATAGGAATAACAGTAAACGATCTTCTCGTGGAGCATTTTCCGGAAATCGTGGACATGGAATTTACCGCTAAAATGGAAGCGGAACTCGACGAGATTGCCGAAGGGGGGAAAAAGTGGCAGCCCGTTATCCAGAAATTTTACGAACCTTTCGCCAAGCGCTTGGAAGCAAAATACGAGGAAGTACAAAAACAGAACACCGACCAGGCGACCGACGAAATATGCGAAAAATGCGGGAAGCCCATGGTCATCCGCCGGGGAAGGTTTGGAAAATTTTTGGCCTGCTCCGGCTTCCCCGAATGCAAGAACACTAAGCGTCTTCCCTCCGCCTCTCTCAACCTTAAGTGCCCCAAATGCCACGAAGGGGAGGTAATAGAGCGGAACACCAAGCGCGGCAAGCCTTTTTACGGATGCTCCCGATGGCCGCAGTGCGACTTTGCCACGTGGCAGAAACCCACTGGAGAGGCGTGCCCCGAATGCAGCTCTCCTATAGTACTCGCCAAAAACGACACAATTGCCTGTTCGTCCAAATCTTGCCAATACAAGGCAAAGAAACTCGCAGAGTAGACCGCTCTCCTAAATCGTAAATGTCTCAATTTCCTCTTCGGGATGGAGAGGAACAAGCTCTGGGGAAATTTCGGGAGAAAGAGAAGCGACTTTCGTCAAAAACTTTTTCAAATCTTCCGGCGAGAAAAAGTCGATGAATACTCGGCCGCCAGTACCTCGCTGCTCTATCGAAATGCGCGTCCCGAGCACCTCGCGGAGCTTTGACTCCAGCGTGCGGATTTCCGGATCAAACGGCTCTTTTTTGCGCGCCCGGTCCACCGCGATTTTCCGCGAAATAAGCTCGGCCGAGCGCACATTGATGCTCTTGTGTAAAATGTCATCGAAGAGCGCTTTTTGCTCTTCGGGCCGATCGGTGAGCATAAGAAGCGGGCGGGTATGCCCTTCCGTCATGCGCCCCTCTTTCAAAGCCCGCTGCATTTCTTCGGGAAGCTGCAGAATCCGGATCAAGTTTGCCACATACTCGCGCGATTTTCCAAGACGCGCCCCTATTTCTTTATGCGAAAGGCCAAATTCTTTTTGCAAACGGCCAAACGCGATGGCGCGGTCGAGCGCGTTGAGATCTTCCCTCTGCACGTTCTCCACAATTGCCATTTCCAGTTTTATCTTTTCCGAAGGCTCGTCTCGGATGATTACCGGCACCTCCAAGAGGCCCGCCAGGCGCGAAGCTCTTAGTCTCCGCTCACCCGCAATAAGTTCGTATTCGTTCAGGATGCCGGAGGGAGTAAACTTCTCCGTCCGCACCACTACCAAGGGCTGCAATACGCCGTACTGCTTAATAGAATCCGCAAGCTCGGCAAGCTTCGCCTCATCAAACTCCTGCCGTGGCTGGAGAGGGTTTGGTTTTATTTTACCTACTTCTATGAAAAAGATGCTCGGCACCTTTTTTGCGGCACTCGTTTCCTGCATTACTTCAAGGATAACAAAAAGCGAAAAAAATTGACAATGAGGTAAAATGCCATTAAATTTTGGATATCGCCCGAGTGATGAAATTGGCAAACATGCACGACTCAAAATCGTGTGCCGCAAGGCTTGTGGGTTCAAATCCCACCTCGGGCACAAATGGTAAATTAAAAATTGAAGGGGGGAATATGAAAGTTCTTTATTCAAATAAATTTCTGCGCCGCGCGCAAGAATGGTGGAGGAAAAAAAATGGGGAAAGAAAATTTCGGAATCACAAGGAAATACTGGAGGAGATTTCGCGAGAGTTTGTAATCGTAAGAAAAAAGTGTCTCGATTCCAACTATATGATTCTAACCCTCTCCAAGGAGGCCGCGGACTATCTCGAAGATTTCGTCCAAAACTCTCTGGAACAGTTGAAAATCCAGGAATTCCTGCGCTCCCTTCCAACTGCAAAGTGATCTCATCAAACCGCGCGACAAATAAGAAAGGCCCGCGGTCAGTTATCTGACCCGGGCCTTTTCAATTTTCTTGCAAGAAAATTCACAATCACACTCGTTAAAAGTCCGAGAATCGCCCCGCCCAGAATGTCAGACGGCCAATGGAGGCCGGCCGAGACGCGGGCGAGGCCGATGGACAAAGCCGCGATAAACAAAAACCGTTTCTTTTTCTGGGCGGTAATAATCTCCGTTTTAAACCCTATTTTCTCCGGGCTTATTCTTGGCTTGTTTCTGTTCTCCGAACCCGACTTCAAAAAAGAGGGGCGGATAGTAACCTTGTTTAGTCTTGTCTGGGGGGCGATAGTCTT
>CAYISH010000042.1:0-5730 GCA_964366035.1 uncultured Candidatus Saccharibacteria bacterium
AAGCGGAGGCGGTCAGTTCCGTTCAAAAAATGTTCGAGCAGAGTTGTATAATTCCGCCAAATAAAAATGCTCTCAAATTCCTTTTTCCAAAAACCTACTCTTTGGGTTGCGAAAAATTTGATAGGGAAAACACTGGTGCGGAAATGGCGGGGAAAAGAGCTGCGGGGAGTTATTATTGAAACTGAAGCGTATGCGGGTTTTGACGACAAAGCTTCTCACGCCTCGCGCGGACGCACCGCTCGCACCGACATTATGTTCCGAGAAGCTGGGCGCATCTATGTGTACCTTATTTATGGTATGCACCACTGCCTGAACATTGTTACCGAAAAGAAAGATTTCCCTTCCGCCATATTGATTAGGGGAGTAGAAGCAACTGACGAAACCAGACTCGACGGCCCCGGCAAAGTTACCAAATATTTTCACATCGACAAAACGCTTAATTGTGCTAGGCTCGGCAAAAACACAGGCCTATGGATTGAAAACACGATGCGCTGTTCTAAAGTGCGCATCCGCAGCGGGCCCCGCCACAACGTAAGTTACGCCGGAAAATGGGCCGAAAAACCCTGGCGATTTTATTCGGAAGGGAAGCTAAGGTAATATGCCTATATGAAGAGAAAAGGATTTTTCGACAAACTGGAAGATCGTATCCGCTTAGCCCTCTCTCACCGGCCCATTCTTTACGCATTCGTGGGCGGAGTGGGGGTCGTGCTCTTTTGGCGAGGGGTATGGCATACAGCCGATTTGTTTCCTATACTTACCGGCCCTGTCTCTATTCTTATCTCAATCCTCATCCTGCTTGCCACGGGGCTTTTTGTTTCTTTCTTTGTGGGGGACGACATCATCATCGCGGGCTTGAAAGAAGAGAAAAAAATAAGCGACAAAACCGAGGAAGAAATAAAAAAGGAAGGGCTCGCCATTAGGAACATCGGAAAAGACGTAGATGGTATCAAGGAGACGCTTGGTGAAATGCAGGGAGTAATCGACAAAATTTCTAAAGAGAAATGAACGAAATAATCATAGTTGCTGTCTCCAGCGCCGTTATCGGGCTTGTGTTCTCCATACTCTTCGCGTGGCTTATGCGGCGGGCATTTTCCGCGCAGGGCCAGCCCAAAGATTCCGAGGGACTCGTGTTTCTGCAAAACCAAATGAACGAACTTGCCCGCAAACTCGACCACGGGCTTGGCCAATCCACCACTATCATGCAAAAGCAATTCGGTGAATCGGCAAAAATTATCCGTGAAGTTACAGAGCGCCTGACTAAGTTGGACGAGACGAACCGGCAAGTTGTAGGCTTTGCCGATCAGCTTAAGAGTCTGCAAGACATTTTACGAAACCCCAAGCAGCGGGGGGTGTTGGGCGAATATTACCTCGAAACTGTGCTCAAAAACGTGCTCCCGCCGGGCGCCTACCAAATCCAATACCCCTTCGCGGACGGCACGATTGTTGATGCAGTGGTGAAAGTGAAAGACAAGATCATTCCCATTGACTCAAAGTTCTCGCTCGAAAACTATGAGCGCATACTTGCCACTAACGACCCACTGGAACACGAGCGGCTTGAAAAGCTTTTCAAGCAAGACTTGAAAACCCGCATTGATGAAACGTCGAAGTACATCAAGCCCGGAGAAAACACCATGGATTTTGCGTTCATGTTCATCCCCTCCGAAGCGATTTATTACGACCTGCTCATCAACAGAGTGGGGGCGGTGCAGAGCTCAACGCAGGACTTGATAGAATACGCCTTCAGAGAGAAACATGTAATTATTGTCTCGCCCACATCGTTTTTAGCTTATTTGCAGACCGTGCTGCAAGGGCTTAGAGCCTTGCAGATTGAAGAATCAGCAAAGGAAATCCGTAAAAACGTAGAGGTTCTGCAAAAGCATCTTCTAAACTACGACAGTTTTTCGCAAAAAATGGGCAATCAATTAAACACGGTGGTAAATACTTACAACATTGCCCAGAAAGAGTTCCAAAAAATCGACAAAGACCTGTACAAAATCACCGGAGAAAAAATAGAGATAGAAACGCTCCTCATTTCCAAAGCCGAAAATGGGGAAGAATAAGCTTTGCAAAAACCCCAAGAAATACTATCCTGCTTGCGGAGTTGCTAAATTTACTTAAATTTGCTATTCTTCTACCAATGTTTGCGGTAATAAAAACCGGGGGGAAGCAATATCTGGTAACTCCCGGGCAAAAGCTCAAGATAGAGAAAATCGCAAAGCCCGAGGAAGGCGGGGGGCTTTCGTTTGACCAAGTTCTCGCAACAGGGAATAGCGATATGATTCAGGCCGGAAAACCGACTATCGAAAGTGCCAAAGTGTTAGCCGAGTGGCTCGGCGAGGGCAAAAGCAAAAAAGTGATTGTGGCCCGCTATCACTCCAAAACCCGCTACCGCAAAACCAAGGGACACCGGCAGCCTTTTACGGAGGTTCTTATTAAGGACATCGTTTCGGAATAGGGGTCGAGTCTTTCCTTCTTTAGCGGCAAGGCTCTTTATTTTCTATTCTCAAACGCGCTTCGCAAAGTATCGCGATCGGAGTATTCAAGCTCCGTGCCCGTCGAAAGTCCCCGCCCCAGGCGGGAGATTTTTATTTTCCCCTTCTTGGTAAAAGGCTCCAAAATACGCTCCACGCAGCGGGCAGTCATATCTCCTTCGGTGGTGGCGGAAAGGGCAAGCACTATTTCGGAAATTTCTCCCGAACGCTCAATTTTATTAAAAAGCTCCCGGAGGCGGAGACGCTCTTGGTTTTCGGGCCGAAGAGGCGAAAGAAGGCCGCCTAAGACGTAATAGATGCCCCCATACACGCCGCTTCGCTCGATATTTTCCACGTCGATATCTTTTTCTACTATCAGCGCTTTCGATTTATCGCGGCTTGGATTCGCGCACACCCCGCACAAGTCGCTTCTGCCTTCCCCGCCTTGGGCGGAAAATACGCGAAAACAATTTTTGCACCGCGAAACCTCGTTTTTAAAGCGCCCGATGAGTAGAGCGAAGTTTTCTATATCGACCGGGCTTTCTTCCGCCAAAAAATACACAAATCGGCGAGCTTGGCGTGGCCCAATACCCGGAAACTTTTCGAAAAACGCAATTAACTTTGGAATTATCTCTCCCTCCATACTCCTGTTATTATTCTCCTACTTCAAAAGCCTCGAAGCCCGAGTGTTCATCAAGCGACGAGAAGCTAACTTTTTCTTGGTCAAAATAAAGCGAAATTTTTCCCACAGGGCCATTACGGTGCTTAGCTACGATGATATCAGTCTGATTCCGCTTGGATGAATTTTCTTTGTAACGATCTTCGCGATAAAGAAATATCACCACGTCGGCATCCTGCTCGATACTGCCGCTTTCACGTAGGTCAGAAAGGCGCGGAATCGACGGATGGCGCTGTTCCACCGCACGGGAGAGCTGCGAGAGAGCTACTACCGGAACGTCGAGCTCGCGGGCAAGCCCTTTCAAGGAGCGCGAGATTTCCGTAATCTGCTGCACCATGTTTTCGGAAGACGTCTTTGGCTGCATAAGCTGCAAGTAGTCAATAATGAGCAGCCCAAGCTGTCCGTGTTCAGCCTGGAGGCGGCGGGCCATAGCGCGCATTTGAAGGATGTTGTTTGAGGCCTCGTCATCGATAAAGAGAGGAGCTTCGGAAAGCTTGCCCAAAGCCCCCTGTATGCGCAAAAAGTCGTCCGAATTTTCGGAAAGGCGCCCGGTGCGCAGTTTCCACAAATCTACTCGCGCCTCGGCTGCAATAAAACGGTCGACAAGCTGCTGGGTAGACATTTCCAGCGAAAAAATACCGGTAGGGATCTTGTATTTCACCGCAGCATGCCGGGCGATATCAAGCGCGAAGGCGGTTTTTCCAAAGGAAGGACGCCCCGCGATAATAATAAGGTCGGAGCGTTGGAAACCCGCCAGGATATTGTCGAGGTCTTTGAAGCCCGTCGGAATGCCTCGGAGCTGATTTTTGTTTTTATGCAGGTTATCAATCCGCTCCCAGGCTTCTTCCAACGCGTCTTTAAGCGGAAAAAACTTCTGCTTTAAAGAACCTTGCGAAATGGCAAATACTTTCCGCTCCACGCTGTCCAAAAGTTCGTCTATTTCTTCGCCCTCTTTATAGCCAAGCTCCGCGATTTCGGAAGAAGCGCTAATGAGATCGCGAAGCACTTTTTTCTTGCGTACAATCTCGGCGTAGTGCGCTACATTGGAAGATGTTGGCACTGCGTTTACCAAATCCGTAAGGTAGCTTGTTCCGCCCACTCCCTCCAAAAGACCTTTTTCCCCAAGGCGCGAAGAAACCGAAAGCACGTCAATAGGCTGATGGCGTTCAAAAAGGTCTACCACTACCCCGTAAATCGTCTGGTGCTGGGGGCGGTAAAAATGCTCCGGGCGCAAAATATCCATTACGCGTATCACCGCGTTTGAATCAAGCATTAAAGCGCCAAGAGTAGAAATCTCGGCTTCTATATTCTGTGGGGGCATTTTAATACCGCCCGTAAAAGGAGATTCTATGGGTTTTTGGCCCCCGCGCTCTTTCGGCATAATAGTAGGTTGATTATAACGCGCCCGGAGCCTATCCCCTATTTTTGCCTTATCCTTGCGCCCTTTGATGTGTCTTCTACAAAAAAACCAAGAGATTCTATCTCTTTACGAATCTTGTCGGCTGTGTCCCATTTTTTAGCCTTGCGGGCTTCCTCTCGTTTTTTGAGAAGCAAGTCAACTTCTGCCGAAACTTTGGCCGGGCGAACATCCTTCAGCTTAAGCCCCAGAACATGATCAGAGAAAAGCAAAGCATCATAGGCGATAGAGTGGAATTTTGTATGAGAGAGCTCTTTCCACAAAAAAGCCAATGCTTTCGGCATGTTTAAGTCGTCGTTTAACTGATCCAGAAATTCTTTCTTGAAAGCCTCAAGCCGTTTTTTACCCGCAGCAGTTTTTTGGGCGTTCTGGCTTTGAGAAGCTCCGCGCGTTCGGTCTTCTAATTTTAATCGCGCATTTCGCGCTGCTTCTAAAGCTTCCCAAGAAAAATTAAGAGGGGAGCGGTAGTGGGCGGTAAGCGTGAGATAGCGAAAATCGAGAGGGCCAAAACCTTTCTCCTCCACTTCTTTCATGGTAATCGCATTTCCTTCCGATTTTCCCATCCGCCCTTTGTCCACACGCAAAAATTCCGAATGCATCCAAAAATTTACAAATTTTTTTCCAAATGCCCCTTCCGACTGCGCAATTTCGTTGGTGTGATGGGGATGAATGTGATCCACCCCGCCCGCGTGGATATCGATTGGAAGCCCCAAATACTTAATGCTCATCGCAGAGCACTCGATATGCCAACCGGGGAACCCTACACCCCAGGGTGAAGACCATTCCATCTGGCGCGCGCCACTTTTAGAAGAAAACTTCCAAAGCGCAAAATCGGTAGGATTTTTCTTCTCTCCCATCTTCACACGCGCACCTGCCCGGATGCCTTTAATTTTTTCTTTTACCAGTACGCCGTAATTTTTAAACCTTGTGGTGTCAAAATAAATTCCGTCCGTCGTGCGGTAGGTAAGTTCTTTTCTCTCAAGTTTTTTGATTATTGCAATTTGTTCTTCAATGTGATCAGTCGCGCGCGGGAACAATTGCGGAAACAATATATTAAGTTTTTCAAGGTCGCGTTTAAAAATTTCTTCGTACTCGCGGGCGAGATCCCACACTGACTTTTTTTCGCTCTTCGCCGCTTCTTCCACTTTATCTCGGCCCGTATC
>CAYISH010000043.1:0-4838 GCA_964366035.1 uncultured Candidatus Saccharibacteria bacterium
GTGGTCGTTCCTGATGGCGAGGCAGGTGTGGCAGGAATTGCTGGAACCGTGGTAGTTCCTGTCTGTCCAAGAGGTTGGGCTGGAGTAGCAGGAATGGCAGGAATTACTCCGGATGGAGTGCTGGTTCTGGTAGAAGGGGTTGAGGGGGGGCCAAGCGTGAAAGAGTGGAGGTGGCCAGGTTCTTTTGAATGCCTGGAGGGATTGCTGGGCCTTGAGTAAGCAGTTCATTGAGTTTAGCGATGGTTTTGGGACCCACCCTCCCCATCGCTTCCACTCCATGCTTTTCCTGAAAACGTTTGACGGCGGCTTCAGTTAAAGGGCCGAAGTATCCGGTAACGAGTCCTTCGGGGTAGATTGTAGAATCTTGTTTTAGAAATTCTTGCAGTTTTTTTACTTCAGCTCCTGCAGTACCCCGAACGAGCGTTTGAGTAAACTCCAACTCAAGTTCTTTTTTTAGTTCTGCTATTTTAGCTTCAAGCGCTTGAATTTATTCCTCTAGCGCTTTTATGATACCCGCTCTATCGGCGGTTGAGGTCGCAGTTTTGGCAAAGGCATGGTTCGTTAAAATCAGACCGCCTGCAAGAAAGACAGCAACCAGGGCGAGAAAATGTTCCCAGTTTTTACCCAACATCAGCACAAAGTTATTATACTCTCAAATATCTCCGTGTAGCGATAAGTGCCGAGATGACGCCAAGGACTACGCCCATCGCAAGCAACATAAGGAAAATGAACACGAAATTGGAAAAGTAATAGTCGTAAAGATTAGGGCCACCGAAAAAGCGCTCTGCTTTAGGCCCTAGCCACGCGGAAAGTGACCACAGAATAACGAGCGCCACAATAGAAGCAAGCGTGCCATGAATGACGCCCTCTACCAAAAAAGGCCCGCGGATAAACGCATTGTCGGCGCCCACGAGGCGCATAATGGAAATCTCGTCGCGTGAAGTATAAATGGCAAGCCGGATGGTATTAAACGCCACCAGAATAGCGATGCCCGCGAGCACAATCGTAATACCCGCGCCAAGCGCTCGAGAAGCTGAAAGAAGGCTGGAGAGCCGTTCGATAACTACCTGATTTTGGCGGTAGTTTATTTTGTCTACTACACTCTCAAATGCTCCCGCTTCCAAAAACCGGGTAATGGATTCGAACTGGCTTGGGTCCTTTGCTTTTATGTTAAGACTGGCGCCCAAGGGATTTTGCCCAAGCTCTTGAAGCGATTGCCCAATAAGGGCGTTATCTTTGTGGCGTTCCTGGAATTGGCGGAGCGCCTCTTCGCGCGAAATATATTCTACCGATTTTACCTCGCCGAGTTTCTCGAGGGAGCCTTTAATGGCCAGAATTTCATCTTCGTCGGCTGCTGTTTTGAAGTAGACGGAGATATCCACTTTGTTTTGGATTTGGTCAAGGGCGGAAGTAAAGAGGACGTTCGAGAAAAATAAAGCGCCCACTACGAAAAGGGTAAGTATCATCACCAAAATAGTGGCGACCGACACCCAGCCGTTTCGCCAAAAATTGATAAGGCCTCGCGCAATTGTTCTTCGTACGTTAATCCATTTCATAGGTCATGGAGCATGACTATCCTGCATGTAGCACCTTATCTATCTTGCTAATTTCTGGATTTGCGCCAGAATGTTATCGAGCGCCGCGCTAATGGACTGGAGGATTAAGGCTAGATTGCGGCGAAACGGAGCCTCTGCGGAACTTGACGCATAGTACGCGCCTAAATCACTGCGTGTGCCGTCAGGATCATTATACTGTGATGAAGGGTCTCCCGCATTAATCATGGGAGAGCCCGCCTGGAGATGGTAATCCGAAGTATTCGCGAATTGCGGATCGAGAGAAAGCTCTCCCGTGCCGGGCGAAGACGTAAACGCGGCGCGGTATCCTCCCGTGCAATCATAGAGCACATAGTTTTCGGTTACGCCGTTACGCGCGTTGTTCCACACATTATTGTAAAGAATGGTGAACGGCGGAGTTGAACAATGCACATCCACGCCCGTCTGCTGATTGGCAATAATGTTATTGCGCAAAACATGAGTGCCGCCTCCTCCGCTCTCCGTGAGCCCTATATTGCCGTTGCTCGCGATCGTATTATTGGTTACGTACAAAGCGAAAGAACCAAAATTACTGACGGTAATCCCATTGTTGCTGTTGTTTACAATAAGGCTTTTTTCAATGGTAATCGTTCCGCTTGTGCCCGCCCCGATATCAATGCCTATAACATTATTCCTGATAATCACATTTTTCACTGTTGCACTGATTGACCCCCATATAGTGATTCCATCGTTCGATCCGCGAATTGTCATGCCCTCAACGGTAAAACCGGTTTTATCGGTGTAGATCACATATCTGAAGTTCCGCTTTTGAAGGCCGGCATAATTATCTGTTGATCCGTCGATGATAACCGTTTCCGGACTTGTCCCGGATGCCCCCTTTAAAGTTACGTTCGCGGTGGGCACGGTGATATTTTCGTAGTATGTTCCCGCATGCACGTACACCGTGTCTCCAGAACATGCCGTGTTAAGCGCGCTTTGGATGGAGGAAACATTGGTAGGAACAGTTATGGAATTGCCGCACATGTGCGTGTAAGAAGGCGGAGGAGGGAGAGGCGGGGGGGACGGACTCGCCGTGGTAAATGACTGGCTGGTGCTCGTTGCCGTGTTACCCGCCGCATCTTTTGAAACAGCCGCGTAATAGTAAGCGGATGCGGCGGCAAGATGCGAAAGAGTAACGCTGTGGCTGGTGACATTATCAACCCCGCTTGCCGACGTGGTGGCAATCGAGAGCAGTGATGATTTGAGTGTATAGTATACTTTTGTGGTCGCCGGTTCATTCGTGGTCCATGAAATAGTGGCGGACGTCTCCGTAATATTCGCTGCCTGCATATTTGAAATCACGGGAGCGGCTGTATCAGCGCTGGAAGGAGGAGGTGTCGGCGAAGGAGTAGGGCTTGGAGGAGGAGTGGCCCCGCTTGGCGGCGGAGTCCCTGTTGTAGGTGTCGCCGGAGTAGCAGGCGTGGCAGGAGCCGCGGCAGTCCCCGCGCTTCCGCTTGTAGAAGGAATGGCGGGGGTAGCGGGGGTTGCAGGAATAGCGCCGGAAGGAGTGGAAGTGGCCGCGGCGAACGGCGTAGTTGTCCCCGTAATTGCGAGCGTGGTGGTGGTGGCAAGCTTCTTTTGAATCCCGGGCGCGGTGGTGAGTCCCTGCGGTATCACCTCCAATTGCCCCGCGCCTTCGGCGAGTAGCTCATTTAATTTTGACCGTGTTTTCGGCCCGATTCTTCCGTACCCCGTGGTATCAGAGGTGCCGGAAGAGACAATGCCGTGTCTCTCTTGAAATTTCCTGACGGCCTTTTCGGTAAAGGGGCCAAAGTAGCCCGTGAGCAGTCTCTCCGGATACAGATCGGGAAATTGGGCAAGAAATTGCTGGAGGCGGCGGACATCATCGCCCCTCGCGCCTAAAAATAGAATGCGATCGAAGGCGGGCGGTCCTGACTCGCGATCCGAGGTCGTCAGTTTTTGAGGTTCGCTCTGAACGCCAAGTTCTGTTTCCAGTTCGTTGATACGCGCCTGAAGAGCCGCGATTTGCTTCTGAAGCTCGGCGATGAGGGTCGCTACATCGGTGGAGGTGGCCGTTTGGGCAGAAACATACACAGGGAGGAAAACCGCCAATGAAAAAAGTGCAGCGATGAGGCCTATTCTTAGAAATGTTTTATGTTCCATGTTTTAGGTTTCGTGTTCCTCTCTCTACCTATGTACTATTGTACTATTACACCCTCAACGAAACACCTTACAGGACGTAGCGGCCTCGTTTTTCATCCCGCACCACTCTCCCCTTTTCGAGCGTAATCACGCGGCGCTTCAAGGCGTCAATCACTTCTTTGTCATGCGTGGCAAGAATCACCGTCGTGCCAAGCTCGTTGATTTTTTCCAGAAGATTGATAATTTCCCAGGTGTTGATGGGATCGAGGTTTCCCGTTGGCTCATCGGCAATCACCACGTCGGGCTGGTTGACAAGCCCCCGCGCGATGGCCACTCGCTGCTTCTCCCCCCCCGAAAGTTCAGAGGGAAAGTGCCAGGCTTTGTCGGCGAGACCCACAAGCTCCAATACTTGCGGCACCGTGGAAGTAATTTCTTCCTCGCCTCTCCCCGCCGCTTCCATGGCAAATGCTATGTTTTCGTACGCGGTTTTGGTGGGCAGTAGTTTGTAGTCCTGGAACACCACCCCCATGCGACGGCGCAGGCGGGGCACGTCGCCGTTTCGGAGTTTGTGCACGTCAATAGACTCGAAAAAAACTTTTCCGGCGCTCGGTTTTTCTTCCGCTAACAAAAGTTTGAGAAGCGTGGATTTTCCCGCGCCCGATTGGCCCACGAACGAAACAAACTCCTCGGGCTCGATAGAAAATGTTACATCTTCGAGCGCTACCGACGTGGAAGAATAGATTTTAGATACGTTATCGAAAGATATCATTGCAAAAGATGGCAAGTTGACCCCGCCACTTCCTACAATTTTAACTCTGATTCGATGAAGTCGTCTAGTTCTCCTGAAAAAACCGCGTCAATCCGGCCCGTTTCCACGCCAGTACGGTGGTCTTTCACCATTTTATAGGGATGCAGCACGTATGAGCGTATTTGGTGGCCCCACTCAATTTCTCCCGCCTTTGCCGTTTTTAGGGCGTCTTTTTCCTCCTTGCGGCTTTTTAACTTAAGATTGTAAAGCTTGGCGCGAAGGAGCTCCAATGCGCGCGAGCGGTTCCGCTCCTGGCTCCGCTCCTCGGAAATATGTACGGTGATGCCGGTGGGCACGTGCGTGATCCGGACGGCCGAGTCGGTGGTGTTGACGCT
>CAYISH010000044.1:0-4836 GCA_964366035.1 uncultured Candidatus Saccharibacteria bacterium
AGCGAGCAATCATCTCGTCCTGAAAAATCGTTAAGTTTTGATTGGTCGGGCTGCCGGGAATCGAACCCGGTCTGCAAGACCCCCAGCCTCGCGTACTACCAATATACTACAGCCCGAAATTTCAAACCTTTTGTGTCCTCGCCGAGATTCGAACTCGGATTTCAGGCTTCGGAGGCTTGCGTCCTATCCATTGGACGACGAGGACAGACTATGTATGGCGGTCCGCCAGCACAAACGCCCCAAACGAATCAGGTTTAATGACCGCTTCAAATCCGTAGCCGCGCACCATGCCGACTACCCCGTCTACCAAATCTTTAGTAGCGCCGTTTACGCCCACGTCGAGATGCACGGAGATTTTTCGGTCCCAGAAAAATTCTTCGCCAATTTTGTCCTTCAGGCGCGACCGCAGCTCTTGAGTAAAAGTAATTGAATACATCGCCTCTTTAAAAATCCTGTCGCGAAGAGTAGGCAGCGGCATTTCCTCCGAGCGCGTCCAAAAGTATCGCCCGCCGTTCCCCACGCGCACAATCGCCACGCTTGTTACAAAGCGCACCCGCCGGTCCGGTTTGGAATCGGTCCCCACCACAATGCGGTACTCACACTCCGGCTTTTTGTGTATAAACGCTACCAACTCTTCGACTAATTCTTCGAAGTTGATTTCGCGCTCTTGGACATGAAATTTTATGTCTGCCATTTTTTACAAAATTTTCTTAAATTTTGGCTAAAAAATGAGCATCCCGAGCGTAAGCGAGGGATACCCATCTATATTTACCTTCACAGAAGCGATTCTTGCATTTCTCCTGGTACCCGATAGCTCTCCCCGGTAGGACGAGCCGCCAATACCCTTTCAATCTTGAATATTCGCAAACCTTTTCGTAAATGGCAATACCCCTCAAATTCATCCTCCCCTATCTTATATATATCAACGAGCCGAGTTTTGTTCGGGTCCTCGCCCGCTTCGGATGTTTTGGTAAGATAATTAATCTCGACGCGTGAGCGGCTCTGGAAGGCCGACACCAGAATTTGGCGGATATTTTGCGAATTCTCTCCTGCCCAACTTACGGGAACAGAAACGCGCCCGGCAGAGTCGCGGGCATGGAAAAGCACGTGCCCGTGGCGTTTGCCGTATTCGTACAAATCGCGGGTGAGGCGCACGTCTTCCGTGCAATACTTTTTAATTTCGTCTATTTTCCCTTCCCGCCACCACCTTACCGCGTCAAGCCCATCGGCAATTTTGCCAGCGCCGAGCGTGGTTTTGCATAAATTGTCCAATGAAACGCGAAACCCTACTCCTCTTACTACGTCGTCCATCATATCTACAACCGGCAGAGAACTGGTTTGGATCGAAACGTACGGCTGGAGCACCGGCAAGTCAAACCCTTTAATATTAAATCCGACGACCCGCTCCGCATCTTTCGCCATTTGTTCGAAAAATTTCAAATCTTTTTCTTCAAACTCGTAAAACTTATCTTTCTCATACGAGTAAGCGGAAAGCGCGGAAACCTCGAGCAAATGCAAATTTTCCCGCCCACCCACGTCGGAAAATTGCTTTTTTGTCTCTAAATCAAAAACAACGGTGTCGCTTGCCATAACCTTAAAAAGGAAGATCTATGGAGTAAATGCCCGGACCCAATAATGCAAGCGAAAGGAGCGCCGCCAAAAGAACTAGCGAGAAGCCCTGCCTGTAGGAGATGTCTCTTTTTTCCTTTGCTCCCTTCACTATATCTGCAAGCGTCTTCGCGGCGAGAAGTAAGGAGACAAGCTGGGTAAGGAATCCTGCCAATAAAAAAAGCCCGCCGAAAAATTCCGCAATCCCCGCCGACGGCGCCCGCCATCCGCTCCGCAAGCTGGCGGATGGCGGAGCGGACTGCCACTCTGTGGATTTAAACACGCCAAGAACGCTCGGAAAATCGGCGAAAAGTTTTTTGTAGCCGTATGGAATAAACAAGGCGGCGAGGGCTACGCGCAACAAGAAGGGCGCAGCTTCGCTAAACGTAAAAAGGGCGGGGAATAAACTCGGCATATCAACTAGTATATAATGGAAACATGGCTGACGGAAACAAAAATGGAGGAGGCGATTTCGGCGGGCCGTGGTTTGTGCTTATTGCCATTGTCGTCGTCATAGTTCTTTTCCAGGCGCAGGGCGGCGGAGGAGGACTTCGGGGCACGAGCGGCATACGCACCGGCTCTCCCTCACGCACCGGCACCGTCGAGGAAGAACTATCAAATCGTCCGCGTTCTTCCGGCAACCAAATACCTCCTCCGCCCTCTCTACCTCCGCCAATTTCAGGAGAATCGCCGTGGAAAGGAAAAGTGTCATTCGACTCGGGGAACACTTCTACTCAAGACCCAACGAAAGAATACGTAACGATCCGCAACTTCACGGAAGATAAAATTCTCATAAGCGCGTGGTCGGTGGAAAACTCCAATAGGGAACGCTACGCGCTCGGCGGAGGATGGTATCTACCGTTCATGGGACAAACGTCGAGCGGCGACGCAATTGTATTAAATCGCGGTGATCGGGCCCACGTGATAAGCGGCAAAAGCCCTATTGGCATAAATTTTAAGGCGAACGTATGCACGGGGTATTTCAATGAGTTCCATGAATTCACTCCCCGCCTTCGCGAGGACTGCCCAAGGCCCGAAGGCGCGCCCGGGGCCCAAAATCTAGAGACCTCGTGCGTTGATTTCCTTGAAACCCTCCCTCGCTGTCGGCAAGTAATCCAAATTCCTTTTCCTACATCTAAACCTGTGTCAAACGAGTGCCGCAATTACGCCACCACATATATAAACTACAATAACTGCGTTGAAGATTATAAAAATGAAAAAAACTTTTCATCAACAGAGTGGTACATATATCTCGGACGCTCCACCGGGGTCTGGAAAGACAGAAAAGAAACCATTACGCTCAAGGATGGCCTCGGAAGAGTGGTCGAAAAAATCAGCTATTGAGAGTAAATCCCTACTCCGCTCTTTCGGAGCTTCAAAGGGCGAAAAGCGCCACGCCCGCGGCCACCGAAACGTTTAAGGATTCTTTCTTGCCGCGCATCGGAATTTCTACGACCCCGTCGCATTTTTTCAAGAGGGTCTTTGATATTCCCCGAACTTCGTTGCCGAGCAAAAGCGCAAACGGATAATGAGGTTTAAATTTCCTTATATCTAGGGCACTTTTTGCCTGCTCCAGCGCCACAATTTGCGTCTTCGCCGCTTTCAATATTTTCACCGCCTTATTTATACTTTTGATTTTCTCCCACGGAACAAATCGCTCGGCCCCGAGCGCGGTTTTGGTGGCCGGTAAAGGAGTGTACCCAGTCAGAAAAATTTTGGAAACCCCGGCCGCGTCCGCTGTACGAAAAATAGACCCGACATTATACAAACTCCGGACATTGTGAAGAATAAGAAAAACCTGCCGGGCGTTTTCAGTTTCGCGGCGCAGGTTTTGTGGGCGGGTAGAGTTCTTTATCAATGGTGCGATCAAAACAGGTTTTTCCCTCGCCGTGTTGCCATTCTTCTCCATTGTAGTAGCCCCGCGGGGTATACTCTTGGAACGCGGGTTGCGGCGCTCCGCGATAACCCTCAACGCTGATGCTCGGCCTTGCAAATATGGCGCACAGGCGAAAACTTTCCTTGTTGGTAACTTCGTACGCATACTCTTGGGCCGCTTCAGGATCGTGCGGATGGCGAAATCCGCTTATATCATCGTCAAGAGCATCAAGGTTCCCCGGCAATTTTTCTTTTCTCTGCCAGTAAAAAATAACCTGGTTCTGAATAGTTTGAAGGTCTGAGATTCTTCTGTCGTCAAACCTCCTGGTTCGCTCTTCCTGCGGCGAACCAACCATAAAAAATCCCGCGATGACCGCCGCCGCAACTACAATTATTACAACATACCCAAAAATTTTCATCTATTCAGTGTGATGCTTCCTTATGTCCATAAAATAGTACCCGAACACCGACCCGGCTATAAAGAACACCGCAAGAACTTTCAAGATAAACCGGGCCGTAAGCTCCCCCTCAAGCAAATTGTATATAAGAGCCACGAGATCGCCGATGATGACAATCGCCGCCAAAAAAAGAGTCAAATACACAAGCCATTTGCGGATTCTCAAGTCGCGCTTCGACGGGCTTGTCAAATAGCTTTTGTTCAATACCCACATAGTAAACATGTGAACGGGGAACACCACTACCAGCGTGGCGATAGACCAGCGAATCGAACTATAGGCGGAACGCCCATAATAGTAGCCATCTTGCAGAGGATCAGGGAAGAAAATGTTTATGTACTGAAAAACAAGCGTCCCAAAACTTACCGCGCTTACGTAAAGGGTTACAATAGCCAAAAGGTGCAAAAATATATCCTTGGGCGAAGTTTTTTCTTTTATCGGCTGAATTTCGTTTCCGTTCATTTTTTATTTGATCTGATAAGTTACAGTTACCTGGACAACAATTTCATTCTCGCCAACCGGTATCTCTGGAACTGCCGGCCAGGCAGCATCGCCGCCTTTGGCCACGAAGCTCTCGTAAAACACGGGGCCAATGGGGCCCGATTCATAAAAATTTATTACTTTCCCGAGCCGCACATCGAGTTTTTCCGCAAGTTCCTCGCCTTTCTTTTTAGCGTCTTCAATGGCTTCCGATCTGGCTTGGGTCATTAACGTACTTGGGTCTTCCGTGGTAAATGAAAGCCCGCCTATTTGGTTGGCTCCGGCACCGGTTGCAACGGCGATGATTTTGCCTGACTTGGCCAGATCGCGGATTTTAACTTCCAAATTTTGCGAAACCTGATACCCGCGGAGTTTCTGCACGCCATCTGGGTAGTTGTACATGGGATTTATAGAGTAA
>CAYISH010000045.1:0-4777 GCA_964366035.1 uncultured Candidatus Saccharibacteria bacterium
CGGGGCTCCGCGGCATGGTGCAAGGATTTCTTGCGGCGAGGAGAGAGCCTTCACCGCGCAAAATCCAATGTTATCACCTGCCGCAGAGCCCCCAGCGGCTTTGCGCATTTCATACTGCTTTCATTATATTCGATTGTCAAAGCCATGTCCTTCAAGGATTGAGGAACACAAAAAATTTATCGCGTTTCTAGGAAGCGCGCTTAATTCCTGCTATGGATATTGCGTCTGAAACGCTATTCTACCACCACAGTCCCGAAGCCCGCTTTTCGCATATCGCCAGCCGTTTTCCAAAAAGTCTTTGATTTATCGAGAAAATTGCTGTGGGGAGTATGTGTCTGGGACGCTCGTCTATCGCTTCGCCCACTGCGGAGCCTTCCTCGCTTTTTTGAGGCCGAATTTACGCCGCTCTTTCATGCGCGGATCGCGGGTGATAAAACCCCAGGGTTTCAATGTTTTCCGAAGCTCGCCGTCGTATTTCAGCACGGCACGCGTAATGCCGTGGCGCACTGCCTCGGCTTGCGAGTGTACGCCGCCTCCATGAACTTTCACCGTTACTTCAAACTGCTGGGAAACCGGAGCGCGCTCAAAGGGGTCGTGCAAAATTTTCTGAAGCTCTAGAGTAGGAAAATATTTTTCCCCCCCTTTTCCATTTACGGTGAAGGCGCGCTTTGCGGCAGGATAAAGCCGCACCCGCGCTACCGAAGTTTTGCGCCTTCCCACTGCTTCAAAATATTTTCCCGCTCGGTCCGCCGGCTGGCGGATTTCCTTCGCCGCGGCCACAGGTTTTTCTTTCGGCACTGCAGATTTTTTTATCGGAGGTTTTTTCGGAGGCATGCAATTATTTAAACGCGAGGTTTTTTATGATGAACTTCCGCGACCTATTTTTGGGAAGCATCCCCCACACTGCTTTTCGGAACACTTCTTCCGGAGATTTTTTTAGCAAATCGCGGAGCTTAATGACTTTTAAGCCGGAAGGGTAGCCGGAATAGCGCGTGTAAATTTTTGTATCAAGTTTTCTGGGAAAAATGTTTAGCTCGCCCACGTGGAGCACACGCACCTGGTGGGTAGGACGTATCCTCGGCTCAAAGTCAGGCCGATTCTTTCCGCGGAGAAGTATCGCCGCTTCTCCGGCAGCGCGTCCTAGCGATTTTCCTTTTACATTTAATTCAATTGTCGCGTTATCTTTTGTCATATTCTTTCTATTTCACAAATTCAATGATTGCCATGGGAGCGTTGTCGGAAGGGCGCGGCGCAAGTTTGGTAATCCGGGTGTATCCGCCATTCCGACTCTGCTGGGCTGGAGCGATTTTGGAAAACAGCCTAGCGGCCGAAGGCGCGCCCACTACCCCTGCTATGTCGCGCCGAGCGGCGAGAGTCCCTTTTTTTGCTTTAGTTACCAACTTCTCTATCTGCGGCCTAATCTCTTTTGCTTTCGGGAGCGTGGTGCGGATTTTTTCTTTCGAAATAAGCGCCACCAAAAGAGAGCGGTACAAAGCCCGCCGCACTTTTATTACCCTTCCAAATTTTCGCCCCTTCTTCCGGTGCCGCATTATGAAAATATCGGATATATTATTACCTCAAATAAAGGCCCATGTTTGCAAGCGCTTCCCGTATTTCGTCCACTGCCTTCTCGCCTATCCCTTGAAGCTCCATTAAATCTTCTTTTGTTTTCTGCACAAGCCCTCCTACCGTTCGAATGCCCGCAGACGCAAGCGCGTTGGCCGTGCGGCTTGAAAGGCCCAGGTCTTCCGTGCGGATTTTAAGAGGGTCATCGTCGCCTACCTCGGCAGGCGCTGCTTCTGTTGCTTCTTTCTCCGTTTCTTCCGCTTCCACCATATTTCTCTCGCCCTCAAACCCGGCGAGCGCGCTTAACTGCTTCATTAAAATATCAACGCTCTTCGAAAATGCCTCTCGAGGCGAAATGCTGCCGTCGGTTTCGATGGAGAGCCGGAGGCGATTATAGTCGGTCCGATCGCCTACGCGCATGTTTTCTACTTCATAGTTTACCTTTCGAAGCGGGCTAAAAATGGCGTCGAGGGTAAGGCTGCCCACTTCCACTTTTTCTTTTTCTAAAACTTCCCGAGGCACGTATCCCAAACCTTTCTCTATCGTCGCTTCAATTTCCAACTTCGCTTCTTTTGAGGTCAACGAAGCAATGGCGCTGTCCTTATTGATTACCTCGATCTGGGTGGGAACTTCAAAATCTCCCGCGGTGATCTTTTTTATCCCCTTCGCCGAGAGGGTAATAATCTGCGGGAGGTCTGTGTGCATCAAAAAGCGCACTTGCTTGAGGTTTAAAAGAAGGTTGATCACATCTTCCTTTATGTCGGGGATGGTAGAAAACTCGTGCGAAACGCCCTTTATTTTTACCCGCGTAATAGCCGCGCCGGGGAGGGAGGATAATAACACTCTGCGCAAGCTATTGCCGACCGTATGCCCGTAACCTGGGGCCAGCGAGTCGATTTCATAAACCCCTTTCGTTCCCTCTTCAAGAACCACCCGAGTCGGCGAAGGCGTGATTATTTCGTAGTTCATAACTCAATCGTTAAATAATAAATAATCAAAATTTATCGCGAATAAAATTCTACAATGGCGTGTACGTTGATGAGGCCCGCCATATCTACGTCGGCCGCGCGCCCCAGCACCGCGCCCTCCCGCTTTTCCTTATCTACCGACACCCATGCCGGAGAAGTATATTTTTTTAAATAAATATCCAAGTCGCGGAAAAGGGCTTTTCCCGCTGATTGGGGACGAAGCGAAACCTTGTCGCCCTTCGCGGCCCGAAACGACGGAATATTTACCTTCCTTCCGTTTACCATAATATGCCCGTGCGAAATCATTTGACGGGCCTGGCTCCGGGTAGAAGCCAACCCCATGCGGAACACTATGCTGTCGAGGCGCGATTCCAGAATTTCCAACAGCAGCTGGGCGGTGTCTCCCGCGCGCCGTTTCGCTTCCATGACGTAGCTGCGGAACTGCCGCTCGCGAAGGCCGTAGGAAAATTTCATTTTTTGCTTCTCGCGGAGCTGCGCGCCGAACTCGGAAACAGTGCCGCGCCCGTGCTTTGCGCGGAGTCCGTGCTCGCCGGGTGGATAGGGCTTGCGCTTAAACGCGCATTTGTCTCTTCCACATATCGACATCCCAAGCCTTCTGCAGGTTTTACAGCTTATTCTTGCCATTATAATTATACTCTTCGGGGCTTGCGTAATTTAGGTCCGTTGTGGGGCGTGGGGGTCACATCGCGGATAGATTTTATATCAAACCCCATTCCGGCAAAGGCCCGGATGGCTGATTCTCTCCCTGCCCCAATACCCTTTACTCTCACCATTACCTCCTTTATGCCGATAAGCTTTGCCCGTTCGCCAAGCGATTCCGCCACCTTGGTCGCCGCATAGGGCGTGCCCTTCTTCGATCCCCGAAAACCCACCGCGCTTGAAGAAGACGCTAAAATCACGTCGCCTTTTTCATCCGCAAGGTTAATAAGCGTATTGTTGTATGTGGAAAGAATATTAAAAACGCCCGTCGTAAGCCGCCGCTTGGGAAGCTTCAAAAGCGTTGCAGATTTTGAGTCCCCTCCCGCCTCCCATTTTTTGATAATGCGTTTTTTGCCCATACTATTTTTATTTTTTCTCCATCTTTCTCTTGCCGGAACCCATGGTTTTACGTACGTTACCGCGGCGGGTACGCGAGTTAGTTTTGGTCCGCTGACCCCGCAAAGGAAGCGAGTGAGCGTGCCGCATGCCGCGATAGGCTCCTATGTCTCTTAATCTTTTGATATTCAAAATAATTTCGCGCCGCAAGTCTCCTTCCACCTTGAAGTTTTTCTCAATAATTTCGCGGAGCTTATTAATTTCCTGGGGCGAAATGTCTTTCGCTTTTTTCGCAAAATCTATTTTTGCTTCTTCCAAAATTTTCCGCGCCGTCGCGCGGCCGATGCCGTAAATATACGGCAGGGCAATTTCGATTCGCTTATTGTCTGGTATAGTGGCTCCTGCGATTCTCATATTAGTTCGCTCTTCTTTTCATATCGCGTGTTCCGGCCCCACGCTTCATGGCTACCCTTGCCGCTGTTTATGCTTCGGGTTCGTGCAAATAACGCGAAGCCGGCCTTTGCGCCGGACCACTTTGCATGAAGCGCATATTTTCTTTACCGAAGAGCGGACTTTCATGGTTCTATAAACGCTGCACAATTCTGCCTTTTGCTTCGTCGTAAGACGTCGTCTCCACCCTTACTCTGTCTCCGACGAGCACTTTAATGTAAAAAAGACGCATCTTTCCGGCGAGATGTCCTAAAATTTCGCGCCCGTCATCGAGTTTCACCCGGAAAGTCGCGTTTGGCAGGGCCTCTTGAATGATGCCCTGTATGATGTTTTTACCTTTATTTTCAGGCATTATGCCAACTTTTATATAGTAAGGTATCGTAAAAATCAAGTCAAGCCGACGTAGAGGGAGTAAGAGATGGGTGAATTTGAATGGACGGTGCCTTTGAGTGATTTAACCAGAAAACTGCGATGCGCGTCAAGCGCGCCGTAAGTTCTTATTCTACAAACCTCACTAAAAGCCCTTTTTTGAGCACGCGGCGGTAAGTGGAAAGAAGGAAAAAATAGGCCAAAAATAGGAAGGCCATGCTTAGGACAAGCGCGAAAAGGAAACTATGAGCGTTAAACACGCCTTCGAGCACTACCTCGCGCATCCCTTCAAATACATGGGCGCTTGGAAGAAACGCCGCCACCGCGCGTAGCGAACCACGCCTTTCCATGGGTCAGGCTGCGTCGAC
>CAYISH010000046.1:0-4632 GCA_964366035.1 uncultured Candidatus Saccharibacteria bacterium
TGCCGCTTTCTAAGGATTATGAAGAAGACATAAAAGGAACGTTCGGCGACTGGGCGAATACCGGCAAAAACCGCTACGGTGGCGCAACTACCGCGGCAGTATTTTTGTGGCAATTCATAAAAGACAAAGAGGGGAAAGACATGTACCCGTGGGTGCACTTGGATATAGCGCCGAGGATGACCACCATAGAAGGGGAGTATCTCGCGAAAGGCGCTGCCGGTGCCCCTGTGCGGCTCTTGGTGCGGCTATTGGAAGAAAGCTAGTCTATCAAAGTCAGACTTCGATAATAGGCCAAAAACCCTTTAAAATACGGGCTTTACTTACTATTGACATATTATTATTAAAGAAGAGCCCAATGCGTTCGCGCAAAGGGCTCTTTAAAATTTCTAGATTGTCTGACAATCTTTTGGCTTCATCTTTCCACGATCGTATCAAGATGAAGATTTCGATTTTAGGCTGGTTTTAGAATGGGTACAGATCTACGCTATCGCGAAAATCTGTACCCATCTTGGTTGGCGCTATTTGTGATTAAAGAGGGGTGGAAGTGAAGGAGGAAGAAATTTATTGAAGTTGAACTTTTACCCTGTTCGTCGTGGAAGGGTTTGAAAAAAGGAGAGATTGTTCTAAGTCGAGAAGGGGTTGGATTGAAGTTTTGGAGAGGCCGGTGTTTCCAAGCGCCTTTTTTGCGAGAGTGGCGAAATGCAGAAGCTTTTGATGCGCGTATTCGCGAGCGTCCACTTTATTTAGTATGCCCACCACTTTTCGGACTTCTTCCTCCGAGACTACGTGCCCTGTCGAATAAATTTCTTCAAGTTCTTTTTTCTCGGCGGCACTGGCGCAGGAATAACCAAAAATCACCGGAAGTGTTTTCTTTTTTTCGTAAATATCCTTGAGCGCGGTTTTGCCGCTTTTTTCAATAGAACCCCAAATGGAAACAATGTCGTCGTATATTTGATAAGGTCTTCCCAAATTAAAGCCATAGCGCCAGAGCGCTTCCTGGCATGCGGGCGAAGCGCCTGCAATCATGGCGCCCGCTTTCGCTGATGCTGCAATAAGCACGGCGGATTTTTTCTCGATCATGCGCAAGTAGGATTCTTCTGTAACGGCAGGGCTGCTTAAAAGAGCGTCAGCGAGAGTAAAATCAAGAAATTGCCCCTCAATCACTTCCGCATATATTTGAGAAAGAAATGCGGCGGCCTTCTGTCCGTTTTCACCTGCTTTTGCCGCCGCTCGCCCCAGCGTTTTGGTGGCGAGAAGTCCTAACGCATCGCCGGAGTTAATGCCGTGATTTACTCCCCATAATTTCCATACAGTAGGCCGTCCGCGCCGCAGCTCGTCGTGGTCTTCAATGTCGTCATGAATGAGCGTGAAGTTATGAAAGAGTTCCAGCGAAGAGGCGAAAAGACGGGCAGCCTCTTTTTTGCCAAAAAGATCGGCGATATAGAGGCAGATGGCGGGCCGCAACCTTTTTCCGCCGTAGCGTTCGACTTCGCCTCCGTTCTGATCGCGAAACCCCAAAAAGTATTCAATCATGCGGTAGAGCTCCAGTTTCGGTTCTTTTTGAAGAAGTTGCCGAAGGTCGCTTTCCACAAGCGAGCTATACGAATCGAGGCGGTAGGATGAGGGTTCGTGATTCTGCATGTTATGCTTAACGCCCGAAATTCCGCTTTGTTTCGATAAAAAAATCTACCGCGCGGTTAAATTCTTCTTGGGTTAAGTCGGGCCAAAGCGTAGGAGTGAAATAAAGTTCGGAATAGGCGCTTTGCCAGGGAAGAAAATTGGAAAGCCGCTGAAAACCGCCTGTGCGTAGCACTAAATCAGGATCGGGAATGCCCGCGGTCCATAAATGTTGTGAAAAAGTTTCTTCGGTAAGAGAGTGCATGCGTTGGGGCGGCAAAGATTTTATTGCCGAAATAATTTCCGCTCTTCCGCCGTAAGAGAGGGCGATGGCCAAATTAAACTTATCGAAAGTTTCCGTATCGCGTTCAATCTTTTCGAGTTGGCCTTGAACGGATGCAGAGAAGTGCCCGCGCTCCCCGATAAAACGTATACGGACAGGCTCTTTTGAGGCGGTGCGCGCCCATTCGGCCAGCTTTTCTTCTATAATGCGCATCAGGTATCCGATTTCCTCCTGCGAACGGCTCCAATTTTCGGTGGAAAGGGCGTAAAACGTAAGATAACGAATGCCGCGCGCCTCCGCCCACTCCCGCGCTTCCTGTAACTTTTCCGCTCCTGCTTTATGACCCGCAACGGTCGGCAAGTTCCGCGCCTTCGCCCATCTGCGGTTTCCATCGGGAATAATGGCGATATGCGGCAAGTCCATAATCGGATAGTAGAAAAAATGCAAACGTTCTTTTATTATACCCAGAATGTGCTTATAGTAAAGAAAGTGTATGAGAAGCAGTGCAAAAACATTTCGACGCATGCGCCTTTTCGGCAGAGTACAGCGCGTGTTGTTCCGTGACTCGGCAACGCGCCACGGGCGGAAGCTTGGGCTTTCGGGTTATACGCGGAACTTGCCGGATGATTCTCTAGAAATAGTAGCTGAAGGACAGAAAGCAAAGGTAGATGCGCTTTTCGAATGGGCAAAACGGGGGCCGTTATTTGCCCGCGTGGATCGCTTTGAATTTGATGAAGTGCAAATTGAGAAACCTATGGAAGGGTTTGAGATTAAGTACGAATAAAATTATCGGCAGACTAATGCTACGCTTTCTCCACCCGCTCCGTATACACCCCCGATTCCGTGTTGACGCGTATAACATCGCCAGAATTGATGAAAAGAGGAACTTGTATCTCAAGCCCGTTTTCCAGCGTTACGCTTTTCGAGCCTCCTTGCGCCGTGTTTCCTTTCAACCCCTCCGGAGCGTCTTTTACTTTGTAGTCTACTTTCACGGGAAGCTTTAGGTTAATGATATTGTCCTTGAATGTGGAGGCGGTTAGCGTAAGGTTCGGCTTCAAAAACTTTGCGCTTTCCCCGAGAATGTCTTCCGTAAAGGTCATGCGCTCTTTCGGGTTGCCAGGTTTTTGGAATACGTATTCGCCGCGGTGGGCGTAGATAAACTGCAAATCTCCCTTTTCTATTCTCGCTTCAGGAAAAATATCTGACTGTTGGGCGGTAAACGAAGTGATTTTGCCAGTAATAAGATTCCTGGCTTTTATCTGCGTGGTAGGGCGGCGTTGCTGCATGCGCACAAATTGATAATCCGCCACCATATAAGGCTCGCCATCCATGACGAATTCCGTACCCGGAGTTAAGTCGGTATAAGAAAGCATGATAAAAGAAATTATACCTTCCTCGCCCTTATCATTCAAGCTTTTTCATGCTAGGATTTTTCTATGGAATTTATCCCTACGGTTGGGCTTGAAATTCACGCTGAATTGAAGACCGCAACGAAAATGTTCTGTAGTTCTTTGAACGATCCCGATGAAAAGCATCCAAACATAAACGTATGCCCCGTCTGTCTCGCGCACCCCGGAGCTCTCCCA
This sequence comes from uncultured Candidatus Saccharibacteria bacterium, assembly GCA_964366035.1. Lineage (GTDB taxonomy): Bacteria > Patescibacteriota > Minisyncoccia > JACPKW01 > UBA11713 > CAYISH01. Next base: position 3,487 of record CAYISH010000046.1, read on the forward strand.
GTTATAAATAAAGAAGCGGTGAAGAAAATTTTAAAGATAGGCGTTGCGCTTGGGGCCGAACTTGCCGACGAATCGCGCTTTGATCGCAAAAATTATTTTTACCCTGATCTTCCCAAGGGCTACCAAATTTCGCAGTACCAGTTCCCACTCGTAAAAACAGGAAAGTTGAAATTGCCTTCTTCCGGGAAGGAGGTGCGTATTACGCGTGTGCATTTGGAAGAAGACGCGGCCCGAAGCGTGCACAATCCTAAAACCGGCCATACGCTCGTCGATTTTAACCGTTCGGGCGTGCCTTTAATGGAGCTCGTTACGGAGCCCGACATAAAATCGTCTGCCGAGGCGCGGGAGTTTGCCGAAGAGCTGCAGCTCCTGCTCCGCTATATTGGCGCTTCTGACGCGGATATGGAAAAAGGGCAGATGCGGGTGGAGGCGAATATTTCCATCGCGCCACTTAGCGGTTGGGCCGCTAAGTTGGGAACGAAAGTGGAGGTGAAAAACATCAATTCTTTTAAAGCGGTGGTGGGCGCGATTGAGTACGAAATCAAGCGGCAGGCGGAACTTTTAGAAAGAGGGGAGCGGATAAAACAGGAGACGCGGGGATGGGACGATGTAAACCAAGTTACCGTATCGCAGCGTTCCAAGGAAGAAGCGAACGATTATAAATATTTTCCGGAACCGGACCTTCCGCCGTTAAAAATTTCTGAAGTGCCCGAATTTCTGCCGGAGGCGCTCAAGGCGGAATTACCTGAACTTCCCTCCCAAAAACGCGAGCGATTTCAAAAAGAATACGGCGTAAGCGGGGCCACGCTGGAGTTTTTCGTTCGCGATAAAGCTCTTTCCGAGTTTTTTGAGCAAGCTACGTCGGAAGCGGAGCGTTGGGCGCCACAGGTGAAAAAAGCAAAACTTGTGTCGCTTTTGGTAAATTACATTACTTCCGACCTCGCGGGCCTTTTGGCGTCGCGCGGGCTTTCAGTTGCCGAAATCCGCGTCACTCCGGAAAATTTTGCGGAGCTTGTAAAAATGGCGGCAGCAGGCGAAATTTCATCGCGTGGCGCGAAAGACTTGCTCGCGGCGATGCTTGAGACGGGAGGAGATCCTTCGGACCTTGCCGAAAAAGCCGGGCACAAAATCATTGAAGGTAAGGAC
>CAYISH010000047.1:0-4623 GCA_964366035.1 uncultured Candidatus Saccharibacteria bacterium
GAACGCTCCGTTCACATCGGAGAGGCCGCTGGTTCGATCCCAGCACCGTCCACCACAATAAAACTGAAAGGAGAAACGCTATGGCAAAGAAGCAAACATCTCAAACTCCGTGGTACAGCGAGGAAGCCGGATTTTTTGGTCCAGACTATCTCAAAGAGTACGGAAACAATCTCACGCAGGAGATAACGCTTGCGGAGATTGATTTTCTCGAAAAGGTGCTCGCGCTCAAGCGTGGCGCTAAGGTTTTGGATTGTCCTTGTGGTCATGGTCGTCATTCAATTGAGTTGGCGCGTCGCGGCTACGACGTAACCGGACAAGACCTCAACGGATTCTTCCTTGAGGAAGCAAAGAAGGCCGCCGCGCAAGCTGAAGTTTCGGTACGCTGGAACAAAGGAGATATGCGCGAAATTCCGTTCGAGAACGAGTTCGATATCGCGCTTAACCTCTTTACCGCGTTTGGTTACTTGGAAAGCGACGAGGAAGATCAAAAAGCTCTCGACGCAGTTGCAAGAACGCTGAAGCGCGGCGGCAAGTTTGTACTCGATGTCATCAATCGAGACAGGGTTGTCCGTAACTACCGAAGCAACCACTGGGCGAAACTCTCTGACGGTTCCGTTGTTCTCACCGAAGCCGAGTTCGACCACGCAACTGGACGCAACAACGAAAAAAGAACGCGGATTGGTACGGACGGGAAGCGCGAAGAGTTTTCGCTTCCTCTCCGCATGTACACTGTTGTGGAACTCGCGGCGATGTTCCGCAAAGCCGGGCTCACTCTCAAGGAGATGTACGGAAGCTACAACGCCGACCCTCTCACTTTCGACTCGAAGCGTTACATTCTCATTGCCGAGAAAAACTGACGCGCTTCCCGTTCGCCCGCTAAAGGACAGAATACTCACGGTTCTGTCCTTTTCTTTTGAAAGAACTTTGAGATTATCAGAAATTTCTAATAATCTTCATTTATTAGCGCGACGACCCAAAGCGGCGGAATTCGCGGAGGAGGGGCGGGCATTCCTCTCTGTAGGGACAGAAAAATCGTTTGTTTTGACAAAAAGCGCCTTTTATGATACACTGTCTTCAATTGTAGGGTTTCTCATTTTTGGGATAAGGTCTTCCTACAAGTTATTAGTTACGAGTTTTTCAAGAATGGCAAAAAAGCTATACGTAGGAAGCCTTTCCTATGGAACGACCGACGAGGGGTTGAAAGCACACTTCTCGCAGGCTGGCAACGTTGAGAGCGCGAACGTAGTAATGGACAAGATGACGGGCCGCTCGCGCGGTTTCGGATTCGTCCAGATGACTACGGACGAAGAGGCCGACAAGGCCATCGAAATGTTGACCGGCAAAGAGCTCGACGGACGCGCGCTTACGATAAACGAAGCGCGCCCCATGACGGACCGTCCGCCCCAGCGGCGAGGCGGGTTCGGCGAGAGACGGTACGGTTCACGCGAAGGCTTTTCAGGACGGCGGGAGTTCTAACTTCCCCGGCTTCTGAAAATCAAAATCCCCGCATCCGCCATTTGGCGGACGGGGATTTTGATTTCTTCGACTTTCTTAATTTATTCCCGCCCCAACTCTTCGTACATTTTCCCTGCCTTCTTAATTGATTTTACAATCACGTCATCTCCTTCTTCCCATGAAGCGGGACACACTTTGCCGGGATGCGAGCGGACAAACTGAAGCGCTTTTAGCTTCCGCGCAATTTCTTCGGCGGAGCGGCCGATGGGGTCGGAAACGACATCGGCGGCGCGCAAGATACCGTCGGGGTCGACAATAAACGCGGCGCGCAGAGCCATCCCACTATCCTCGTCGTAAATGTCCAATTCGCGCGAGAACTTCCCGTTGTGGTCGGCAGCCATCAGGTATGTCAGGCCCTTCAAAAGTTCTTCCATGTCAATCCAAGCTTTGTGGGTATACACCGTATCAGTGGAGGCCACCACCACTTCGGTTTTGAGTTTTTTAAAGTCCTCCCACCGCCGGTGCATGTCCATAATTTCGGTGGGGCAGACGAAGGTAAAGTCGGCCGGGTAGAAGAAAAGAATAAACCACCTGCCTTTAAAATCGCTTTTGGCAATTTTGGATACGTCCTCCTTTTTAGGGTCGTATGCCTCGAGGCGGAAATCGGGGAATGGTGAATCTACTTTGAACATATGTGATATTGTAATATATACGTATGAAAAGGAAAAGGTTAGCGAGGCGGCGTATTTTTTGGGGTTTAGCGCTGGTGGTTTTGGCAAGCACGCCCTTATGGGTTAATTTTGGGGCGCTTTCTGCAAAAATTTCGGCCTTGTTCGACCATGAGTCACCGGCCCAAAACGAAGCGCATCCTCCGCCGGTTGTAGAAAAGAAGCCTTCCAAAGAGACGTTGCGAGCGAAGGTAAATGAACTTTTGAAAAAAGAAGGAGATATTTTGCCAGGCACTCAAGCGGAAATCATCGGCGTACTTGATTTAAACAACGACGGGGTATGGGAGGTGGTTGTTACAGCCGAGGCGGGCGGGGCGTATACTATGCTCTTTGCGGTGATGGAATATCGGGGCGGCAAGGTGGCGCTTTTAAACCTTGTCGATCGTGATGGGGAGCAGAAGAAGGCCCGGTTTCTGGACGGCTCTTCGGTGCGCCATGCAAACGCATTTAAAATCTTGAACGACAAGCGCGACAAAGCGTATGTCCAGCTGACGGGGGAGTCCGACGATACAGGCGCCGGGTGGACGTGGGATATCGCGGCCTATAGCTGGAGTAGGGGCGCGTTTCGGTACAATAGAACTCTCTCGGAAAAAATTGCGGCGGGCGATCCGCAGGAATTTTTTCGGGAAGAAGATTATCTCGACAAGCTTTTTCAAGGAAATTAGATAATTATGGAGCAGACTGAAATAGAAACGGGGCCATTCGGCCCGGAATATGTGGTGAAAGTGTACAACCCCGAATTTAAGGTGTGGGGATTTTTGGTGATCGACAATACGCGGCGTGGCCCCGGCAAAGGAGGTATTCGCATGACCCCGACGGTAAGCGAAGTTGAGGTGTCCCGCCTCGCCCGCGCCATGACATACAAAAACGCGCTTGCCGATATTCCTTTTGGAGGAGCGAAATCCGGCATCCAATTCGACCCAAAGACGCACACAGGCGCGGAGAAAAAGGAAATTATTAAGTGGTTTGCGAGGGCTCTTAAGCCTTTCATTCCAAAACTTTACATTGCAGGCCCCGACATCAATACGACTGAAAAAGAGATGAGTTGGATTGCCACCGAACTTGGCGACCGAAAAGCCGCTACCGGGAAGCCTTCGTGGTTAGGCGGGCTCCCGCATGAACTCGGCAGCACGGGCTTTGGCGTAGCGGAGGCGGCAAAAATCACCCTGGAGTTCAAAAAGATTCCGGTGAAAGGCGCTACCGTTGCGATTGAAGGCTACGGCAATGTGGGTACGTTCGCCCACAAATTTTTGGAAGAGGCGGGGGCGAGAATCGTGGCGGTTTCCGATTCAAAAGGCGGAATTTATATGGAAGTCGGGCTTCCCTATAAAGAACTTATGAAAGTGAAGGCGAAAACGGGATCGGTGGTTAATTTTTCCGGCGGTAGGAAAATCGACGGCAAAGCAATTTTTGAACTCGCGGCAGACGTGCTTATTCCCGCAGCCCAGCCGGATGTGATTAACAAGGAAAATGTAAACAAGGTGAGGGCAAAAATAATTGTGGAGGGCGCAAATATTCCTATACGCGGAGAATTTGAAGAAGCACTTTGGAAAAGAGAAGTGCTTGTAGTGCCAGATATTATCGCAAACGCCGGCGGTGTTATTTCTTCCTACGCTGAATACAAAGGATACAGCAAAGACAGAATGTTTAAGATGGTGAAGGAGAAGGTTTCGAAGGCCACGCGAGAAGTGATGGAGAGAGCGGCCAAAACAAAAAAACTTCCAAGAAAAGTAGCGATGCAAATTGCTTCAGAGAGGATTTTGAAAAACGGTAAATAAACTCCAAATTTCCCTACCTTGTAAATCTGGTTGCCTTGACTTTTCCCCAAGATCAAGGTAAAAGATACTGGAAAGGAGGGTGGCACTTTATGAGTAAACGAGTTGAATATTCTGCAGTCGAAGCGAGGCAGCGTTTCTCGGAAATAACAAGTCGCGCTCATTGGGGGAAAGAGCGCATCAAAGTTTTCTGTCGGGGCAGGTTTGTTCTCGCAATTGTGCCTCCTGAAGATATTGCGTTGTTCCACCCCAACATTGCGAGGAGAGAGGTAAATTCGATTAGGGAAGCCCGCAAGAGGTTTTCGGAGTTCATTGCTGCCGTTCAGGAAGGCAAACACGTCCATGTTTACAAGATAGGCAAACTCTATGTCGTGCTGGTCCACCCGAGGGATTTGGAATATCTCCGGTCAAAGAGAGCAGAGATTGGCGGTGCAGCACAGGCTAGGAAGCAGATGTCCTTTTTCAAGGCAATGCTTCCTTGTGGCTAGCAACTTTTGCGGGGAGTTGGCAGTGCTAACTCCCCGTCCAGTTTAATCCGCATGTATGCGGGTTTTTTGTTTTCCGGCACGATTGAAAATTGACTATATACACCTCGATGTATATACTTAACATATGAACCGAACTCAAATATATCTTCCCAAACAGCGTATTGAAACGCTTCGCCG
>CAYISH010000048.1:0-4498 GCA_964366035.1 uncultured Candidatus Saccharibacteria bacterium
GTAGTATAGTGGCAGTACGCGGGCTTCGGGAGTCCGTAGTCTGGGTTCGATTCCCAGCGCCCCGATTGAACGAAGTGAGAGAGGGACGGAGCGAATGAACTGCTTCATTCGCGTTGGGAATCGAAGGGTTGGCCGATGCGCCGCAGGCGCCGGACAACCCAGGAATTCGCGAGGGGCGAATTGATTCCCAGCGGCCCGATACATTAAGCCTACATAGCATCGCTAGTTAGGAAGTCTTGTCTCATACTCTGCTGAAATCATAGACATGAAGATAAAAATCAGCGGCGCATCCCTCACTGTAGTGCTTGCCTCGGTTTTGACAGTGCCGTATTTCGCTTTCGCCGCGCCGGGTGCTGGCATCAAACCGGATAGCGCCTTCTACTTCTTCGACATCGTGTTTGAGCGAATCGGTCTCTTTTTCACTTTCAACCCAGAGGGGAAGATTCAAAAAGCGCTCGCGCACGCGGAGGAACGCCTTGCGGAAGCCGAGGCCGTGGCCCTCGCCAACAAGCCCGAGGCAATCTCCCGGGCAATGGAGGAGTACCAATCCCGCATCTCACTCGCCACCGAACGAGCCCGCGAGGTGGACAACGAGGATCAATCGGAAAAACTACTCACGACCATTGCTGAAAGCACTGCGAAACACCAAGAGGTTCTGGCCGAGGTTCATAACAAAGTCCCAGAGGAAGCCAAGAAAGCGATTGAGAAAGCAATCGAAGTAAGCATCGGGGGTCGCGAGGAAGTTTTAAAACACGTTCAGGAACTCAAAGAGATACCGCCTAAAACGCAGGAAGAGATTGATGCTCTGCGAGAAGAGATCGAATCACTAAAACGAGCACAAAGTCAGCCGAGGTCAGTTTCTACTAGCGCGGCCAGGAAACTATCGAATAAGGAAATCATTTCAAAGGTAAAACCAGCCGTAGTTTACATAGAAACAACCGGTGGGTCGGGTAGTGGGATGATCATTGAGAGTGATGGCACCATCTTGACTAACGCCCACGTAGTGAAAGATGTTTACTCAGCAAAAGTGAAACTATCGGATGGTAAATTATTTATCGGAACCGTGCTTGGTCGGAACGAGGTTGTGGATTTAACACTTCTGAAGATAGATGTGCACGGACTGCCGACGGTAGAATTTGGAAATTCTGACGCCGTAGAGCAGGGAGATGAAGTTTTCACTCTGGGCTATCCCTTTGGCCTTGGAGGCGATGTTAGTTTCAAGGAGGGCACGATCTCGCGGAGAATTACGGAAAGCGGCGCAAGCTACCTCGAAACATCGGCCGAAATACATCCAGGCAACAGCGGTGGGCCACTAGTAAATAAGGGGGGACAGGTCGTAGGCATCAACACGGCTGTTTTTGGCGAAACCGTAAGAGGGGTAACTTTAGGCGAAACTATCAAACTTGCTATTCCCATTAATTTAGCAGTGAAGCTACTCCCAACGTTGATGTCATCAGGCCAAGAAGAATTTGTTGCTAGATTGGGAAAGGCGTCGGGCATTGTCATCTTTTTTAACGGTTTCTCTAGCGCACCGCAAAAGTTGGTCGCTTCTACCCGGATTCAATCACCGGAAGGATTAATTTTCCGAATCAAAAAAGATATTATTATCCCAGGTTCGGAGATTATCCGAGACAAGATAGTACCTGGGCAGGTAGAAGCCGAGGTGGTAGCCGACGAGCAGGGCTCGAAGTACAATATCGGGCTCGCGGAATTTCAGGTCCCCGGCTTTCGCGGTACGCCGAGGTTTGATTCCATTTACGCTAGGTCACTCGCACCCTTCACGGGAGGCGGAGAATAGACGAATTATTGCCATGACACTTAGAGGGTGGGCAAAACTACTTCCACTTATTAATAATCTTTGGGTGGCATCGCTTATGCTGGTGCCACTCATTGTCTCTGCGCACCCTGGCGGCACCGACTCGTCGGGCTGCCATACATGCCGCACCAACTGTCCATCGTGGGGCTTGAGTTACGGCGAGTACCACTGCCATCAGTCGCGTGGAGTTCCGCAACCCGAGGACCCTATCCGGAGCCACTATGGGGAAGGTGGTACAGGTTATACGGAGCCGTGGCCAGATTACAGTTTTCCGTCAATACCAACGCCCCCTCCTACGCCGACGTGTCCGCTGTACTCAAGCTACAGTTATCTCTCGGAATCCTGTGAGTGCTACTCCGGCTACATAGCATCAGATAATAGATGTATCTCCAAAGATGATTACTGCCAGGATTTGCTAGGATTCAGCGCCGAGTACGACATTCTGAGCGACGGATGCGGCTGTCGGTATGGTTACGTGTACGACGGTTCCTCCTGTATTAGTGGTTCCTCCTACTGCTATCGAAAGTTCGGCTACCACACGAGTTATGACAGTTCCAGTAAGGGCTGCGAGTGCGATAGCGGATACGTCCTCAATGACAGCCAAACTGAATGCATAGATGGCGACGACTGGTGTGAGGACAAACTGGGCTCGAATGCCGAGTATGATAGTTTCAGCAAATCATGCGATTGTGGAAGCGGCACCGTTTTCCGTAACGGGCGGTGCGTATCGTTGGCAGAATTTTTACCTCCAGCCCCCATCTCGCTACCTCCGCCTCCATCGCCATTACCGCCACCGCCTCCTCCACCGCCCTTAGTGATCCCACAACCAACGCCTACTCCTGCTCCTGCTAGCAAACCAGTCGCACCTAAACCCGTATCTCCAGTCAAGAAACCCGTGGCGCCACCACCTGCTCAAACTGCCTCTATTGGTTCTGTGGCAACGGCATCAGCCCAGAGCGAGCCGCAAAAGAAGCAGAACGCTGTGGCTAAATTCTGGAAAAAGTTTCGGAACTTTTTCCGCAGGAGGTGATCGGGTTGGGAAGTGCGCTATAATCAACCTGCATGAACCCGCGGCTTAAAAGCGCTCTCATCGGTATTGTTGCAGGCGGCGTTGTTGTTGCCGGAGGATACGCGCTTCTAAGCAATAATGGCGGAAGCTCCAACTCAAATACCGCCCCCTACATTCGGACTGACAACCCGAGGGAAACGCGTTCCTTTTTGGAAAGCGGGGAAGAGGACAAGGACTGCAGCGACTTTCGCACTCAGCGCCAGGCGCAAGCGTTCTTCGAAGCGAACGGCGGTCCGCTCAGCGATCCCCACAACCTTGACCGCGATGACGACGGCCGCGTTTGCGAGAGCTTGCCGTAACCACGGAAAAGTGATGGTCAAGTGGCTCAAAGAAAACTGGTTTAAGGTAGGAATTTTATTGGCCGTGCTTGTGACTACCTTCACAGCTGGCTTCTACTTCATGATTTATTTGCCGGAAAAAGATCGGGCTAAAGCCGAAAGAGAAAGGGGGGAGGCAATGGTTGAACAACAGGAAGAACAAAGATTGAGGCTTTTAGATGCGCGGGCCAAAAAGATTTCTGAATATCGTCAAAGCTGTCTTAATATGGCAAGAAAGAATGAAAAGAGTAGAGAAGAAACGATAGAATTTGCAAGTTTAGCCTGTAACAGAAATGTCGACCCAACTTCTTGTATGCAAACCTTCATTGAAACTGAACTAGTTAAGTTGCCTACGGGCGGAGAGGATTTTGTCCAAGCCTGCACAAATAATATGATAAAAAAGTACGGCACAGATTGAGGGGCTGATGCTGTACCATCGGCGATTTGCTGAGACATGCTCATCCCTAGAAAGCGGTGCTAAGGAAATGACACAAAACTGGTCCAAAGAAGATTGGCTGAAGTTTGCCAAGAATGCCGTTCTCGTTCTTTCCACTTTCACCTGGGCAAGCGCACTGGCAGGGAAGCGGTAGGCCTGGGCCCAATCCAAGGTTCGGAAATCATCTAAGAGTCCCGATACGTTATCGTTTTTGACCCTTCCGGCGATACGTTGGACGTGTGTATTGACTGATAGATAAGATACCTGCTACAGGTTATAATCTGGGTGTATGAACAGTGATCAAAAAAGGCTGATTGAATTTATAATGCGACTACCCTCCAGACTGGAGGTTGAAGTTCATAGAACGGCGGAGGGTAAATTCTGGGCGAAAGTACTGAATCTCCCCGGCTGCGTTACCCAGGCGGACAGTTTTGGTGAACTCATTGAAATGATTAATGACGCCGTTCACACGTACTTTGAAATTCCAGAAAAAATTTCGCAGCATCTCGGTATTTACATCCCAGAGAAAGTAAAGAAGGTTATGGAGCAACGGGAACAGCAGAAGCAACTTGAGGATGTGGTACGAGAAATTATGGCTGGTGATACGGAGAGACTAAGTTTCTCGCTAGGTGGAACGGCCTAGTTACACGAATTGTAAGCCAGCCGATGTCACGAAGGCCCTCATGAAGCTCAGGGGCTTTTCGTTGTACGAAGGGGGAAAGCATAGTAAAGCAACTCACGTGAAATCCGGTAAGGCGTGGACGATCCCCCGGAGCAGTTTGCTCGACAAGGGATATATGTGGGATATGGTAAATAGCTACCTAAAGCCGCTCGGTTATAGCGAAGAAGACATCTTTAAA
>CAYISH010000049.1:0-1408 GCA_964366035.1 uncultured Candidatus Saccharibacteria bacterium
AATTCTTGGCGGGTTTCTTTAAAATAATTGATAAGCCGCTGAAACATTATTTTTTTGGTTTTTTAAAAGCCCCGAGGGGCTTTATGGTGTCAAGAATAGCACGGCTGCAGAAGGAGTCAAACGCATGCAAGAGCTTGACTTCTTGATAAGAAGGTTATAAAAAGAAACTGGGCTCCACCTCTAACAGAAAGGGGGTACCATGATCTTAGAACATACCATCAAGTTTTTTAAAAATGAAGAGGGGCAGCAAGTAGTGCTTATAGACGACCTACCCGGCGAGATGAGAACCATGTCTGAAAAACAGGAACTCTTCGCGAAAGCGCGTGATCTGCAGAAAGCTCTCGCTGACTTTACCTACGGAATGGCGCTGGAATTATTGCCGTATAATCTATGTGGGAATCAAACCCAATAGAAGGGAGGAAGGAATATGGGGAAAGGTGAACTTATTTTCACCATAGCAAACGGCAAGCTGGCGAAAGCCGAACATATTACTCCTTGGGGAGTAATAAGGCGCGTTGGAGGTGCGCCAATCGGCTGCGACACGGTGACCGCTGCTCAAGTCTTGATGGACCAGGGAGAAGATCACAAATACGCAACCAAGTTGGTTAACACCGCAGGAGAACCAGTCCCCTGGCCGCGACAATGTTTCGCTAATTAATGAGAGAGCCCACAACGACAGAGGCGTGTCTATACAAAACCGCCTCTGTTTCCTTTTACACATCCAAATTCTGCACCGCCCGGGCGTGGGTTTGGATAAAGAGTTTTCGCGGGGCCACTTCATCGCCCATTAAGACATCAAATGTTTTCGAAGCCTCCGCCGCATCGGCAATGGTAACTTGCTTCATGGTACGCTTGGCTGGGTCCATGGTGGTATCCCACAGCTGGTCGGGGTTCATCTCTCCCAAACCTTTATAGCGCTGTACTGCGGCGCCTTCTTTGAATAACTTCCTTTTTTCTTCATCCGAATACGCGTACAAGATTTCTTTCCCTTTCTGAAGCCGGTACAAGGGCGGCTGGGCAATATATAAGTAGCCCTGCTCAATGAGCGCTAAATAGTAACGATAAAAGAGCGTTAAAAGAAGCGTGCGGATGTGCGCGCCGTCCACGTCGGCATCGGTCATGATCACGATTTTGTGGTAGCGGAGTTTTGTGATGTCGAGTTCCTCGGCAATCGCCGCGCCGAGCGCAATAATAAGGGCTTTTACTTCTTTTGAAGCAAGCATTTTATCAAGCCGCGCCCGCTCGACGTTGAGAATTTTCCCGCGCAAAGGCAAAATGGCCTGGGTCCGGCGGTCGCGGCCTTGCTTCGATGAACCGCCGGCGCTGTCGCCCTCAACGATGAAAAGTTCAGCCTCCTCCGGGTCGCGCACCTGACAATCAGCTAATTTTCCGGGTAAGGTCATTCCTT
>CAYISH010000049.1:1418-4381 GCA_964366035.1 uncultured Candidatus Saccharibacteria bacterium
AGCCGCGCCCGCTCCACATTTAAAATTTTCCCACGAAGCGGCAGTATTGCCTGCGTTCTCCGGTCGCGCCCCATCTTAGCGCTTCCGCCGGCGGAGTCGCCTTCCACCAAAAATAATTCCGAATCTTCGGCTTTCCGCGATTGGCAGTCGGCAAGTTTTCCGGGAAGGGTGAGGCCTTCCAAAGCCCCGCGGCGAAGCACTGTTTCTTTCGCAGCTTTTGCGGCCTTGCGGGCCTCCAAGGCCAAAATTACTTTTCCTAAAATGGCGCGGGCCTCTTGCGGGCTCTCTTCCAAAAATGCGCCAAACGCCTCGCCGAATACTCCTTCCACGGCGCCTCGCGCCTCGGGAGTGCCAAGTTTTGCTTTCGTCTGTCCTTCAAATTGCGGCTCGCGGAGCTTTAATGAAATCACCGCCGTAAGCCCTTCGCGCACATCCTCACCGGTGAGATTATCCTTGTCCTTAAGGTAACTGTTTTTTCGCGCATAGTCGTTCAACACCCGCGTCAGAGCAGTGCGAAAACCCGTGATGTGCGCTCCGCCCTCGGGATTATAGATATTGTTCGCAAATGCTTCCTCGCGGGTGCCCAAGTCGTCTATATATTGAAGCGCTACTTCGACTTGGATTTCGTTTACTTCTTTCGCCACATAAAATATGCTCTCGTGCTTTGCCTTCTGCCCGCGGTTTAAATACTCAACATAGGAACGAATGCCCGACTCGAAACAAAACGCATAGGATTTATGCAAATATTCTTCTTTTTCGCGCTCGTCGCGGATTTTAATATTAACACCTGCCGTTAAATACGCTTGCTGACGCAGGTGGTTTAATACCGTGTTCCAATCAAACCTAATATCTTTATCTTTGAAAATTTCCGAGTCGGGAATAAACGTAATTGTGGTACCCGACCCTTGGCATTTGCCAGTTTCTTTTACCTTTGTAGTCGGCACGCCGCGTTCGTACTCCTGCCGCCACCTTCGACCGTCGCGGCATACTTCGGCGATGAGTTGCTTAGAAAGCGCGTTTACTACCGAGACTCCTACCCCGTGGAGCCCTCCCGAAACTTTATATGAATCTCCTCCGAATTTCCCTCCCGCGTGGAGCGTGGTCATGACGGTTTCGAGCGCAGATTTTTTTGTCTGCTTATGCACATCCACGGGGATACCGCGGCCGTCGTCCACCACGCGCACGCCTCCCACACCGCCGTTAGCGAGAAGCGTTACCGAAATATTTTTAGCGAAACCAGCCATCGCTTCGTCGAGAGAATTGTGAACCATGATCGGCGCAGAGCCGCCTACGAAGTTTTCTCCCCCTGGTACAGAAAAATCATAGACCCACGGGTGGCTGTAGGGTATTGTTCGAATATTGGTTACTTTAAGCACTCCTAGATCGGAGGAGAGAAAACGCGGCGTCGCAGGGAAAAGCGTAATCCGCGCGCTGTCTACCAGAGTATCAATCTTTTCCAAAGTAATCCCGCCTCGCGTGCTCACGCTAAATGAATACGGGCGCACCCATGAAATGTGCTCAATTGTTTCTTGAACCGGAACACGGTTCACATAAGAGGAATTGGTGTTCCAATAAAACTCAAGCCGCCACGATAAGGTAGCGGGGAGCTTTGCAACCTTCCTTGCGCCTTTGTAGACAACAGCTATTTCCCGCCCGCTTTTTGCCGTAGCCGTCCCGAGAGAGAACGTTTTCCCAAGCGAAAAAAGCAGATAGCTCAAATCATCCACAAGCTCCCTACTTGCGGAAGCGAGAGTAAATTTGTTTCGTTCTTCCGCAGAAAAAGAAGTGCCGTCTATAAGATGAGCGGTAAAGCGGGGAGAAGGATGTCCATCGCCTGCCGCATATGCAATAAGGTAACGCTCGCGCAAGAAAGGCGCAACGTTGAATATAAGCTGGGGAATTTTTTTCTCATGGCTGCTTCCGCCCGCACCCAAAATATCTCGAAAGAGGACGGCAACGGCTAACGAATCGATTTGAATCGTGGTTGCGCTCGCATGCGCATAGTGTGGTGCGGCATCGTACCCGAATACGCGGCAGATGAGAGTTTGGGTATGGGTGATGAGCTGTCGTTCGTGCGCCCCAAAACTCCACACCACTCTATTTGTTCTCCCCGTAAAGCTGCTGCCCTCGGCTGCATAAAGCCCCAAAAGTTCTATAAGATCTTGGGAAATGGGCAAGCGCGACGGAAGCGAAAATTCGTTGTTTCGCTTGTTGCCAATACGGCACCTAGTAAAACGCCCTTGATGCTCTCGTGGTAACACGCGCCACGCATTGAAGGGCAAATAATTGTAGCGGACGAAATCGTTATACACATTTCCCCAAAACTGCGGAGTGTGTGTCGCCAAAATATAGTTTTTGATAAGCAGCTTGATGGTGTTATCTTTCAAAATTCCATTCACGCCGTAAAGGTTAATAGAGCGGGTTTTATCGGGAGACAGCGCTCTGTATTCTTCCAAAAGATCGAGCTCTTTTTTATAGGCAGTCGGCTCGGGAAAGCACTTTGGCACCACTACGTAACTTCCGATTGAAAGCTCATCTCCCTTCACCGGCACAACTTCCCCTTCCCGTAAAGTAAAGAGGGAATGATAGGGGGTAATTTCTACTTTTCTCCCGTTTTGAAGGGTGATTTCTAAAATGGCGCTGCCCACAGGATGACGGATAAGGCTTGAAATCGGGTGCCATGAAAGTTTAAGCGTGTGGGGATCAAAGCTAAGCGCCTTGAGAGAAAAACCCTCTTTAAGAACCTCTGCTTGCCCTTTCCTCTTGATTTCGCCCACGTTGGCCTCGATAGCAGAATCTACAATCTCGCCGATAGGACGAAGCTGCACTCCTTTTCCATCTTCCACAAGCACAGGAGTATCGTATGTGAGCGAGTTGTCAACAACCTCCCAGATGAGATGGTGGAGGCCCTCGACTCCCGTCGCACCGATATACATGCCGGGGCGCTTGCGGACAGGGTCGAG
>CAYISH010000050.1:0-4350 GCA_964366035.1 uncultured Candidatus Saccharibacteria bacterium
GCGGCTCCCATTCTGCGGGCATGATAAGTTTCTGGTTCCTCATCTTTCTATCCCCTTTCTTCTTTTGGAAATGTCCGTCCGATTGGTTTATAACATTTCCGATGAAAAACAAAAAGGCCTCTGGCTACTGAAGCATACAGGGGCCTTAGTTAGTTTTCTATTACAATTCTTTACAAACTGCGTTTACATAAACGCAGTAAGCGCAATTTTCCGAGGGTTCCGGAATGTAGTCGGCGTTCAGGCACTTGTGAGCCTTTTGTATTAAGATTTCTACCCAATCGTCGTTTCCTACATATGTAATAAGTTTGATGGTAAACTCCAATCTGCCGTCGAACGCTTCAAGGTCGGTGCGCCCATTTACATATACGAAGTATCCCGTGTCGGAAACAGGAAATCCATTTTGCCGAAGAAGCCACTGATAAATTTCCATTTGCCGCTTGTAGCCTTGGCGGTATTCTTCGTCGAGAGTAATTTCGCGCGTGGTGCTGGTTGCCTTGTAATCCACCACGTGCAGCTTTCCTTGCGGGGTTACCCAGATGTCATCCACCGCTCCAGTGATAAGAAAGTTTGCGGGTTCGTAGAGATACTGCACGCCCACAAAATTTTCACGCCATTTGTCGAGGCGGGGGTGCGAAAATGGGATTGCATCTACGTTATAGTGCGCCATTAAAGGATGCGCCTCGCCCCGCGCGCGATGGATGTCAAATTCTTTTTTCAAAAGAGTGTCCACGGCGCTGTTAAGAGTGAAGGGGAAACCTTCAGGCCGCCCTACGCCGAGGCGCCGGTCGAGGTAAAAGCAGCGAGGGCACTCTACGTATAGTTCCAACTTGGAGCGGCTTAGCTTAAAAGGTTCCGGCGCGCCGGGAACGTAAACATTTCTTGTGCGCTTTCCGTTGTGTCTGTTTACTGCCATTCCTCTATTTTACAACATTTACCCAGGAATAAAGGAAGTTGTCCGGCGTTTTAATAGTTGATATAATAAATTTGTGAACACAAACAAGTACATTATAGGCGTTGCGGTAGTAATAGTTGCGGGCCTTGGGTGGGCGTATTGGGGCGGGTGGTTTGTGAATAATGACAGCTCACGAGGGCAAAACGCGGAGGGGAACCCTCCGCCGCCGGGTGCGGTACGGGGCGCTTCTGCGGAGGCGGTCGCGCTTGCGGCGCAGAAAGATTTAGCGCTTCGGCTTTCGCTCGCGGTAGATAAAATTGCGGTAAAAGAGACAAAAAAAATGGACTGGCCGGATGCTTGTTTGGGCCTTCTCGATAAAGAAGCCATGTGCGCAGAGGTGATTACGCCCGGCTTTCGGGTAACCTTGGAAGCAAACGGGAAAACCTATGTATATCGCACTAATGAAACGGGCTTAGTTCTTAGGTTGGAATAAGGAAAATACCCAGAAACACTTAATCAAATATGGAAAATAATCTTATTTATGGTCGAATTAAATATTGACGCGAAAGGTTTAAAATCTGTGACAATAAAAATATACAAAACAACAACCTGTCCGTATTGCAAAATGGAGGCAGAATACCTTCACTCCATGGGAGTAAAGTTTGAGGAAATCTATGTTGATAAGGATCCGAAAGCCGTTCAACAAATGATAGCCGAGTCAGGACAAATGGGAGTGCCGTTTACCGTAATTACTAAAGACGACGGGTCGAAAGTCGCTATTTTGGGGTTTGATAGACAGAAGTTGGACAGCGCGCTTGCAGAATAAAGTATAAAGTTGTCCGCAATGATGGTGTAAAGTCAGCTTGGCATCAACTTTGCGCGAGTCTATCATTAAATAAAAAAGTGTGGCGCAAGGAGCATAAAAGTTGCAATCTCGAAATCATCAAACATTCAATAAATGATATGACAAACAATAATTCACAAAAAGGTTTCGCGATGCCTATGATTATCGCCATAGCCGCACTCATTGTGGTGGTTGCGGGAGTCGGCTATTACGCTACGGGAAAACAGCCACAAACAGCGGGAACGACCCGAGCGCCGGCATCGGGCGAGACAGAAGAAAAGGGGTCTTTGGGGAGGATCTCTTTTAAAAATCCAAAAAAACCTCCGCACTACGAATCAAATACTCCTGCGCATGGAGCAGTGCTCGCGGGCATTCCGATCAATGTGGTCATTGATTTTAATTTTGATGTTGCAAAGCCGTCGGCGATCACTATCACGAGTGATGGCGTTGAGTACGGAGAAGGAGCGACGGTTATAGATGCCAATCGCCTTACTCTGCGCCGCGCGATGCGCCCGGATGCGCCCGACGGTTTTTATACCGTGTCGTATAGCGCATGCTGGCTAGATCAATCGTGCCATGATGGGAGTTTTCAATTTGCCATTGATCGCTCGTTGCAATCCGGCTATAAGGATCTTCGTGGGGAAAAAGATGTTACCGTCCGTTTGTCTCAGATTCTTTTTACGCCCCGCGATATTATTGTAAATCCTGGCACCAAAGTAACATGGGTCAATGATGATGAGGTGGAACACTATATCAATACCGATTCTCACCCCGCCCACACGTACTTTCCTCCGCAAAATTCCAAGTTGCTTGCGAAGGGAGCATCTTTTGCGCAGGTGTTCGGCGAACCGGGAGTATATCCGTATCACTGTAGTGCACACGTAAGCATGACCGCGAGTATTCTTGTCGAGGCGGGAGAAGCCGTTGCGATGGAGGATAAATATACGGGAACAGTCCTTGCCGGTAAATCAGCACCCCTTCTTGACTTCACGAAAGCTGATTACGATGCGGCGCTAAAATCAGATAAGCTCATTGTTCTTTACTTCTATGCCAACTGGTGTCCGATCTGTAAGGCAGAATTTCCGATAATGCAGAATGCATTTAACGAATTAAGCACAAATAAAGCCATCGGCTTTCGGGTCAATTACAACGATGATCAAACTGATAACGATGAAAAAAATCTTGCCAGGGAATTCGGCGTTGCCTATCAGCATACGAAGGTATTTGTGAAAAACGGTCAGCGTATTCTGAAATCTCCTGAAGGCTGGGATGATAAACGTTACGACACAGAGATCAACAAAGCCTTACCAAAGTAATATATGACAGAAAGCCTTCTCATTGGGGCATTTTTAGGAGGACTCATTTCGTTTCTTGCCCCCTGCGTGTTACCCATAATCCCGGGCTTTCTCGCCTATCTTGCTGGAGCGAGCACTACGGAAACGGGTTCAAAGCGCAAAGAAATATTCATCAACAGTATTTTCTTTGTGCTTGGTTTTTCAATTGTCTTCGCGCTGCTGGGAGTGCTTTTGAACACGCTCCTTGAGAATATTGCCTACGATGCGCAACTCTGGCTTTCTCGCATTGGCGGAGTGATGATTATCTTCTTTGGCCTCTATCTGGTTGGGCTCATCAAAATTCCTTTTTTGGAAAAGGAATATAAATTTGGAGTAAAGACAAAGTTTAAATCTCGCTATGCCACCTCATTTCTCTTTGGTTTAGCGTTTGCTGCTGGTTGGACGCCCTGTGTCGGTCCGGCCTTGGGAGTTATCTTGGGACTTGCCGCAACACAGCCAGGTTCAGCGTTTATTCTCTTGCTTACCTATGCACTGGGGCTGGGGATACCATTCCTTGTTGTGGGCGCTTTTACCGGTCAGGCCACGGAGTTTATTAGCCGCCATGCCGTAGGGCTCAAATATCTCAATATTGTTTTTGGGGTTATCCTCCTCGCCCTCGGCGTTCTCATATTTACCCAAAAACTTTCTCTGATTGCCAACTTCGACTTTCTCAATAAGCTACTTCTTAAATAAATGAACGCTTCGAAACCGTACATTCTCATTGCGGTTATTGTTTTTATTGCTGGCGCGATCTATTTCATCAACTCAAATAGCGTAAGAAAAGGCGGGTTAAGCGAACCGGTTTCGGTTATTCCGCGAACACCCTCCAGACGCAATGAGGCAAAAAAAGAAACGATGCCTAGTAAATATCTTTCTGCGGAGGAAAAATCAAGGCGTTATAAATTAGCTAAGGAGATTACCACCCCCGACGGTTTTATCAACACCCCTTCGACAAGTTCAGGGCAAGTGACTTCCATCACTATTTCTCAATTTATTGGTAAAAAGGTAATTCTTGTTGATTTCTGGACCTACAGCTGTATCAATTGTCAGCGGACGACGCCTTATCTGAATGCGTGGTATGAAAAGTATAAGGATAAGGGTTTTGTTATTATCGGCATACACACGCCGGAATTTGAATTTGAAAAAGACTACAATAATGTAAAGGCGGCGGTGGGAAAATTTGGCATAAAATTTCCGGTCGTGCTTGATAACGATTACTCGACGTGGACTGCGTACAAGAATCAATATTGGCCAAGAAAGTATCTTATTGATATTGACGG
>CAYISH010000051.1:0-4125 GCA_964366035.1 uncultured Candidatus Saccharibacteria bacterium
AAAAGGAAAAAGAACGGCAAGAAGAGCAGGCAAAAGATGAGGAAGAACGAAAACGTGAGCAAGAAGAAAAACAACAGGAAGAAGCCAAAGACCAGAATAACGAAAAAGAGGAGACCAAAAATAATCAATAACGGTTTAGCTTACGAAAAGTAGAAAAAGTCAGGGCTCTTATTGTGCTCTGACCTTTTCGTTAAGTGAAGTATGGAAGATATTATAAAACTTTTCCTGCTGTTTGGGATATTATCTGTTTTTGGCGTGGGATTTCTTGCTGTTGTTTGGTTCTTTTTGAGTAGTGAAAGAAAAGAGAAGCTCCGAATTACAGTAGGGTCTCTCTTGAAATCACCATTGAGGCTCGCATGGAAGAGGAGATAATCGTCGTGGCGGTGCGTGTTGTTGTTTTCCTCTCGGCGCTTCTCAGCTTTTTGACCGTTCCAAAAACGCCATTTCGCGAAAAGAGGGTGTTGCGCTCCTGCTGTTCTATGCCGCTTTTTTTGGCGGTGGAGATTACAAAACTCATTTGCGCGTATTAGCTTACAATAGACAAAAGTTCGCATGTTGGCTAGATAAGTATTCCGCTCTTGAGTTTTACGGCGTTTGTGCTTTTGATCCTTTTGGCCTTGGCGGGAAGGCGGTATACTGAAAACAGCATTACCAAACCAACTAATGTTTTGTATCTATGGATATTTACCTAAACTATTGGGCAGTGCTCGTTTCGGCAATCGCCAATATGGCGCTTGGCATGCTGTGGTATTCTCCACTTCTTTTCGGCAAAAGTTGGATGCGGGAAATGGGTTTTACCAATGAAAGCATGGAGAGAGCAAAAGCGCGCGGCATGGGCAAAATATACGCGGCGGCGTTTGTCGGTTCCCTCGTGATGGCGTATGTGATGGCTTATTTTGTATTCGTGTGGGCCGCAGCCGATTTTATAAGCGCATTTCAGCTTGCCTTCTGGATTTGGCTAGGCTTTGTGGCGACGGTAATGATGAGTTCCATATTATGGGAAGGAAAATCGGCCAAGCTTTATTTCATAAATGCGGGCTATCACTTGGTCTCCCTCTTTATTACCGCTCTCATCTTAGCATTGTGGTAAGAGGCGTAGGCCCGCAAGCCCTATTTTATTAATAAATTTTCGCCAAACAAATGCCTTCTCCCATTGAAGACATTAAATCACGACTTTCCGTGGTAGATGTGGTGGGGTCGTATATCCGGCTCCAAAAAGCGGGAGCAAATTACAAAGCTCCTTGCCCCTTCCATCGCGAAAAGACGCCTTCGTTTTACGTCTCGCCCGGGCGGGAGATTTGGCATTGTTTCGGATGTGGAAATGGCGGTGACATTTTTCGTTTTGTGATGCAAATAGAAGGCGTGGAGTTCCCCGAAGCCTTGGAGATATTGGCGGGCAAGGCGGGCGTTACGCTCAAAAAAGAAGACCCACATATGGTATCAGAGCGAAAACGCCTCATTTCGCTATTGGAAGATGCGGCAAAATTTTTTACGGCCGAACTCAAAAAGCGCGACGACGCGCTGCTTTACTTAAAAGGCCGGGGGCTTAAAGCCGAATCGGTTGGGTCGTTCCGGTTGGGCTATGCGCCTGCCGAGTGGCGGGCCTTGACCAATTTTTTGGCCGTACATGGATACCGCAAGGAAGAAATGGAGCGCTCCGGCCTCGCTATCCGCAAAGAGAACGGCGATATGTACGATCGCTTCCGGGGGCGCGTAATGTTCCCTGTATGGGACGGCGCGGGAAGGATTATCGGATTTTCCGGAAGGATTTTTGAGACGAGCGCAGATGAAAACGGCGGGAAGTATATTAATACTCCGCAGACTTCGCTTTACGACAAATCGCGCACCCTCTATTTATGGGACCGCGCCAAAAATGCTATTCGCAAATTCGATTCGTGCATTTTAGTGGAAGGGCAGATGGATGCCGTGATGAGCCATCAAGCCGGGCAAGACAATGCCGTGGCGGTTTCGGGAACGGCTCTGGGGCGCGCGCATTTGCAAACGATAAAGCGGCTTACTCCCAAGCTCTTATTCGCGTTCGATACCGATTCCGCGGGAGAAATGGCCACGAAGCGCGGCGTGGATTTGGCCTTGGAGCTAGGCTTCGACGTGAATATTATCGAAGTCCCGTCGGGCAAAGATCCAGCCGATACGGTTAAGGAAAATCCGGCCGAGTGGACGCGGGCAGCAGTTGAGGCGAAGCCCGTGATTGCTTTTTTTCTCGATGCGCTTCGGAAAAAACATGGGAACGATTTCCGCCTGATGCGGCAAGAAGCGACGCAGAAAGTTTTGCCGTATATAGCCGCCATAGAAAATTCGGTAGAGAAGGCGCATTGGGTGCAGGAAGCTGCCAGGGCGCTTGCCTTAAAGGAGGATCCACTCTGGGAAGAAGTCACGAAACTCTCTCGGGGGAAAAAAGCTGGAGTAAGCGAGGAAGAAACCGTCTATGCGCTTTCCGTCCCGGAAGTAAAAACGCGGCGCGACTTACTGGAAGAGCGCCTTTTGGGCATGCTCGCGTGGAAGGGCGGGGAACTTGCCGAAAAACTGGGTGCGGAGGCGCACACATTTTTTTCGGAACACCACAAGCCGCTTTTGGAATGCGTAATGAGATTAGGCGTGCTGGACGAAGCTGCTCCGGAAATGGCGGGACTTAAAACCAGTTTGGAAAAGCTCGCGCTCGAAGCGGAGCTTTTGTACGGAGAAATGCCTGCCTCGCCCGACGCGAGTCGTGGCGGTGAATGGGTGCGCGAAGAGTTCCGCGCGCTTATAAGGGAATTGGAACGAGAGCATATAAAAGGCAGGCTCGAAATGTTAGGGGAGGATATACGAAAACATGAAGCCGCGAGGGACCAGGCAGCCCTTCTTGCATCTTTAGGCGAATTTAATCTATTATCGAAGAGGCTTGCCCGCTAAGCGTATAATGCCAAAAACAAAGAAAAAAGCGAAAAAACGCCAGGCCAAAGCGCCTGCCAAGAAAGTTTTCCGCAAAAAGAGCCGGGCTTCCGCAAAGGGTAAGGTAGCGGCGAAAGGAAAGAAAGGAAAGGCTCTTGCCGCAAAGAAAACCCCGCCGAAATCCGCTCCAAGCGAGTTTTCGGAAGAAAAAGTGGAAGCTCTTTTGGCGAAAGGAAAAACCCGAGGGTTCATTACCTACGGGGAGATTTTGACGTCCTTCCCGCATGTAGAAGAAAACGTAATTTTTCTAGACGACTTGTATACCCGCTTGCAGGAAAGCGGCATCGATGTGCTTGAAGGGCGAGAGATGCTAGAAATTAAAGAAAAATCGGAGCGGGTGAAAGCCAAAGCGGAAGAACATGAAGAACAATTTACCTCCGACTCCGTGCAGATGTATCTCCGCGAAATCGGCAAAATCTCTCTGATTAAGGCGGATGAAGAAAAGGAACTCGCGCGCCGGATTGAAAAAGGCGACATGGATGCCAAAAACAAACTGGCGCAGGCCAACTTGCGGCTGGTGGTTTCGATTGCAAAAAAGTATGTGGGCCGCTCTCCGAATCTTACTTTGTTGGATTTGATACAAGAAGGAAACTTAGGCCTCTTCCGGGCCGTAGAGAAATTCGATTGGCGGAAAGGCTTTAAATTTTCCACCTATGCCACGTGGTGGATTCGCCAGGCCATTACCCGTGCCTTGGCCGACCAAGCGCGCACCATCCGTATTCCCGTGCACATGGTGGAAACAATTTCCAAATACCAGCAGGTAGTCCGCCGCCTCATGCAGGACCTCGGGCGCGACCCATTGGCCGAAGAAATTGCAGCTGAGATGGGTATGGAAGTCGGGAAAATCCGCCATATCCAGAAAATTTTCCAGGATACCGTCTCTTTGGAGCAGCCGGTGGGAGAGGACGATGAGGATTCGCTCTTAGGCGATTTTATCGAAGACGAAAAAATGCTCTCGCCCGCTCAGGAAGCGGCCCGGCACCTTTTACACGACCAGTTCCAGGAAATTTTGTCCGATCTCACGCCCCGCGAGCAGAAAATTTTACGCATGCGCTTTGGGCTCGAAGACGGCATTTCGCATACGCTTGAAGAAGTAGGCAAAGAATTCGGCGTTACCCGCGAGCGCATCCGCCAAATCGAAGCGAAAGCCATCATGAAAATCCGCGAGCACGA
>CAYISH010000052.1:0-3906 GCA_964366035.1 uncultured Candidatus Saccharibacteria bacterium
ACTTTCTTTTTCGTTAATCATAGATTTGCTATAATTTTCTTATCTTGAGACTAAAACGCCTGGAGCTTTCTGGGTTTAAATCGTTTGCGAAGAATACGGTGTTGGAGTTTCCGACGCCGGTTTCGGCCGTGGTGGGGCCTAACGGATCTGGAAAATCGAACGTAGCCGACGCGATCCGGTGGGTACTGGGCGAGCAATCCTTAAAAACTCTTCGAGGCAAGCGGGGAGAAGATTTGATTTTTAACGGCTCCCATACCGCTCCCCGCATGTCAAAAGCTTCGGTGGTGCTTGCGTTTGATAATTCAAAAAAGGAATTTCCGCTCGAATTCGACGAAGTGCAGATTGGCAGGCTGGTGTATCGCGACGGGCAGAATGAATATTTGTTAAACGACTCCGAGGTGCGGCTTAAGGACATTATTGAGCTTCTGGCCAGTGTGGGATTCGGCTCAAGCCAGCACCACATTATCAGCCAGGGCGAGGCCGACCGGATTTTGTATGCGTCGCCTAAAGAACGTCGGGAGATGATTGAAGATGCTTTGGGCCTCAAAATTTTCCAAATAAAACGGCTAGAAGCAGAACGGAAGCTTGAGCGTACCGAGGAAAATATCCGCGACGTGGAGCGGCTTCGGAGAGAAATCCAGCCCCACCTGAAATTTTTAAAATTGCAAGCGGAAAAATATGAACTTGCGGCAAAACTCCGGGACGAGTTGAGAGAGGCGCTCACGGAGTATCTTGCCAGGATGTCGTCTACCCTAAGAGCGCAGTTTAGAGCGGTGGCGGCAAGCCGCAAAGAGCCGGAGAGAACGCTTAAAAAACGAGAAGCGGAAATTGCGGAACTTCGGGAGAAATTAGAAAAAGACGCGGGGCGAGGAGGAAGGCTTGCCAAGGAGGAAGACGGGCAGGATACTGCCAAGAAACTTGCGGATATGCGGGAAGCGAGGGTTTCGATAGAACGCGAGGCAGGAAGACTTGAGGGAATCTTAAGCCTTCAAGAGAAAAGGGCGCGGGAAGGAGGCGATGTCCCTATCCCACGGCGCGAGGTGGAGAAAGCGCTTCAGAACATTCTGGCGAGCATTGATAACATAAGGCTTGGAGCGGCTTTAGGGCTAGAAAGCGTGCTCGCAAAAATTAAAGAACTTCATGCGCATGTGGCGGCTTTTCTTTTGAAAGTAAAAGGTAAAAAAGAAACGGGACATGGCGATGTGGCGGAATATGCAGCAACGCTGAAAAAACTCAAGGGCGAATTGGAGGAGTTGAAGCGGGAGGAGGAAAAACTTGCTCACGCGTACGAGGCTGAACGGGCGAAGGGGCGGGGAGAGGCGGATGAACTTCGAGGGATCGCGCGCGAGCTCTACGAGCGGGAACGGGAAGCGGGGAGAGTCCGTGAATCGGTTCGTTCCCTGGATTTTGAGGAAGAAAAAATCCATCTCTCTCAGCGTGAGTTTAAACGGGAAGTGGAGGAAGCGAAAATATATTTGGGCTTTCCGGCGGTAAAGGAAACGGAGCCTTTTGTGTCGGACGCGGAGGCAGAGGCGGCAAAAAAGAAGGCGGACCGGCTTAAGATTAAACTGGAAGAGGCGGGGGGCATCGATCCCGATACGATAAAAGAATACAATGTGGTAGAGGAGCGGGACGAATTTTTGGCGCGTGAAATCGGCGACCTTGTGTCTTCCTCTGCCTCTTTAAGGCAAGTAATGGCGGAGTTGGAAAAAAAACTTACAAGCGAATTTGAAGATGGAACGGAGAGAATCAATGCCGAATTTCAAAACTTTTTTGCGGTAATGTTCGGAGGCGGAAAAGCAGGGCTGAAAGTGGTAAAGCCGAAGAAAAGGAGAAAGCATGGTGAAGATGACCAAAATGGTGAAAATGATGAAGAGGCAGAACTTCAGGAAGGAATCGAAATTTCTGTCGACTTGCCCCGCAAAAAAATTCGCTCGCTCGACATGCTTTCCGGCGGCGAGCGGGCGCTCACTTCCATTGCGCTTTTGTTTGCCATGTCGGCGGTACATCCGCCGCCGTTTTTGGTGCTCGACGAAACCGATGCGGCCTTGGACGAAGCCAATTCGCAGCGCTACGCCAAAATGCTCACCGATCTTTCGCGCACCACCCAGCTTGTGGTAATCACTCACAACCGCACCACCATGAAATGCGCTGGAGTATTATATGGCGTAACCATGGGGCAAGGCGGGGTTTCTAAACTTCTCTCCATTAGGTTCGAAGAAGTGGATTTGCTCGTATCGCGCTAGATTTTTGCGGGGAATATTTTCTGCCCTTTGACTTTTGCGGCAAAAGATTTTATTATCCACAACATGTTAATGATTCGCTTACAGCGGGTAGGAAGACGGAATGACCCCTCATTTCGAGTGGTAGTAGTAGATTCGCGCCGAAAAACTAAAAGCGGAAACTTTGTGGAAATAGTGGGTTCCTATGATGTCAAAAAGGGGAATGCTGCTATTAAGCGCGAACGGGTGGAACATTGGATTTCTAAGGGAGCTACCCCCTCCTTGACGGTAAGAAATCTCCTTAAAAAGCAAGCCTGAGCCGCAGGACTTGCCTTTCTATTGTTTCTGATATAATTTAATCATATCTGGAAACCCAGAACGGTCGAATTTTAAAACTAATTTCCATACGACAATGGCTGAAAACTTCGGAGATCAGGAGTTCCTCGAGCACGTAGTAAAATCAATAGTCGATAACCCGTCCGACGTAAAGATTGTCCGATCAGTTGATGAGATGGGAGTTCTTTTGACTCTCACAATCAATCCGGTCGACATGGGGAAGATAATCGGCCGCAACGGCAATACTGCCAAAGCGATCCGCACGCTTCTCCGCGTAGTGGGTATGAAAAATCATGCCCGCGTAAACCTCAAAATCGAAGAACCGGAAGGTTCTACTCGCGGCGCAGGGAGTAAAGCTTCGCGCAGCATGGACGAAGTAATGGACGATCTGAAACTATAATTTTAATCGATTCCATGAGAAAATCCCTCGAAAATTTTTGAGGGATTTTCCTCGCTTATGATCAATTTCCGCATTATTTCGCTCTTTCCTGAAAGTTTCGGCTCGTATTTTAGCGAGTCTATTTTGAAGCGCGCTCTGGAGAAAAAAATAATTGATATCACATTTTTTAATCCGCGCGATTTTACAAAAGATACACATAAAACAGCGGATGATAAACCCTATGGCGGCGGCCCGGGCATGGTGGTAAAGGCCGAGCCCATTCTGAAAGCGGTGGAAGCGGCCTTGAAGAGCGCCAAAAAACCTGTCAAAGTAATTTTATTTTCCGCGGGCGGCAAGCAGTTTGATGCAAAACAGGCAAGAGAGTGGGCGAAAAAATATAAAACAATCGTAATGATTTGCGGCCGCTATGAAGGCATCGACGAGCGCGTCTGCAAAATTCTACAAACTACAAGCTATAAACTACAATCTATTTCCGTCGGTCCCTACGTGCTCACCGGCGGCGAGGTTCCCGCGATGCTTGTAACTGACGCCGTGGCGCGCCACATTCCCGGCGTGTTGGGGAAAAACGAGTCGCTCGAAGAGCGGCGGTATGGCACGGGGCTTGCGGCCTATACCCGTCCGGAAGCCTTGAAATACAAAGGGAAAACTTACAAAGTACCCAAAGTGCTTCTATCCGGAAATCATAATGAAATTGAGAAATTCAGAGCCAAAAAGGGACTTCCTCGGACCCCCAGGTAAAAAGGTTGACACCGCACCTACATTGACTATACTTACGTGGTATCTGGACTTTGAAAATTCGTGCAAATTTGTGCGAGAAACCAGTGAACAATAGGAAACAATTCTCTTTTGTCCCGTTCAAAGCAATAGAGGTTGGATATCTCCAACTTCTATTCATTAGAGAGTTTGATCCTGGCTCAGGATGAACGCTGGCGGCGTGGATAAGGCATG
>CAYISH010000053.1:0-1455 GCA_964366035.1 uncultured Candidatus Saccharibacteria bacterium
ATCCCGATCCTAAACCACCGTATGAACGCACCGGCGCCGGAGACGCGTTTTCTTCTACCTTTACGGTTGCGTTAGCGCTCGGTATGTCAATCCCCGATGCCCTCCGTTGGGCTCCCATAAACTCCATGTCCGTGGTCCAATATGTTGGCGCACGCGAGGGGCTTTTGACGAGGGAGAAGCTTGAAGAATATTTAGCAAATGCGCCGGAGGATTATAAACCATATGTTATAAAGGACATTACGATGGAGAAAAAGGTCTAATCACTAACATTTATTAGAATATCATGACATTTTTTTCAAAAAAAGAAAATCAAATATCGCGGGGAACGCCCGGATATGAGGAAACAGAAAATCGGACGCCGAAAGCAGGGTATATTCTTTTGCTTGCGATGTTCGCGGCCTCACTCTTTTTCGGGTGGAGGGCGATTGATGATTTGCAAAACGTGCCAGAGAAGCCGGAGTCTCTTTCTTTTTGCGCAAGCCCTTTCCGTGCCTATTCATGGGAGGATTCCTGGCGGGGACACTACAATTATTATCCATCTAGTCAGCCGTACTATATAGAAGAAAATTCGTATGTAAGTGAAACTCGAGAGTGCGTTTTTTCTTCGTATGAGAAAAAATACGGTATTCCCGCGGTTTTTGAAAAGCGAAAACAACTTGATGAGGCGTTAGGCGCGTCAACCCAAGCGCTTTACAATATTGTTAATCAGTTGTTGCCTGAAGCTGAACGGCAGTATAATCTTGGGCTTCAAGAGAAAATAGCTCGTCAAGAAAAACAGCTCTATCCGATTCCTTCCACCAGTGGTCAGATTGAGAATTTTCGCATCCAAAAATCGGAACTCGAAGCAAAAATTGCAAAACTCAAAAGCGAACTCCAGCCGTATGATGAGCAGTTGAAAACGCTGTACCAGAGCGTTATGCGGGATTATCGCAAAGCGTGGCGATTGTATGAGTTTAAGGTATTTCTTTTGGAATCTTTGTTTGTTTTCCCATTCTTTTTGCTCGTATTTTGGCTCTATCGCAAATTGCTTGCTAAAAATAGTCCCTATACCATCATAGCTACCGCGTTGGTGGGAGTGGCTTCAGTGTTGATGCTACGTATTTTGCTTGTCTGGATGTGGAGTTTGTTTTTGGCGCGGATTATTCAGACGATATGGGAATTTATTCAAAACTTCGCGCTTCTGAAAAGTTTAGTATTTTATAGCGGAATGGTCTTATCTATCTTGCTGTTCGGCGGCGCGGTATATTTGCTGCAAAAACGCATTTTTGATCCGCGACGAGTGGCTATCCGCCGTCTCCGCGATAAGCAATGTCCCAACTGCCAAACTTCGCTTGATGTAGCGATTGGATTTTGCCCCAACTGCGGGAGAAAACTCAAGGATACATGTTCGAAATGTGGAAAAGAACGCTGGAGCGATTTTCCCTCCTGCCCGCATTGCGGCGGTAAAAAAGATTA
>CAYISH010000053.1:1555-3877 GCA_964366035.1 uncultured Candidatus Saccharibacteria bacterium
AATGAAGCGGTTTTTGAAAGAAATTTTGCAGAAAGCAAGCAAAGAAGGCTGGGCAACCGGGCATTTTAATGCTTCTGAACTTGACCAAATGCGGGCGATTGTGGAGGCATGCAAGGAAGTTGGAGCGTCTGCAATTATCGGAACATCAGAAGGGGAGCGGAAGCATTTAGGACTTCGCGAGGCAGTTGCGATACGGGATGCTATGCGTACGGATTTTCAAATACCAATTTTTTTGAATGCGGATCACACCAAAAGTGTGGAGGCGGCAAAAGAGGCGATTGATGCGGGATATGATTCCGTCCACATTGATTTGTCGGCATTGCCGTTTGAGGAAAATGTTCATAGCACGAAAGAAGTCGTCGAATATGTTCGAACAAAAGCTGCAAGCTGCAAGCTGCAAGCTGCAAACTTTTCGGTTGAGGGAGAGTTGGGTTATTTGCGCGGTGAATCAAAAATTCAAAAAGAAAAAATTGTAATAAAACCGGAAGATTATACCGATCCTGAACAGGCGCGTGAATTTGTAGAAAAAACCGGCTTGGATCGGTTGGCGATTGCGATAGGCAATATACACGGTATTTCGCTCGATGAGCCGAATCTTGATATTGAGCGGATCCGCGCAATCCGTCAATCCGTTCCGCAAGAAGTCGCCCTTGTGCTCCACGCCGGCTCCGGCATTCCGGATGAGCAAATTAAAGCCGCCATAAAAGCGGGTATTGCTAACATTCACATAAACACCGAACTTCGCGTAGCGTTCGTTGATGCGCTCAAAAAAAGCTTATCTGAAGACCTCGACGAAGTGGCAATGTATAAACTCGACGCCGCCGCGATTGAGGCAATGAAGAAATTGGTTAAAGAGAAGTTGGAATTATTCGGCTCATCAGGTAAGATTTAACTATGAAAATCTTTCGTTTATACCTTCTTGGATTCAATAATTTAACGCAACGGATATGATAGAGGGGAAAAGAGGATTTATACTTTCCAAAGAGGATGATGTGACGGAAAGCCTTGAAGTTCCACCCGAGCGCAGAGCGGAGTGGAGGGAACGGTTTAGCATCGCTGAAGTACACGAGGCGAGCGAGTCCCACCGAGAACATAATGAGGATCGAGTGCTACGTATTCCCGAAATAGGCGCGTTTGCTATTTTTGACGGGGCTGGAGGGCACATCGGAGGAGAACAAGCTGCGGATTTAGCCATGAATTATGTGGCTAAGCGTCTTGGAGAGGAATTTGACTCTACGCCTATGAGTTCTTCAGAGATAGGGTCATTTTTAGAAGCGCTGCTCTTCGACGCGCATCAAGAATTATTAAAAAAGAATGCTGATGATGCCAAGAAAGCAGAAACCGATCCGCGCTATGCGGGAGCGGGGGAAAGCATGACCACCGCTACCATCGTAATCATAAAGGGGAATGAAGCCATAACTGCGGCTATCGGCGATTCACCCGCATATATCTACCATAAGAACGGGATTCTCGAGCGGATCACTTTGGATGACGGGATATTTCGAAGTTACCGCCCGGAAAAAGAGGCAGATGAATGGGAGATTCAGAAAGGGCTGAGTAATATAGTAAACCCCGCAGAACTCGCCGGGCCTCTTGCAGAGATATATCAAATGAGAAATCAGGTGGCAAAATCTTTAGGGATAAGCGAGAAATTAAGAGAGCGTAATAGACTTCCGGAGATGAGAGCGCGTATTTACATAAACACGCTTGAGGATGGTGACAGGGTGTATATCTTCTCTGACGGGGTCACTGATCCTATCGAAGATCCGGCGATTGCCGAGATTTTGCAAAAAGACCCGGACAATGAGAAAGCGCTTGACGCATTAGTCAAGGAGGCGGAAAAGCGGAACCGTGAGGGCCATCCGCGAAAGAAAAAGGATGATAAAAGCGGCGTTGGGTTCACTTACCACGCCCTGCCGGAGCAGTTAGAAAAGAAACCTGCTCCACAAGAAGAAAAGAGCGCCATTAAGGAGGGAGGAGCAGAAGCCATCCTTACGCAGTTACTTACGCAGTTAGAAAAGTTTAAAAATATGATAGAGGAGGAAAGTGGGGAAGAATTACAAAGGGTGGGCATAGGAGAATACTTCGACCTTACTTTTCAAGTAAAAGAGGAGATCGAATCGGGAAAAATAGGATCGAAGGAGTTGCCGCGCCTTCAAGCTATCGTTAGAGTGAATAAGGAGATTACGGATATCTTAAAGACCAAATTAGGGACGCACTTTTTACTCGAGCCGCAATATCGAGACTCGATAAAATCACTTGGGGAGAGCATGGCGCTCATCCATAGGCGGATAGATGAACTCAAGAAGGAGACATGAAAAT
>CAYISH010000054.1:0-3848 GCA_964366035.1 uncultured Candidatus Saccharibacteria bacterium
ACCAAAACGCAGGTAGAGCTGAAACGCAAAGAGCGCGTGCTAAACGTAGCGGGATCGTTTGGAATAAAAAATGGGGCAGATATTAGCGGAAAAACCATACTCCTCGTAGACGACATATCCACAACCGGCGCCACACTTTCGGAAGCCGCGCGGGTTCTCAAAGAAGCGGGAGCGAAAGAAGTTGTGGGATTGGTGGTAGCGAGGGGATGAAGAGCGAGTGAGAGAAAAGCTTCCCGAGCTTTTCTCTTTAATTATCTTCGTCTACGGCGAAAGTGTACTCCTAAGCAAAATTCCGTTTGCCCAGTAAAGTCCGCTTTTCGTACCAGGCAGAATATCGTACGTAGCGTTGTCCCAATATGGCACGAGTTTAGCCGATGTAATCCCCGCCCCATCATAGGTTCCCCCCGCTTTTAAGTCGCCAACCAATTTCCCATTTGCTGCAGGGTGGTTGGGCGAAACCCACACCTCTCTTTCATCCGAAAGCGTTAAATGCATTACCTTGTGCGTGCTTGGTACAGGCGTTTTCGTTACTCGAATTACCGTACTTTCTGTTTTTTCTCCTTTCTCATCCAAAGACCATATTTTCATCCCTACCTGAATGTCTTTTACGTTTACTCCTCCTTCAGGAGTAGAAATTCTGGTATTGGAAGCGAGGCAAATAGGACAAATTTGCTGATACCCTTTTAGCTGACAGTAATATCCAGGGTGAGGCTCGTCTCCTCGAAACACCGGCGGCCCGCATTTTTGTACGCATTCGTAATCCGCAGGGCAGCTCATGTCGCTTGGCCCGCTGCAATCGCGGCCGATAGGGCTTATGCACGTTCCAGCCTGGCACAAAAATCCTGCAGCGCACTGCGAATTGCTTCTACAACGGTTGCCCTCCTTAAGCTTGCACTCTCCTCTGGTGATTTGATAAGACGACAGCTCGTCGCCTGGAGAAACTGTGCCGTAGCCCTCTATCGCCTCGCAGATATATTTATCACTAGGGCAGTCAGCGTCAGACTTGCATTCATACCTGGCAGATAAAAATTCCCAAGACGGCAGGCGCTTCGGAAACTCTACAGTGGCAAGCCTGTAAGTAACCGCCGCAGTTGCAGCTACCGCCGACACCAGAAGGACAAGAACGCTTTTTTTACTCAACTCCACCTCTTTAAGGTACATCAGGAAGTGGTACTTGGAAAATGCTATATCCCAAGGTGTACATAAACCCTTGCAATAGTTGCCCCCAGGAGCGGATTTGCATTTGCCGTTATAATCCGCTTTATACGCTATAACGTTAAAATTATGAACGGCAACAGCAGAAAATTTGATCATCGAGTTAACAATCCCGATCCCCATAAAACGGAAGACCATGACTCCCGATAAAATCATTGTCACAATAGCCGGTCTTGTGGGAATTGCTCTTACCTACTGGTTTTTCCTTATGAAAAAAGAAAGAGAGGTAGCCGTCACCGGGTCGGTTGATATTACCGTTGAAGGTGGATACTCACCGGAGGTGATATCTATTCCTAAAGGAAAGACCACAAAAATTAATTTCATACGCAAAGATCCTTCAAGTTGCTTGGAAGAAGTGGTTTTGAGTGATTTCAAAATTCGCAAGCATTTGCCGTTGAATCAAAAAGTTACGGTCGAACTTACCCCGCAACAAAGCGGTGAATTTGGTTATGCCTGTGGCATGAACATGTATCACGGCAAAATAATCGTTAAATAACCAAGATGAAAACCTTCCTACGAATTACTCCAGTCAAAGTTTTGGTTCATTATCATTTCAGTTATCAGTATGTTTTTAGGAGGAAAGAAGGAAAAACAGCCATAAAAACTTTCTATGTCTGAAGTCAAAAAAACTTTTTCAATCAAAGGGATGCATTGTGCAAGTTGCGTGAACCTTTTGGAACAAGCACTCAAAAAAGTAGACGGGGTTTCAGAAGCAAATGTTAACTTGGCCACCACAAAAGCAACGGTCACATATGATCCTCAAAAAGTAACTGATCAGCACTTGGCATCTGCAGTATCCAACATAGGGTACCAGGCAATGGTCAATGAGGAGCTAAAGTCCGAGGATGAAGAGCAAAAAGAGAAACAAAAAGAGCTCAAGGACTTGCGGTCCAGGGTTATTGTCAGCCTTGTCCTTGGTGTTTTGATTCTCTGGGGTAGTTTTCCCGGCCTTATGAATACGGCCCCGAAAATTTTACAGAATTTTTTGGTGCAATTATTGTTGGCAACTCCTGTGCAATTTTGGGCCGGATGGAGTTTTTATAGAGCAACCATTTTAGCCCTCAAACATCGCACCGCAAACATGGATACGCTTGTGGCAATCGGCACTACGGTTGCCTACGGCTATTCCGTTTTTGTGGCTGTGTTGCCGCGCGTTGTTGAGAGTGTTGGCATTGAGCCATTTCCGTACTTTGATGTGGCTGCTATCATTATTGGTCTGATTTTGCTCGGCCGTTATTTTGAAGCAAAGGCAAAAGCCGGAACTTCAGAAGCCATCAAGAAACTCATCGGTCTTCAAGCGAAAACAGCCAGAGTAATTCGTGATGGTAAGGAGATCGACCTCCCCATCAACGAGGTAGAAATTGGCGATATTATTCGTGTTCGTCCTGGTGAAAAAATCCCAGTTGATGGGATCATCGTCGAAGGCGAATCCAGTATTGACGAATCAATGGTCACTGGTGAAAGCATGCCCACTGACAAAACAAAAGACGATGTGGCAGTAGGGGCAACGATGAACAAGACCGGCAGTTTCACTTTTCGAGCTACAAAAGTGGGACAAGAAACTATGCTTGCTCAAATCATTAAATTGGTGCAAGAGGCGCAAGGTAGTAAAGCGCCTATTCAACGATTGGCAGATTTAGTATCATCGTATTTTGTTCCCATTGTCATAATGCTGGCTATTGCGACATTCGTAGTTTGGTACGACTTTGGACCCACTCCGGCTCTGACATTCGCGCTTCTTAACACCGTTGCCGTTCTTATCATCGCCTGTCCGTGCGCCATGGGTTTGGCCACTCCGACGGCAATTATGGTCGGAACCGGCAAAGGAGCGGAGCAAGGTATTCTTATTAAAGACGCCGTTAGTCTTGAAACCGCACACAAAATTAAAACGATCATATTTGATAAGACCGGTACGCTTACAAAAGGCAAACCGGAAGTTACCGATATTGTTCCTATTGACTCAATAAGTAAAGATGACTTATTAAAACTGGCAGGATCAATAGAAAAAGGTTCTGAACATTCGCTGGCAGAAGCAATTGTAAAAGATGCCGAAGCCAAGCAACTTACTTTATCCAAAGTTGAAAAATTTTACGCCATTCCGGGTCATGGGGTAGAAGGGATGGTTGATGGCAAAAGAGTTGTATTCGGCAATAAGCGATTAATGGATAAAGAAGGGATTAATGTAAGTGGCGCCGCAAATGAAATTAGCAAAATGGAGAATGCCGGTAAAACGGTCATGATGATTGGTTCAGACGGCAAATTGATCGGACTTATTGCGGTCGCCGATATCATTAAAGAAAGTGCGCTAGAAGGTCTTGCGGCTTTGCGAAAACTCGGCATCGAAGTCGCCATGATCACCGGGGACAATCAGAGAACTGCAAACGCCATAGCTCGCAGTTTAGGCATTATGAGAGTTCTTGCCGAAATATTGCCCGAGCAAAAAGAAGCCGAGGTGAGAAAGATTCAGGCAGAAGGTAGGGTGGTGGCAATGGTCGGTGATGGCATTAACGACGCGCCCGCGCTCGCGGCCGCCGATGTGGGAATTGCGATGGGCAGCGGGACCGATGTTGCCATTGAGGCCGCAGATATCACCCTCATCAACAAAGACTTGAAGTCGGTTGCCGCGGCAATCA
>CAYISH010000055.1:0-3484 GCA_964366035.1 uncultured Candidatus Saccharibacteria bacterium
ATACAATTAAACATAATAACAAACTTGGGTTCTTTCCCCTCAAGCTGACCCCGCGCGTTCGTCGCGGCGTCTTTCGCGGCCTGAATCGCCTTTTCCCTGTCGCCAATCATCAAATAGATTGTCTCTCCTTCGGGAATGCTTGCCGCCATGGTGATTTCTCCCTTTTCATTCGCGATCACAGGGTCGCGTATTAAAAATTCATCGCTTTCCTCAACCTTCATCCCAATAGGATAGGTATATGCCATTCGCGCCAGCGGCTCTTTAATTAACTCTGCTGCTTCTTTCCCGAAATACTCCTGGTAGATAGTCAGGGCCGGTTTGCCATCAACTTCCTGAAGCAATGTTCCCGACGCTTTCGTAACTTTCATCGCAAGCCCCACCGGCTCCCAACCGTGTTTTAAGCCAAATCCGAAAGAAAAATTTCCTGAAATCCCCACCCCGACAATCGCATCCGTCAACACGCGATCATCAATATATTCCCAGGTCTGCTTAAAACGATAGTCGTCCCCCAAAGACCCGCCAATGATGGGAAAATTTTTTCCGAGAACGGACTGAACTCCTTCTACAATAACGGCTCCGTTTCCGGTCATTCCATCAGGTAGAGAAATAAAAAGTTGGGGAGGATTTTTCGCGCTGTGTATAACATTCTTCGCCACATCTTCTCCCGCCCGGAAACTGTCTTTGGAAACCCCCTCGCTGTACCCGGCGGTAAATTCAATCTGATCGGAGGCAATCGCCATCGCGGCAACGCCGTCAAAAATAGTGGAGAAAGAAGTAATTTCTCCCGCCGCCGATCCTCCCACTATGCGAGCGCTACCCGCAACGCTTTTGGCGCTACGGAGGACCTCGTTTTGGTCATAGGCAATGGAGGCAAAAATAAAAATAATTTTTGGCTCAAGCCCTTGCAAATTCTCAATAGCTTTCAATGCCGCTTCAATGCCCGCCTCCCGGTGGTTTGTAATTTTCTGGCTCATCCCAATTCCTGCTTTAATCATATCCCCTCATCATACCATAAATAGGGGTGCGGGAGTTAACTTTTTTAAAAATTTTTAGTACTATGGGCAGATGCCAGCCGAAGCCCGCTACGGCGGGCGAAGGCGAGTAAACCCTCCAGAGGATGGTAAAGCGGGACAGCGGATTTAGCTGCCGGAGGCAGACGCGATGGGCAGGTGGCGGAACTGGCAGACGCGACGGCCTTAGGAGCCGTTGGGGAAACCCATGAGAGTTCAAGTCTCTCCCTGCCCACATGAGTTTGCTCGAGAAGCTTGAAAAGTAAATTCTGCGGTCATCGTATAACGGCTATTATGCGTCCTTGCCAAGGACGAGATGGGGTTTCGACTACCCCTGACCGCACAAAATTCAAGACCCTCGGCACTCGATGGGGGTCTTGAATTTTGTGTGCTCTCGGAGTTCAAAGTCTATGCTCCCGGTATGTCGGGCAGTCTGGGCGCGGGTGGTATGCCTCCAGGGAAAAACGTATTAGTAACTACCTGCACAATTCCCCATATTGCTACCATTACGGTGAGTCCAACGAGTCCCCATACAATGTATCCTCTCCCTTTCTTTACTTTGTCTTCCGATCCGCCAGCGGTGATGTAGATAATTACTCCCCATATGAACACCACTGTGGCAAGCAGAAAGAGAATACGAACAACAAAAACTTCCAAGATATTTATGATCGCTATCGCTACCCCTTGGAAGGATTGAGCCTGCGCAAACGCAGTGGGAAGGAAAACGGATAAGACAAGAAACGCCGTCCCTGCTTTTTGTATCACGGTATATTTGCTACGAATGTAATGAGAATCCATAAAATTCCATTTACGCCGACCATAATGACGAGACCGATAATTCCCCACAGCATATGCCGTTTCCCGGTCTCACGCGCGGTTTCGTTGTCAGAGGCCGCCAGAAACTCAACAACCCCCCACAGGAACATTATCAAAGCAACAGCGAATAAAGCTGCTACGAAAGGTTCGAGAACATCCATAACCACTACGCCGATAATTTCTTCAGCAGTTTTGGCGTAGGCTATCATGCGCAGAAAAATCTAAAGGCTAAATACTGCCTGGCCTTGTAGGAATGTCTTGCCCGCCCACTCCAAAAGTACCTGTCAAAACGAGCACTAATCCCCAGACGGCGACAATCGCAAAGAGAGCGATAAGGCCGTACATAATGAGGTATTTGCCGTAACTCTTCTTTTCCTCGCTCGAGCCTGCCGTAATGTATACGATTACGCCCCAGATGAAGACGATGGTGGCCAGGGTAAAGAGGATAGGAATGAGGGTGCCAAAGAGTTCACTAATCTTAGTCAATATGGTACCGATTGTTGCCGCCGCCGCGATGGCCGGAGCAATGGCTACCGCCAGATACGGCAGAAGTTTTTCTATTTTTCTCATACTGTTAATGTTGTTAATGTTATATAACGTTAGTTTTTTTGAGACCTTTTTTAATAAAAATTGACTTTCTTATATTGTACCACATAAGCGCAAATTTTTATCCACAAGCCAGAAGCTAGTCCTGCCCTACCGCTTGGGGGCAGTCGAGAGTGTTAAGACAGACGTGCCAATGATTCCCCTCAAAGAAGTAGTACCTGTTGTTATTGGCTCTATCTGGAAACCAAGTGTTTTGAGCTGGGTTGGTTGTGCCGATGCGCCCGAAGATCCAGATATTGGTCCCTCCGGTGTCATCAATATCTAAGATACTCTTTCCCGGACCGTGAGTACCTCGCTTCTCGGCTGCTCCGTTAACTGCAAGGTCCGAAGTTCCTGCGAGCGCTTTCATCTCGTTATTGATGCGTATTATTTCATCCACGGCACTTTTAGGTATCCCTTCCAGGCTGGTGCAGCGAGGGTTGTTGGGGTCACTGCACATCCCTGTGCTGTGTATGGGGATCCCTGCGTCTGTTAAAAGCTTTCTTGCCTCCGCATCGCGCAATGTTCCTGGTGGTAGCGGGGGCGGTGGTCCTCCTGGGGGTGGTGGACCACCTGGAGGAGGCGGGCCTCCGCCTGTGGGAGGCACACCGATGGTGCGGAGTTTGTCAAATTCCTGGCAGATATGGGTTTCGGTCCAATCCGAAGGGCCGAATGGGATTTTGAATCCCACAGTATCTAATATGGTGTTGATGATTACCCAGGCCCCGAAGGCTATCAATGTCCCTATGATTGCATACCACAGTATGTCTTTGGCCTGGGTTCTTCGTTTTTCCGCCCCCCCGCTTACCAAAAACAAAATACCCGCTGCCAGAAGAGAGACTACCAACAGGGGGAGTACGGCCACAAAGAGAAGGAAGTTCATAATGCGCCTTGTCCCTTCGTAAAGGTGGCACACATTGCAGTCAATGCCGGAGCAGGGGACAAGGGCTGCAAATGTGGGAGAGGAGAGTGCAAAAAACGCTCCTGCAAGGATGAGGGTGAAGAGAGAAACGAGAAGAATAGCGCCGTTACTCCTGCGGGTAGGTTGCTTGAAGTTGTTGTTCCGCGTCTCT
>CAYISH010000056.1:0-3242 GCA_964366035.1 uncultured Candidatus Saccharibacteria bacterium
AGAAGATGTCGAAATCGAAAGGCAACGTGATTGACCCCCTTGATGTTACCGAAACCTACGGCACCGATGCGCTTCGGATGGCGCTTTTGGTAGGTAACGCGCCGGGGAACGACTTGGCCCTCTCCGAGCAAAAGATAAAAGGTTACAAACATTTTGCGAACAAAATCTGGAACGTTGCTCGATTCGTGATTGCGAACGTCAAAGATACTGGTACGCTCGAATGGCCGCAACGTTTGGCAGAGCAAGACCGAAAAAATCTTCAAGAACTCCGCGCACTCGCGAAAGAAATCACCGAAGACATGGAAAACTTCCGGCTCTACCTTGCCGCCGAAAAACTTTACCACTACTTTTGGCACACGTTTGCGGATAAAATTATTGAAGAGGCCAAGTCCCGCCTCAAAGCGGAAGGCGCCGAACACGAAGAAGACCGCCGCTCCGCCGCCTTTACGCTTCTCGAAATTCTTTCAACGTCTCTTAAGCTCTTGCATCCTTTCATGCCGTTTATTACTGAAGAAATTTGGCAGAACCTCCCCAAGCGCTCCGATAACCTGCTTATTGTAGAGCCATGGCCAGTGGAATAAGCGGCTACGATCTCACCCTCGTATTTGTAACGGGCTTTTTGCCGCCCATTTTGTGGCTGTGGTTCTGGCTCCACGAAGACCCGCACCCCGAACCCAAACGGAAGCTCCTGCAAAGCTTTGTGGCAGGTATGTGCATCGTGCCCTTAGCGTTTTTGCTCGAATTTGTTTTCTACCGCGCCTCCATTCGCGCAGGTTTTGTTGCGGAAGGCATGTTGACAAGCGTCTTTCTTTTGGGGGGCTGGGCGTTTATTGAAGAAGTTTCGAAATTTTGGGTGGCCTGGGAGGTAGATTTAAAGCGAAGCGTGTACAACGAGCCCGTCGACGCGCTTATTTACCTCATCACTGTAGCACTTGGCTTTTCAGTCCTGGAAAATATCCTCTTCTTGGCCAACGCTACCTTGAGCACAGATATCCTTGAGAGCGCCATTACCGCCAATATGCGCTTTTTTGGCGCCACGCTTCTTCATACGGTAAGTTCGGGGATTGTAGGAACATCCGTTGCTCTCTCGTTTTTCCACCATAAGCACCAACATCGCAACATTGTGGGCGGACTTATCCTCGCCACTGTATTGCACGGAGCTTTTAACGCTCTTATAATATATTCATCGAGCACGGGCGAGATTTTCACAGTTTTTTCTGTCGTATGGACGCTCGTAATCATGCTTATTCTTGTTTTTGAAAAAATAAAAAGGCTTCGCGCATAAAAAATATGAAAGACGGAAGATCATTTTTCGAAAAGTTGACGGGATCGGTAAAAGTCGACTCTACCGATTGGTCTGCGGAAAACGCGGTACGGGAACTTCGCGACGAAGAGCCCGAAACGGAACTTGCCAAGGCGAAAAGCGGCTGGCTGAAAGCGGATGAGGAAGGCGAGCTTACCGTCGACGTGTACCAAACTCCCGACGATATCGTAATCCAAACCACTGTGGCGGGCGTACGGCCCGATGAACTCGACGTATCGATTACCCAGGAAATGGTAACTATTAAAGGCAAGCGCCAACGAGCCCACGAGGTATCCGACAAAGATTTTTTCTACAAAGAGCTCTACTGGGGCTCATTCTCGCGCTCTCTCCTGCTCCCCCAAGAAGTAGACGCCGATGAAGCGCAGGCAACATTCAAAAACGGGCTTTTAACGATTCGGCTTCCCAAACTCGACAAAGCGCGCATTCAACGGCTCCGGGTGAAGACGGAATAAGTAAGAAGATGAAAAAGAGAACCCCGCACTCGCGCGGGGTTATTTCTTTTTGGGGGGCTGGCCCCTCATAATCACAAACATGACGACCACTGCGCACACGATCACCCAAAAGAACAAAAACATCTTCTCTTGCCTCCTTTTGAGATAACTTTATGCGAAACATGGCGGGCATTGCAACCATCATGTAATTCCGATATTCTTGAAATGTTGTTTGAAAGCAGATGTTTACCATTCGAAGCTCCGGTGTAAACCGGAGCGTAGTAGGGCCGAGGTAGCTCAGTGGTAGAGCGCTTGCCTGAAGAGCAAGGCGTCGGCAGTTCGATTCTGCCCCTCGGCACCAGAAAGGAAATAATGCTAAAATAATCGCGGAGCCGCACCGCTCAAA
The DNA here is from genome assembly GCA_964366035.1 of uncultured Candidatus Saccharibacteria bacterium. Taxonomy (GTDB): domain Bacteria; phylum Patescibacteriota; class Minisyncoccia; order JACPKW01; family UBA11713; genus CAYISH01. Next base: position 2,162 of record CAYISH010000056.1, read on the forward strand.
ACCGCAAAAGAACCCATAGAAAAACATCAGCTCGCCTGCCCGCCTCTGGAGGGAACCATATTTTAATTTTGGGGGAAGAAAAATTTTTTAATCATATGAACCAAAAAGGATTTATAAATATTGTCGTATTTTTACTCATTGTTGCTCTTGTTGGTGCCGTGGGATATTTAATTATGGTAAAAAAATCTCCGGAATTCACCTCAACTCCAACACCCATGCCACCTCCGAGCCCCACGCCTACTCCTGCTAAAAAGGTAGATTTGCGTAGTTCATTACTTACTATTACTGACCTCCACATTAGGGATGCGGAGATAATTGCCACTGGTGTAAAACTTTTCGAAGTTGAGACCTCAATTAGTCCAGAAGAAATTAACGCTGGCAATATCCTCATCCAACATGTCTTTAGTTCTTTTGTTCTACCAAACACTGATGTTAAATACATACGAGTAGATGAATGGTTTGAAAATCAAGCTAAACGAAATTATGCGACGAGCAGTGAAAATTTCATTGTGCGAATTTGTTCCGGTGGAGCTCCACCTCCTCCAGAATTTGGTTGTGGCCAACCGACCGGAGAATCCGAGCCACGCGAGAAACATCTACCTATCAATGATTGGAACATAGACAGCCAAGCACTGGGACGAATTTTGAAAGAAAGCGGCATGGGGTCTTCACGCGGAGGTAAAATAGTCGTAACTACAGTTGGTCGGTTAAAATCTAAATATCCCGAATTCTTTCCGCAATCGCTTACACAACTTCCCAATGGACAGTCGGTCATCGAATTCATCGAAGTAGGAATAACTGGCGCGTCAACAAACTTTTTTGAAGTCGGCCAATACATTGTTTTAGATGCGAAGGGAGGAAAAGTTCTTGCAAAGGGCAATTACAGTTTACTTCCTCCTGCGCCCTAACTATTTAGAAGGGCCGCCAAAGAAAAATACGTTCGAACTAATTCAAGAATACTGCACATTTGCTTACACATAAGCAAAATTCCAAAATCGCGCCAGCGCTGGCGCGATTTTGGAATTTTGATAGAAGATCGGAAGAGCACACGTCTGAACTCCAGTCACGGCTACATCTCGTA
>CAYISH010000057.1:0-3088 GCA_964366035.1 uncultured Candidatus Saccharibacteria bacterium
TTCTTTCCTCAGCCGGAAATGCCCTCTCAATCACAGTTGGAACGGATCATACTGCATGGTGCGGCCACAGTATACGGCGCACTTTATGGCGCAGGTTATCACGTCGGTCGGCAATTTGGCGGATGTGATAAGCGACTTGTTCAGATAGAAAGGCTCTCTGATAACCCCCCCTTTGCCAGGGCAAAGGGGGGGTTTATGCTACCCTAAAAGCAATACAGCATGGAAACCAAACGAGGCATAAACAGCGATTACTCAAATAATTTCACCGATCTTAAAAATTGTTATTTGGTGTTTAACAGCGGCTACAGCGAAGACTCGGCGTATTCAAACGCGGTGAGCCATTCCAAAATGGCCTTTGACAGTTCTCATGTGGCAAAAAGCGAGATTTGCTACGAGGCGTTTTGGATCGGCAATTCTTCCTGGGTGTTCTTTTCTTCCCAAATCGAAGACTCGTATGATATTTATTTTTCCAAAAACCTTCGCGGGTGCAATGATTGTTTCGGATGCGTCAACCTCCGCAACAAAAGCTACTATATTTTTAACGAGCCGTATTCAAAAGAGGAATATGCGGCAAAAATGAGTGAGTGGAATTCAGGCTCTTATGCGCCTTTGCCCCAATTGCCGCCATTTTCAGCGCATTGCCCAGCGCAATACTATTCATCTCTACGATCGCCAGTGCCAATGCGCGGGGGAGAAGTCGGAGAGCAGCGCATATGGCAATGCGGCTACGCATCCCTCGCATGCGCTCACGGCGCGCTGCCCTAATACCTTCAAGACCGCGTATGCGCCCGAACGTCCCGATATTGTGTATTGCGATCAGTGCTATCAAGGCGAAGTTGCCTGAAATGCTATAATAAGGAGCAATGCCGGAGATAGTAGAGGATAAAGTAATATATTTTGCAAAAACGAACTTTCGAGGAAGCGATAAGGTTTTTGGCATTAAGCAGAAAGACCGCCGCCAGCATTTTTACATTTGCGGCAAGACCGGCACCGGAAAATCGGAACTGATGAAAAACATGATTCTTCAAGATATTAACAACGACCAGGGCGTGTGCATAATTGACCCGCACGGAGAAAATGTGGAAGATATCTTACGCAAAATCCCCGCCCGGCGCATTAACGACGTGGTGTACTTCAACCCGGTGGACTCCGACTATCCCCTCGGTTTTAACATTCTTGAAGTTTCTGACCCGAACTATAAACACTTGGTGGTCTCGGACCTTATGGCGATCTTCACCAAAATTTGGGCGAACGTATGGTCGGCGCGTATGGAATATATTTTGCAAAACTGCGTATTGGCTCTCTTGGATACGCCGGGCACTACGCTTTTGGGTATTCCACGTATTTTGGTGGATAAAAACTACCGCGAGCGGATAGTAAAAAATATCAAAGATCCGGTGGTGCGCTCGTTTTGGATACATGAGTACGAATCGTGGCGGGATCAATTCCGGAGCGAGGCGATTGTGCCGATTCAAAACAAAGTGGGGCAGTTCTTGAACACTCCTTTTATTCGCAACATTGTTGGTCAGCCTAAAAGCACCCTCAACGTAGCGGAGATTATGAATTTGGGGAAAATTCTTTTGGTGAACGTCGCGAAAGGGAGGATCGGCGAGGACAACTCGCAGCTTTTAGGCGCCATGATTATTACTAAGCTGCAGTTGGCCGCGATGGAACGTGTGCGTATTTTGGAGCATGCGCGGAAAGACTATTATCTTTACATCGACGAGTTTCAAAACTTTGCGACCGATTCGTTCGCCAACATTTTGTCGGAAGCCCGCAAATACAGATTAAATCTAATTGTAGCCCACCAATATATCGGGCAGCTTGTCACGGATACTTCTACCAAAGTGCGCGATGCCATTTTCGGCAACGTGGGGACAATGCTCATTTTTCGCGTAGGTGCTGCGGATGCCGAGGCATTGGAACAGGAATTTACCCCAGAATTTATGCCGCAAGATTTAGTAAACCTCCCGAACTGGAATATTTATTTAAAGCTGATGGTAAACGGCATTACCTCCCGTCCCTTTTCCGCCGCTACGCTGCCACCGATGCGGTGGGGAGAGGAAGAGGATAACAGCGATAAAATTGTACGCGAGTCGCGGGCGCATTACGGCATGCCCCGCAAGGAAATTGAAGAAAAAATTGAGCGTTGGTCGTCTGCGCTTTTTGAGGAAGCGGAAGAGAGCGAGGGACCAAAGGAAAAATACAAGACCAAATGCTGGAGCTGCGGCAAGGAGACCACGGTAAACTTTAAGCCGGACGACGTGCGGCCGATTTACTGCGCCGATTGTTTGAAAAAAGTGGAAGCAGGGGAAATCCCCCGGGTTCCTTCCCGTCGGCCCATAGGCGGAGGGGCGCGGGCGGATAAGTACGATGACACTCTTGCGGCGCTTGGCATTGAATTTAAACCATCGGAGGCAAGTGGGGAGCGCTCTCCCCGCCAGGAATCTCCTCGCCGGAGCGAAAATTTTGAACGAAGGGGCGAGTTCGTTTCGCAGAGACGAGAGCGGGACGATCAGTTGCCGAGTAACCCGCGGTTTCGAGGAGACGGTCCGCCTCCGCCAGTTGGCGGAGGCGGAGAAAGTGTTCGAAGGCCTGCTTCGGGGGGCTCCGCAGCGCCGTTTCGGGCAGGCCCTTCAGCTTCGTTCAGGGCAGGCAGACCGCCCTCGCCACGTTCCGGTTCGCTTGTCATGCGGCAGGGGGACCAGGAGAAGAAGAACCTTTCTCTTGAGGCGCTTCGGCCTAAACCGCGTGAAGGCGAGTACAAGCGGAATCCTGATCTGGAGGGGTTAAGGGCGCTTTTGCAGGAAACGCCTGCGTTGCGGAAAGAAGAGAAAAAAGCGGGAGAATCTTCTAACGAACATAGGAATGAGGCAGCTACAGCAACAAAGCCGCAGGGTGGCATTACAATGGAGTAAGAAAATTTTTGCCGCGCTTATTTTAACGTGGCCGTTTTTCCTATTTCCCTCCGCGCATGCGGCCGATGTAGAAATTTCCGAAGTGGCCTGGATGGGAACGGCGAACTCTACGGCGGATGAGTGGATGGAACTCAAAGACAAAACTTCTTCGGGCCTTGATTTAGCCGGTT
>CAYISH010000058.1:0-3067 GCA_964366035.1 uncultured Candidatus Saccharibacteria bacterium
GGGAGCCTTCTTCGCGGGACGGCATGAAAAATATATCGGCAGCTCTAAAATAATTTGGAATTTTCGCATTGGGAATTTTTCCGAGCATTTTGACGGGAACAGTAGAGATCATCGCCTCTTCTTTCAGTTTTTCACGGTACGGTCCATCTCCTGCAACAACAAACTCTATATTTTCTAGTGACGCAAGCCTTGCCGCAGTTTTTGCAATCAAATCTGCGCCTTTTCGTTCGGAGAGGCGGTGCACAAAAAGGATATATTTTTTGGCGTGGTCAAGGTTCAAAGCCCGTTTCGCGTCTTCTTTTGAATCCTTGGGAGAGAATGCATCTACATCAATCCAGTTGGAAAGGATTTTATAATTTTTGACACCGTAACGCTTTACATACTCTTTTGCAAGCGATTCGGGGCTTGTCACCAATATAGTCCGCCTCAAAATAAATCGGAACATCTGCTCCTCGAAAAACCCGCGCTCGAAAAGCCAGGGCATGCCGCGGTTCCAGTAGAACACTCTGCCGCCTACACACCACCCCGCAAGCGCTCCATAATATGAATAGTGCACGTAAAAATCTTTATATCCCTCGCGCTTAAGTTTGCCCAAAATCGAAACAAGCTCAAAAAATCTCCGCAGGCCGCGCGTTTGTTTTTGGGCTATAACTGGGTGGCCCAAATCGACCCATTCGGCGGCAGGTCCCGCGCCTCCCATAGGAGCTTTTTCTACTACTACTTTCAAATCCATCCGGCCGCCAAGCGCTCGGATTAATTCGTAATTATAATACAGATGCGTGTCGGTATTGCGGTCGTAGAGCGGAAGAATATAAACTACTTTTGCGCGGCTCTCTGCCATATGGTAACAAGCTTATCTCTATATTCTTCAAACGATTTATACGGCATTGGGGTCTCTCGCGCCCCGTTCCGCAATTTTGACATTAATTCCACATCTACGATGAGTCCTGTAAGCGCCCCGGCAATCCCCTTTTCATCCCCTACCGGCACCACGATGCCGTTCTCCCCGTGCCGCACAATTTCGCCTGCGACACCGACATCGGTCATCACCACGGGAACGCCCGCCGAGAGCGCCTCTACGGCCGAGAGCCCAAACCCTTCGTAATTTGAAGTGAGCAGATACGCATCCGCACCGGCATAATATGGTGCGAGGTTTTCATGCCACCCCTGAAAAAGTACCCGGGGCTGTATTTTTTCGTGGATTGCCTCCTCTTCAAGCCGCTCCCGTTCCGGGCCGTCGCCTACAATGAACAAGAACGCCCCTGGGAACTCGTCCGCCACTTTTCGAAAAGCGCGGATGGCCAGTGGAATATTTTTTTCGTGCGTGAGGCGAGAAACCATTAATATAACAAAGCTGGCATCGGGGTATTTGGCTTTTATATTCCCTCCTCCTTTTGTAAGTGAAATTTCGGAAAAGATGGGCAAGACGGAAATGGGTGGCAGGCGGTAGAGTGTAAGGCCAAGGAGGGAATTCTTAATCCTCTGCGAGACAACCCGAATATGTGAAGCACGGGGCAGCAAAAATCTCGCTGACAAAACCCTCACCTTGTTGGAAACCGAGCTTCCAACAAAGTAGGGGCTAAAAATATCGGTATGAATCTGTATCTCAAAGGGCACGCCGAACTTCCTGGAAAGCCGCCATGCTAAAAACGCGTGTTCTATTTCCTGGGCGGTAATCAAATCGTAGCGGTCTCGTTTCAAGAGCCGCTTTGCTTCGCGATAGGCGCGCCAAAAACGCAGTAATCTTCCGCGAGAGCGGTCGAGCCGGATGATATCGAGCTTCTCTAGTACCTCGCGATACTTCCCCATCCGCTCGGCTGTTTTTGAACCCGCTTCAAACGCCTTCGGGTCGGAAGAAAACATCATTATTTTCATATAATTTCTTCCAAAACCTTTGACGTTTCGCCTATCGTATCCATGTTAAGAAACCGAGAAGCGGTTTTGCCTGCATGTTCGCTCAAAAGGGCGCGGAATTCGGGATTTCCAAGCAATCGCGTTATTGCGCTTTGCCACGCATTCTTATCGTTATACGCGGCGACAAGCCCATTTTTACCATCCTCTAAAATTTCTCCGTTGCCGCCCGCATTCGTCGCGATTATCGGCAGGCCCAAGGCCATTGCCTCCAAAAGCTGGTGCGAAAAACCTTCGTAGGCGGTGTTAAGGAGAAAAATATCCGCTGCCGCAAACCACATGTCGCGCTCGCCTCTCGGAATTTCTCCAATTTTGAAAACTGCCTGGGGAAACTCCGGGGCGAGGTCCCGAAGCATTTGAAATCCCTTCCACCCAACGCTCCGCCCCAGCGCCAGGAGCAACAATGCATCCTTTGGCACGTTCAACTTATCTTTTGCCTCCTCTTTTGAAAGCAAAACATGCGGCATGTTTATGTTGTTATAAATAACGAAAATATTTTCCGGCGGCACTCCCCATCTTGTCGCGACACTTTTTAGGTAATGCGACGGAACAAGGACCGCACGCGCACGGCGCGCTACCTGTAATTGCAACCAGCGAAAAAATTCTATTTTCGCGGGGTAGCGCTTTGCGAGAAAATCATCCAGGAATTCTTTTACACTCCAGCGCTGAAAAGATTGTTCCCATACCCAATCCCCGCCAATTTTAAGAACATAAGGACGGCGCGCGATAAAGGAGGCAGTCCACACCGGAACTCCTGCGGAAATAGTATCGCCGAGAATAGTAATATCGGCCCGGCGCATGAGCGAGAGAACTTTCATAAAATAGCGAAGGTGCCGGATGCCGCTTCCAGAACTTCGGAGCACCCGATGGACTTTCCACGCGTCTTTTCCGGCAGGAAGCGCGTCGCTGTAAGTAAGAACAGTTACCTCATTGCCGCGCCGCGTAAATTCCTCCGCAAAATAGCTGGACCATGTGGCAGGCCCGCCGATGTCGGGCGGATAAATTCCGGTGGCGATAAGTATTTTCACTTTGGAAGCAATGAGAGAAACAACTCCCGCATCTGACTCGCTACGTTCGACCACTGATATTTTTCTTCCACAAGCTTCCGTCCGTTTGTAACTAACCTTTGACGCAAAACGGGATCCGCCAGGAGCAT
>CAYISH010000059.1:0-3050 GCA_964366035.1 uncultured Candidatus Saccharibacteria bacterium
ATAATTTCGACGCCTTAAACATCCCCGCCAATCATCCTGCGCGAGACATGTGGGACACGTTCTGGCTGAAACAGCCAGAAAATGAAAAATTACTGTTACGGACGCATACGAGTCCGGTACAGATACGCTATATGGAAAAACACAATCCTCCCCTGCGAATTGTAGCACCAGGCAGGATTTTTCGATACGAAGCAACCGACGCCCGCCACGAAATTAATTTTTACCAGCTTGAAGGCTTAATGGTAGGAAAGCACGTGTCGGTCGCAAATTTCAAGGCAATCATTGAGGAATTTTACCGGCAATTCTTTGAAAAGCCTGTATCCATACGCTTGCGGCCTAGCTATTTTCCCTTTACCGAGCCTTCATTTGAAGTTGACATGCGATTCGGTAGATCTGACTGGTTAGAAATCATGGGGGCTGGTATGGTGCATCCCAACGTGTTCTCCGCTGTGGGCTATATTCCCCAAGACTGGCAGGGATTCGCCTTCGGCATGGGGTTAGACCGTTTAACCATGATGAAATACCAGATACCCGACATTCGATTGCTGTATTCAGGCAATCTTCACTTTCTCTCGCAATTTTAACTATGCTCTATTCCTATAACTGGATTCAAGAATACGTAACAGGAACACTGCCCAAGCCAGATAAACTGGCTGATCTTTTGAATATGCATGCATTTGAAGTGGAGGCCCTTCGACAAGCTCAGGGTAAAAAAGATTGGATTCTCGATGTAGATGTACTACCGAATCGGGCGCACGATTGCTTGAGCCACGTGGGCATGGCGCGTGAAATCGCGGCAATCACAAAACTAAAACTCACAATCCCAAAAACAAAGGTAATCCAAACACAAAAGGGGACAGTCAAGCCAATCAAAGTGCGCATCCAGTCATCAGAACTGGTCCCGCGCTACACCGCTCTCGTCATTGAAGGCATAACGCTTAAGAAGTCTCCAAAGTGGCTTGCCGCTCGACTCCAAACAGTGGGCATGAACTCCATCAATAATGTGGTAGACCTCACGAATTTTATCATGCTCGAATTAGGCCAGCCTTTGCACGCGTTCGATTACGACCAAATCAAAGGAAGCGAAATGACAATCCGCGCAGCGCAAAAGGACGAAAAGCTGGAAACTCTCGACGGAAAAACACTCTCTCTCCCCAAAGGCGTACTCGTTATTGAAGATGCCGAGCACCTGATTGACCTGGCGGGAATCAAAGGCGGCAAGATGAGCGCCATTTCCATGAATACGAAAAATATCGTGTTGCAGGCCGCGAACTTCAACGCGGAAGCCATCTACCGCGCAAAATCCCAACTCAACTATACGACCCAAGCGGCAGACCTCTATTCTCACGAAATCGACCCCAACCTCACCATGTTGGCTTTGGAGCGCGCCGCAACGCTTCTTTCTGAACTCGGAATAGGCAGAAAAATAACGCAACTTCTTGATATCTATCCGAAAAAGGTTCAACCCAAACGCATTGCACTCCGCATGCAGTTTCTTGAATCGATGCTGGGCATCTCGATTCCTCAAAAAGAAGCAAAACAAATCTTGGAAAGTTTGGATTGTAAGGTTAACCTAAAGCCACAGGGTTTGGAAACCCTTGACTTTTGCTCTTCCGATCTTCTTGCGATTTAGGAAGACTTAGTCGAAGAAATTGGAAGAATATATGGATACGAACGGATTCCATCATCGTTTCCCGTGGCTTCTCTAATCCCTCCGCAAAGGAACAGTGAGCTTCTTTGGCAAGAGAGAATTCGCGATACCTTCAAGGGGCTTGGATTCAAGGAAACCTACAACTATTCCTTCATGGGAGAAAAAGACCTTTTGCAGTTCGCCTACTCAAAAGAGAATCAAACCAAACTCATTGAACTCGAGAACCCCGTAAGCGAGGATTTCGCGTATTTGCGGGACTCCTTGATCGAAGGGCTTTTAAAAAATGCGCGAGATAACCAAAAGACCGAAAAGGTCATTCGCGTATTTGAGATCGGAAAAGTTTTCCACCAGGGCAAACCAAAGTTTGAGGAGACCAACATGCTCGGCGCTCTTGTGCATGATGGGAGCTTTTACGAAATGAAGGGGATCTGCGATTTTCTTTTGAACAGTCTAGGGATCACCGGCGCGTGGTACGACGAGTACCAGCAAACTCCGGACAAGGGCAGGCCCGTATTGTGGAATAGAGGGAAATCCGCAGAGCTCAAAGTGGGCCCTTCGACTTCGCTCAGGGCAAGCAATGAAATAGGCTTTCTCGGTGAAATTTCAGACGCTGTTTGCGCCAGCTTAAAAATCGTAAAGCCGGTTGTCGCTTTGCATTTGGATATTGAAAAACTTATTACGCTAGGGACGGAAGAAAGAAGCTATGAAGCGCCCTCAAAGTTTCCTTCTGTGGTAAGAGATATCGCGATTGTAGTCCCTGTGGAGACCCGAGTGGCAGAGGTGATGAATATCATGGAAAACGCGGGCGGGCAGCTTGTGTTCGACATTGACCTTTTCGATATATACGAAGGAGAACAAATCACAGAGGGCAAGAAAAATCTTGCGTTCCATATTATCTATCAGGCAGACAATCGAACGCTTACCAATAAGGAAGTAGATTCACTTCACGAGAAAATCATCAAAGCGGTCCAAGAAAATCCCGAATGGGAAGTGCGAACATGACCCTACGAAATTCGTAGAGTAATCACTATGGAAAAATCAACAAAGATAAATGACTACACCGCCAAAGATATCCAGGTTTTGGAAGGGCTGGAGCCGGTGCGCAAAAGGCCGGGAATGTTTATTGGATCTACCGGCCCGGACGGTTTGCACCATTTAGTCTGGGAAACACTGGACAACTCTATAGATGAAGCAATGGGAGGGTATGCCAGAAATATTGAGGTGTCGCTTTTGCCAAATAACAGGGTTCAAGTTACTGATGACGGTCGAGGAATTCCCGTAGAAAAACACCCTCAAACGAAAAAATCCACCTTGGAAACCGTATTAACCGTTCTCCACGCGGGAGGAAAGTTTGGATCGGGCGCGTATAAAGTTTCAGGCGGGCTGCACGGCGTGGGAG
>CAYISH010000060.1:0-3012 GCA_964366035.1 uncultured Candidatus Saccharibacteria bacterium
GCTCAACAGGGGATGTGGATTTTGAGAGCGTTGCAAAAGAAGCAGGATTTTTGACACCTGTTCCCGGCGGCGTTGGGCCTCTCACGGTTGCATGTTTGTTGCGCAATCTCGTGCTTCTATAGTGTGGGGTGCTTGACACCGAGAATTATGCTATAATCTTAAATAAGCAGTGTACCCATCCTATGACTTTTACACAAGTTCCAAGAACGAAATCTCCAGTAACAAAATTGTCTCGACCAGCAATGATTTTGGGTTTTGGCATCCTTGCTTTGGCCGCTTTGATTTTTCTTGGGATTCTCTTGCAGCAGCGTTCTGCATCAACGCCACCCCCTCAAACTCCCAAAAAGATTGGTGTCCTCCAGTGGGTGACGGTTGTAGACCCTTCGTTCGAAGGATTTAAAAAAGCAATGAGTGATCTGGGATACATGGAAGGAAGAGATGTCGTGTATGAATACCAGAATGCCAACGCCGATCCAAAAAAGGCTGCGGAGCTCGCAAGGAATTTTGTCGATCAGGGTGTCGACCTTATGTACGCCATGACATTTCCAGGCGCAAAGCCCGCTCTGGACGCAACGATCGCCGCGGGAAGGCAGGATATTCCGATTGTCTTCGCTCACGCGAGCAATCCGGTGGAAGGCGGGATAATCGAAAGTTATCGATCGTCCGGCAATAATCTTACAGGGGTGGCGGCGGATATTGCAGGCTTAACGCCCAAAAAATTAGAGATTCTCAAGCGTATTAACCCTAAGCTTACAAAAGTTGGCGTATTTGTGGTCCCGGATGACAAGACTCCCTCCCGTGGCTTGACGATGGTCTCGCTAAGAGAGAATGCGCGTCAATTTGGTATTACGCTTGTGGAATACCCGATTAGAAGTCTGCCGGGCCCTGAATTCGCTGCCGAAGTTCAAAGAGTGGCCGACAGCATTAATCCAGGAGATGTGGAAGCGATGTTCCATCCGCCAGGAGTTATTGATTCAAGAGAAACACAGCAAATTGACGCTGAACTGGGTAATCGCCTAGGAATTCCCGTTACGTTTGTCACTCCCCAGACGCTTGCTTTGGGAGGATTGTTTGTGTATTCCCACGACTTCTTTGCAGTGGGAGAACAGGCGGCAGTGTTCGCTGATAAGATTTTCCAGGGCGCGCGCCCTGCTGATATTCCTATTGAGGTGCCTCAAAAAAATGTTCTCACGGTGAGCACAAGAAACGCTCAACAATTGGGAATTATCATTCCTCCCGATTTGCTTGAGATTGCGGAGCGATGGGATTAAAGAGGCAGTGGATAAGAAAGGGATCAAGCGGCACAAGTTCAGCATAGAGCTTGTGCCTTTTTCTTGTTCCGTGAAAATTTCTGTTGTTATGGTATACTTACGTAATGCACATGCGGCTATTTACTTTTTTCAAAGTCGCGGGAGTGATTCTTGCGATCGGAGGAATTATCTTTCTCGGATGGAAAATGTTCGCGTCCAAGCCTCTTTTGCCGCCCTCTCAGCCTAAGGTGATTGCCATTATTCAATATCTTCCTCTTTTGGATTCCGCGGTTGATGGATTCAAAGAAGGAATGGCTCAGCTTGGGTATGTGGAAGAGAAAGACGTGGTGTACGTGTATCACACGGCAGAGGGAGATAAGGACAAAGTACGTGAGATCGCGAGAGATGTCATTACGCGGGATGTTGACCTCATCTACACGGTTACTTCCGTGGCCGCCCGGGGCATTCTGGAAGAAACCGTGCAAGCCGGAAGAACCGATATCCCCATCGTATACGCGCATGCGGACAATCCCGTAAAAACAAATCTCGCGGAAGATCTGAAATCCTCGGGGAATAACGCCACCGGCATTGCGGTTGATTTAACAGAACTCACCGCCAAAAGGCTGGAGATATCGAGAGAATTCAAGCCTTCAATGACCAGGCTTGGAGTATTCATTACACTTCCCTCTGTTCCCGCGGGGGATTTTATGCTTGAGGAACTGCGGGAACAGGCGCCGCGGCAGGAAATCATTCTTGTCGAGTACGTGCTCGAGACCGTGCCGGGACCCATAGCGACCGAGAAGCTCAAGGGCGTTCTTGACACCATCAAGCCCAGAGAGATTGACGCATTCATTGCGATTCCGAGCCCTATTACGAGCGACCCGGAGAATACCGGGATTATCGCAGATGCCGGAAAACGTCTTCAGATTCCCACGATTGGCCTCACTGTTCCGCAAGCTGAGGCGGGATTCCTTTTTGCATACGGGTATGATCTCAAGCAGATTGGACATCAGGCTTCTGTGATCGCCGACAAAATTATCAAAGGGACGAAACCGACCGATATTCCCATTGAGTTTCCCCAGGAAAATATGCTTGTCGTAAATAGTAAAACTGCCGATGAAATTGGCATCGCTCTTCCGGAAACGGTCTATCTTATCGCGGATATGATAATTGAGAGGTAAAGAAAACGTGCGAAGACTTCCTTTTAGACTCAATCTGCGCAATAAGCTTATCATCGTACTGGTAGGGTTAGCCGTGTTTCCTTTTGTTTCTGCAATGACTATTATGATCGTACGACTCCAAGATACCCAGAGGGAAACCGTCGTCAGCCAAAACCGACAAATTGCCCAGATCGCTTCTGAAGAGATTAAAGGGTTTATTGTTTCGCAGTTTACCGTACTCAAAAATATCGGGCTTGCGTATCCGGAATTCTCTGAAGATCAGGCGCCAAGGGACTTCCTCGTTGAGCGATTTCTCTATCGGGGAGGCGAATTTGTTGAGCTTGCGATTACGGACGAGAGCGGGAAGGAGATCTCCCGCAGCCACGTTATTGATGTCGTTACTCCAGCTCAACTTAGGAGCAGAGGAGAAACGAAGGAATTTCTCGAGGTGCAAACGAAAGGGGCTTATATAAGTCCGGTATACGTATCAAGAGGAAAGGTGTTTTTTGATCTGGGAGCAAAAATTAGTGGCATTGACGGTACATTCCGCGGAGCGGTCTTCGCGCAGGTAGACGCGGCGATTATGCAGAACGTGGTAAGAA
>CAYISH010000061.1:0-2783 GCA_964366035.1 uncultured Candidatus Saccharibacteria bacterium
GATATTGGATCAACTGAAAGATGCTGGCTATTTGATGAGACACGCCGCAGTGCTCAATGCCATTGAAAACTACATTCGAGAAAAGGTAAATGCCCAAAGAGTTGAATGGGAGCTTTCAGAAAAAATTAAAGAAGAGGGGGGAAAGCCAAACGCCCAAGAATTTGGATCAAGGTTGTTTACGATGAGGACCGGTAAGACCCCTCAAGGCATAGTAGAGGCAAGAAGACATGAGGGATACTTTGCAATTGCCTGTTTTAAGGACGAAGATTACCTGGAGTTTATAAAAGACCAGGGGGATAAGAGCGGCGGAACTTTCCATAGCGCAATGAGATTTCCAGACATGTCAGTAGACGTTCTCCTAATAAAGGGCAGTTGGAGACCAGACGTTCTAATACACGAGCGGCAACATTTTATAAACAGTTCAATTTTTGAACTTTTTTCGGATATAGAACGGGACGAATACATCGATACGTGGGGAGAGGAAAAAAGGCCCACCCGACCAAAAATGCGTAAGTATCCTTCATTAGCGAAGAATGCCGCCCTTTCTTTCTCTCTTCACCGCACAAAAGACGAGATTTTGGCCCGAATGCGTGACGGGTCTAACCCAAATCGTACCACTCAATTCTTATCAAACAAATTATATAGGGGTCTTGCCTAGAAGATTTTGGTAGAATCTTCGGGAGGACTTATGAAATATAGCAAATTAAGCAGTTACGAAATAAAAAAGCTTCTGAGGTGTTTTTGTGATGAATTGACTGCGGTGCAGACATCGAAACAACTCCACCTCAATCGTAATACGATCGATAGACACTATACCATTTTTCGCGAGCACATCGCGACATACCAAGAAGCTCAGATGAAAAAATTACGCGGCAACATAGAAATAGACGAGTCGTATTTCGGCTCCCGCCATCGTGGGGACCCTCGTGGCCGGAGTACGAAGACAAAGATACCCGTAGTAGGCATTCTGAAGCGCAATGGGGCGGTATATACCGAGATCATTCCTGATGCCTCGCGACGCTCACTTATGCCCATTATTGCTCGCTTGGTAGCGAAATCAAAGTCCAATGTGTACACTGACAAGTGGAAAAGCTACGATGGACTTGTGCTCTCGGGATACAAACACTACCGCATCAACCACTCGAAAGAGTTTGTGCAACATCATAATCATATCAACGGGATCGAATCGTTTTGGTCATATGTGAAGCGGAAGATGCGAAAACATAACGGCGTCCCAAGACACAAGTTCTCGCTCTATCTCAAAGAATCAGAGTTCCGATTCAACAACCGAAAGAAAAACCTGTTCGAGATTATGCAAAATGTCGTACTAAAGACCAAAATCTTCTAGGCAAGACCTGTAAAGGACCCTTTTCTTTAGACAGTGTTTCTATGAGTTTTCGACGAATTTTTTCGCCGTTTTTTATTGTTAAGCTGCAATCTTCTCGGCAAACACGGCGGGCGGCATCTTGAGCGCAGAATGGATCCGTTCGTGGTTGTACTCCCACATTGTGCGATAGATTCCTGCCACAAGCTCGCCCAGTGTCTTGAACCGATTCGGATCCCCGAAATCGATCTTGAACTTGTCGTAGAACGATTCCTGGTAGCCATTCTCCCATGGACAACCGGCCCTGCTCCTTGAAATCGTTATGCCGCACTCTTCGAGGATGCCGACGAATGCTTTGGCATCATACTCCCTGCCGTTGTCCGAATGGAAGATGATCGGTTTCGGATGGTGGAAGAGAGCGTTTGCGAGCGTCTGCACCGTAAGCGCCGCTCCCTTCCTGACTGCGACGTGGAGGCCAATGAGCCGTCTCGTAAAAAGATCGAGTATTGTCGATACGTATACTTTCTTGCCGTGAAAAGAAATCTCTGTGAAATCGGCTGCCCAGGCATGGTTGGGGTACGAGGGCATTATCTGAAGCAAAAGATTCGGAAAAGCCCGTTTTGTTTTGCTTCTGTGGTATTTCTTGCCGTGCCTGCGGTAGGGCTTTATGCCGAAGAATCGCATCACCCTACGCACCCGCTTGCGGTCCATCAAGAGGGCATCCGCTATCCGGCGTGAGCCGTATGACGGATGCTCGCGTAAAACTTCCTCGATCCTGACCTTGAGCGCCCAGTCTTTGGCGGGCTGTTTCGGAAAGTAGTAGAGCGAAGCTCGCGAGACACCCATGGCTTTTGCGAGCGCGGACTTGTTCCTCTTCTCCGTCAACTCTTTTTTTGGGCTTGCGAGAGCTTCACGGTGAGCTCGCCCACCACTTCGAAGAGTTCCCTGTTTTGTTTCTGCAGGCGGACGAACTCGCTCCATGATGGAGCCCCGCTCGCTCCTTTTCCCAGCCAGTCGTAGATGGCCGCCTCGGAGATACCGGCGTCTTTGGCCGCCTCTTTCACCGCAACCCCTTCCTCCTTTACGCGGCGGAGGATGTCCGCCTTCACGTCCTGGGGGACGCGATAGTATTTTTTGGTCATAACACAAAGGATAATTCTTTTCGACCTTTGTGTCTAAAATAACGGGTCCGGGTCACTTGCTGATGACGACAAGCCAAAGAATGATTCCGAATACCAAGAGTTTCAAGTTCACTTCTTTCGGAAGAATCCAAAGTACCCAAACAAGAAATCCGATGAAACCAGAAATTAGCAAAATTAAATACTTCGCCTACGCAAGGAAATCATCCGAAGACAAAGAGCGGCAAGCACTTTCCATTCCGACTCAAAAAGAGAAGCTGGAAGAGCAGTTTCCTGGTCTCGATGTAGAATTTCTCTGGGAAGAGAAGAGTGCTTTCAGA
>CAYISH010000062.1:0-2717 GCA_964366035.1 uncultured Candidatus Saccharibacteria bacterium
TTTAGGCTGGCGAGCGGTCTACCTTGGTAGGATGTTTGCGTGTATACGGGCCTCGTCCGTGAGGAAGGAGGCCGCCGTAGGTGTCTACCATAATTTTTCGGCCGGTAAGCCCGGAATCGGCAGCGAACCCGCCTTGCACGAACCGGCCCGTGGGGTTTACCAAAATCTCCGCATTTTTGTCTTCACCCTTCAGAAGAGGGGCGATTAATTTTTCCGTCAGCTCCTTCTTTATATCTTCCTGTGAAATACCCTCCGCGTGCTGGGCGCTTACGAGCACGGTGCGCACACGATTGTTTTCGATAGTCACTTGCGCTTTGCCATCGGGCTTTAACCACGGCGTTTTGCCTGTGCGCCGCAACTCTTCAAGCCCGCGCGTGAGTTTGTGGGCGAGCACTACCCCTTTGGGTAAAAATTCCGGGGTCTCGTCGGTAGCATATCCGTACATAATGCCTTGATCGCCCGCGCCTCCCATATCAACTCCCATCGCAATGTCGGGCGATTGAGCGGCAACATGCGAAATTATCTGAAGTTCATCCTCGTAGCCGATATCACGGTAGAGCTTTCGGGCAATCGCTTCGTAATCAACCGAGGCTGTCGAAGTTACCTCTCCCCCGATTACAAAAAGGCCATGGCTACCGAATGTTTCTACCGCTACGCGGGAATTGGGGTCTGCTGCAAGATACGCGTCGAGAATGGCGTCGGATACTTGGTCGCACACTTTGTCGGGGTGTCCGGAAGTAACGCTCTCGACCGTATATGCCTTGGGAATATGCATCATAAAGTATCCTCCCACTTAATTATATTCCTAGAATATCAATAACCCTAAGCGTGCGCAAACCGCAAGTGTGATAAACTTGTTGTATCTTTAAAGAAGATCTATTAGCATAATTTTATATATGTACACAGCTACTCCCAAAAAACTCATTCTCGGCCTCTTGGGAGCGGCACTCCTTTCTGCTCCGCTTCTTGGGTTAGGAGCCGAGCTTGGAGCGGGAGAAGAATTTTCGCTACCCAAAAACCTCTCGGTAAACGATGACTTGTACATAGCGGGCGGAAATGTAACCATCGCGGGCGATGTCGCGGGCGATTTGGTAGTGGCAGGAGGAACAGTGCTTGTTTTGGGAACCGTTGAAGGCGACGTCCTCGCCGCAGGCGGCACACTCACGCTCACGGGTAGCGTAAAAGACGATGTGCGCGCAGTAGGCGGCACAATAAGCATCCCGGGAACCGTTGAAGGCGACGTGGTAGTAGCCGGAGGGCAAATCCATATCGTTCCGGGCGCTACCGTAAAAGGCGCCATTCTGGCGGCAGGCGGGCGCGTGGCAATCGACGGCGCCGTAAACAAAGATGTGGTTGTGGCAGGAGGAGAGATAGTGGTGCGCGGCCAAGTGGGCGGAAATGTTTCTCTTTGGACAAGAAAGGCTTCTATTGAAGACAGCGCTGCCATCGGAGGCCGCCTTATGTACTCCTCTCCCCGTGAAGCCACCATAAAGCCAGGCGCAAAAATTGCCGGTGGCGTGGAATTCAAAAAAACACATGACACGGGTGCGCTTCGCAAAGGAGCAGCGGGCCTGTGGCTTATCGCGAAGCTCCTTATGTGG
Source organism: uncultured Candidatus Saccharibacteria bacterium (assembly GCA_964366035.1). Taxonomy (GTDB): domain Bacteria; phylum Patescibacteriota; class Minisyncoccia; order JACPKW01; family UBA11713; genus CAYISH01. The sequence goes on from CAYISH010000062.1 coordinate 1,602, forward strand.
ATCGTGGGCGGACTCGCACTCGCGTACTTCTTTAAAACCGGTACGCATAAACTTGCTGCCAGTTCTCTGAACGAACCCGCAAAAACGCTTCTCTACGGATTCGCCGCCCTCGTTCTTACTCCTCTGGCGGCAATTCTTCTCTCTTTTACCGTCGTAGGCCTTCCCCTCGGCATTCTCCTCTTTCTTGCCTACGTCGCAGGGATTATCGTAAGCATACTTTATGCAGGCCCCCTGGCGGGAAGTCTTGTCGGCAACTCGATTGCGAAAAAAGGGACATACGCCGTCGGCTGGAAGGAAGTGCTAGGCGGCGTCATTCTTTTGGCTGTCTTCAAGCTGGTGCCGTTTATTGGATGGTTTGTCTGTTTCGTCTTTTTCCTCTTGGCGCTCGGAGGCGTTATCCGGCTCAAACTCGAGCTTCTCTCCAAAATCCGTTAGAGCGCTTCTATATCTAATCTAAAAGGGTTTCGGCAAAAGCCAAAGACGGCGTGCTGACGATCACGCTTCCAAAAGCCGAAGAAGAAAAAAAGAAGAAAGTAAGGATTGAGCGGGAATAATAGAGAGCCGTTAGCCATAAGCTCACCAAAACTTGGGTGTCGGACACCCAAGTTTTGGTGCGGGGGTGATATAATAAAGCCGATGGACATACAAAACCGCGAAATGCACCGGGTCGTTTCCACCTGCATTATTTATAAAGGCGGCAAATATCTTATCACCAAGCGGGCACTTACCAAAAAAGCCTGGCCGGGCAAATGGACCGTGCCGGGCGGCGGGCTGGAAATAGACGACTATGCGAATACTCCTGCCAATAAATCCGGTGTATGGTATTTTGCGCTAGAAAATTCTTTGCGCCGAGAAGTACAAGAAGAAGTAGGACTTGAGGTAGGAAAAGTAAGCTATCTCTTGGACATGACATTCATCCGCCCCGACAACGTTCCCGTGGTTACGCTCTCTTTCTACGCGCCCTGGAAATCAGGCGAGGTAAAGCTGGAGGACAACGAAAATATCGAATACGCCTGGATCAGTTGCGGAGAAGCCAAAAATTATGATTTAATAGGCGGCATTCGGGAAGAAATAGAAATGGTGGAGAAAATCCTGAAAGGAGTTGGAAATTAGGTG
>CAYISH010000063.1:0-2701 GCA_964366035.1 uncultured Candidatus Saccharibacteria bacterium
CGCCGGCTCCGGTTTTGTAAGCAATCGAAACTTAGGCGTCATGATTCTAAGCAATATAGCAAAAATTAATAAGGTCCGGAAGGTCAGAGATTTCGAAAATCTCTGACCTTCCCGTTAGGCGATGGGATTAATCCCAATCGCCGCTGATGTCATGATCACCACACATGCGTATCACCTCCTTTCTATTGAGATTAAGAATTTCAGAAACCAACCCGTCAACAGATGGGATACCCGAAAATGTGTTCGAATGGATCAAACATTTTCTCACCCCCTTTCGCTTTGATCATGGCTAGGGAAGATAAAAAAACCTCCCCTCGAAAACCTAGGGGAGACTGTGGAACCGTGATAACGTATTGAAGTAAAACCAAACTAGGCTTTCGAGGAAAGATTTTCGAAAGCCCGATGCCAATTCATCCTTGCGCTACGTCCAGTAACCATTGTTTAGAGTGTAGCAAACTGATATTTTTTTGTCAAACAATGAGGTGTGGACAAGCAGTTTTTGGAAACGTAAAGGCTCGGAACAAACTTCCGAGCCTTTTTGGCTGATGTTGTTCTCTCGGCTTATGCCGCCGCCTCAAGCGGCTTTGCGTGGGGTCGCTGTAAAATTTCGGGGCGCACAACCCGGAACTCTAATCCCGCCTCGAAGACCTTAAGTCCTCGTACAAAAGCCTCCCCTCTTGCCTTCCCTTTGCGCCCTTTCCACTCAAGTAACTCTACCCGCATTTGGAGCTCATCACCGGGAAATATCGGTGCAAGGGGTCGCCCCGAGAAATTGCCGAGTATCGCAACCTGACCCGGAAATTTTTTCAAGGCCGTATAAACACCGACTTGGCAGAGCATCTCCAGAGTAAGAGCTCCAGGGAGAACCTTAGGAAATCCATTTTTGAAATGGCCTACGCAATCCTCCTCGCGAATAACTCTGGTGCCGATTGCCCTTGCCTCGGAAACGAATGTGAAGGCCTCAATCTTCCACGCCTCTCGCCCATGCGCCACCGTCGCGAGTACTTCTTCCATCGGAACGACAGACTCCACCATAATACTTCTCCCCCTTTTTTGAATTGGAACTTACAAAGAAATTCAAGCAGAAATCTGGCTCCCCGTCAAAGCCATATTGCTACAAAATCTGTGCCGAGGCAAAAGCGATGTATTGATTCAGAAGCATGATGGAAGAGAGTATCAACAGCATAGTAACGCCGTTTACAATAAGGCGCGGGTGCTGGAGACGGATTTTTACGAAAATTGTCAACAACAAGGCCAGGCTCACCGCAGTGATAAGCGCCAAATAAAATATGTGTGCTGCCTGGATGGGATTTGCGGCTGCCTTCGCGAAAAAATTGGAGTTCTGCCTGAACGCCACAAAGCTCGAAGATGCCGCCGGAGAAGAGCTGCTCGCCGGTTTCTCCGCCTTCGACACGGTATTCGCCGCGGCCACAGCAGGCTTGTCTTTTGACTCGTCCATCAAAGCTACGCCTGCCCGCAAGGGGCGCCCGAACATCTCAACCACGAACACCGCATCGCTGCCCTGATATGTTCCATGCGCCATACCGATGCCGATTTCAGTAAATTCGCCGTTCAGAATATTCTCGCGGTGGGAAAGCGAATTCATCCACGCCTCCACCACATCTTTCGAATCCACAAAATTTATCGCCAGATTTTCGCCCGCGTACTCAAAACTATATGCTGCCTCCCGCATCCAGGCCCACGGCGATTTCCCATCAGGCCCAAAGTGCGCAAAATAACCTTTTTCCGCCATGTCTTCCGCCTTTCGCTCCGCCGCTTCCGTAAGCGCGGCGTTTACCGAAAGCTGCGAGAGGGTGTATGCCGCGCGCGAAGCATTCGTTTCTTCTACAATTACCCCTGGCAAGATTGCCGCGAGAAAATTTATCCCAGGCAAAATAAAAAACGCGTAGGATAGAAATGCAATTTCCGCTAACAGCGCGATGCTTATCACCGCAAGCGCCCCCTCCCACCGCAAAAGGTGGGGCTTGTGGTTATTATGCTTGTGCGGAATGAAGTACTTTTTGAAAAGCCTTAACACGCGCGTAAGCATGCGCTAGAGCGAAATGGAAATAATTTTGTCTCCTTGGGTAATATTTTTGACCACGTCCATACCTTTTACCACACGCCCAAACACCGTGTGCCGCCCGTTTAAGTGAGGCTGGGGCCGCGTGGTAACGATAAAGAATTGGCTGCCGTTCGTGTTGGGGCCGGAATTGGCCATAGCGATAACCCCTGGCTCAACCTTCAAGGACTGAAGCGAATAGTTATAGGTATACCCCGCTGCCTCAAGCGCTTTTATATCCGCATCAGAAAGGCCTAAGCTCTTTGGATTAATTTCATCTTCAAATGTATATCCCGGGCCGCCGGTACCCGCTTTAGGATTATCGGTTTTCGAGAGCGGGTCTCCGCCCTGGATCATAAAATCCTTAATCACGCGGTGGAATTTAACGCTGTTATAAAAACCTTCTCGGGAAAGCTTCAAAAAGTTTTCTACCGTTTTGGGAGCAACGTCAGGATGGAGTTCGAGTTCGATGTCCCCTTTTTCGGTTTTAATTGTCGCGTTGACAGTTTTCCCTACCTCGGAATTATTTGTCTCATTCATAGTATTGCTTGAAGGCGCGGGAGCCTTAGCGGTATCCTCGCGCCCGCTCATAAAATAAAAAAATCCTCCGACTATCGCCAAAAATATAATGATGAATAA
>CAYISH010000064.1:0-2689 GCA_964366035.1 uncultured Candidatus Saccharibacteria bacterium
AGAGTATGTCTTTGGCCTGGGTTCTTCGTTTTTCCGCACCTCCGCTTACCAAAAACAAAATACCCGCGGCCAGAAGAGAAACTACCAACAGGGGGAGCACGGCCACAAAGAGAAGGAAGTTCATAATGAGCCTTATCCCTTCGTAAAAGTGGCACACGTTGCAGTCAATGCCAGTGCAGGGAACAAACGCGGCAAATGCTGGAGAGGAGAAGGCAAAAAACGCTCCAACAAGGGTGAGGGCGAAGAGAGAAACGAGAAAAATAGCGCCGTTACTCCTGCGGGTAGGTTGCTTGAAGTTGTTGTTCCGCGTCTCTGACTGCATTATTGGTGCTTTTAGCGCCGCTATATATCGATCGTATCATGCCTGCGAATATTTCAGAAGTTTTTTTCGCATCAATCTCTGGCCAGCTTTTTATTCTCACGGCTTCGCGGAATACGACTTCCGCAAAGGGATTTTGCTGACTCTCAGACAGCAAGGCCCGTTTTGCGGGAGCTAAGGAAAGTTTGGGGGCGATTGCCAAGAGAGAATCACTCTCCAAAAGATGCTGAATGGCGCGGAAAGCTGCTTCGGAATGCAGGGAGGCTGCCGGTATGCCAAAAGAATGGATGCGGCCGTAGGTAACCGCCAAATTTCCTCCCCGAATCTGCGGGGGGGAAGTGAGGTCGAAGTTAAGATGAGGGTTTTTGGCCCGGAGCTCTGGAAGCTCGGAGGCAAAGGCGAAATAAAAGGCCAAATTACCCCGTAAGAAAGTTTCGGAAGAGTTCGGCTGGGCTGCCGACCAGGTATACGAAGCTTTTGAGGGGCGCGCAAATTCCGTATAAAAGCGAAGGGCATTTTCGGCAGGCGTTTTAGAAGAAAGCGAGGCACGGGCGAGAACGGGTTTGAAGACCGGCGTTTCTACAATGGGATTTCCGGCCTGCAAAATCAGCATGGAGAGAATTTCCTTAAAATAGAGGACGTTTGTTTCGAGGCCCAAGGCGACGCCCGAAGTAGAGATATTTCCGGCCTGGTCGATTTTGGTAAGTTTAGCCGCTTGAGTTAAAAGCTCGTCCCAGGTTTTGGGCGGCTGGCTGAAGCTTTCATTTCGCGAAAGATCACGGTTCCAATACAGCATCAACGGGTCCACGAGAAAGGGGACGGCTCGGATTTCGTTTACGCCCAGGAGTATTTCGGTTCCGTCTACAAACGTATCACGAAAGGTACGCTCAGTGATAAACACGGGAGCAAGGTTAAGAAATTTATCGCGCTGCTTGAATACGAGTTCGGGTGGGAGAATGACAAGATCGGGGCCCTGGCCTTTTGCGAGCGCGTTTAAGAAGTCCGTTTCCAGGGTCTCCGGAGATTTTTCTACATATGATAAGCCAAGCTGCTCATCCACCCGGCTGATCCGGGTAATGGTTTCCGATAGCGCCTCCTCCGGGAATATTCCCCACAGTACTACGGGCACTTTTGGTCTGGAACCGAAAAGTCCGGAACCGGGGAGGGCACCTGAAAAAACCATAAGGGCCAAGGCGGCGGCGATAATTACGATAACAATGATGGCGACTTGTACTTTCATATCCTACTTTTAAGGTTTTCTGAAAATAAAACCAAAATGATGCGCCCCGGCGGCGAACTCTTTTTCAAAATTAAGGCCATTTTGCTGAAAGAGGACTCGCGTTTCTTGTTTGGAGAGCCGGTGCTCTTGGGCAGGCCCGAAACTGCCGACAGGCGCGGTTTCCGCCCATTCCACCACCATCACCCTCCCGCCGCTTTTGAGCACACGGGCCGCTTCCTCCGCCACTGCTTTTTTGTCGGTAGCCTGGAAAAGAATGTTGGAAATCACCACAATATCAACGGAATTTGATTTTAGGTGCGAACCTTCCGGCTTTTCGAGATTTCCCCACAGCGTCTCTACGTTTGAAAGGCATTCGGTTTTGGCTTTTGAGCGCACCACTTCCAAAGCTTCTTTTTGGATATCAATAGCGTATACTTTTCCGGAAACTCCCAGGCGGCGGGCGAGGGAGATAGTATAAAATCCTGCCCCCGCGCCGAAATCGGCTGCCGTCATTCCAGGCAGTATGTCGAGCGTTTCAATCGCCGTGTTGGGTTCTATAAACATATGATGGAAGCCAGGGTATCTTTGTCCTGAAGCCTCATAATGCGGACTCCTTGGGTTGCGCGGGAGAGGGTAGAGATATCTTTCAAAGGCGTGCGGATTACTTGTCCCTTTTTCGAGATGGCGATTAGCTCTTCTTCCTCCGAAAGGACTTTTGCCGCCACCAGGTTGCCCGTTTTGGAAGTAATTTTGGCGGTTTTAATTCCCGAGCCGCCTCGTTTCTGCACCCGGTATTCTTTCAGGCCGGTTTTTTTGCCGAAGCCGTTTTCTGTTACCGCCAGAAGCTTTGCTTCTTTTTCGGCGGCTGGCACCACGTCCGCCCCCACAAGCTCGTCGCCTTTTTTCAAGCTGATGGCCTTTACTCCTTGGGCGGCCCTTCCCATTTCTCTCGCGTCCGATTCTTTAAACCGTATGGCCTGCCCTTTTTTTGTAGTCAGAATAACGTGGTCGCCTTTTTGGGCGGGGAACACCCACTTTAAGAGATCGTCTCCTTGAAGTTTGATGGCAATGATGCCGCTTCTTGGCCCGTCCTCGAAATGGTCAGTCGCGCCTCGTTTGATTTTAACGTTTTTTGTGAAGATTAATAAGAA
>CAYISH010000065.1:0-2584 GCA_964366035.1 uncultured Candidatus Saccharibacteria bacterium
ATGCAAATCCGCCTTAAGGCAACAGGCTTTCCATTAACTTCGGCGCTCGAGGAACTTGCAAGTGAGAAGCTTCTTCGCCCCATCGAGCGCCGCATCGGCAAAGAGGCGCCAGAGGATATGCCTGTGGATGTAGAACTTGCCCGCACTACCCGCCATCACGAGGAAGGAAAAATATGGAAATGCGAAGTGAATTTAGCGCTTCCTGAAGAGCGGTCGACGATGTTTGTGGAAGGGTGGGGAGAAAGCTTGGAGGCCGCGATTGATGAGGCGAAAGATGAAATAGAGCGGAGCGTTACGGACTACAAAGGCAAACGGCTTGCAAAATTTTTGCGGGTTGCCCGAAGCGTAAAGGAAGAGCTCCGAATATCCCGCCTGGCCCGCCGCGCAGGCAACGTCTACCGCTGGATTCGGAGAAGATGAGCCTTCTTACCTCGATATTCGGGGACCCCAACCGCCGCGTGGTGGAAAAATTCAAGCCTGCCCTTGAGCGTATTTCTAGTTTTGGTCCTGCTTTTGAAAAGCTTTCCGACGAGGAGTTACGGGCGAAAACGGAAGGACTTAAAAAGCGGCTTCGAGAAGGTGAGGAAAAGGGGGATTCCCCGCCAGAAATTCTTGAAGAAATATTGCCTGAAGCGTTTGCCGCCGTACGCGAGGCGGCAAGGCGTACCTTAAAGATGCGCCACTTTGACGTACAAATGATGGGGGGCATGGCGCTTCACCAGGGCAAAATTGCCGAGATGAAAACGGGGGAAGGAAAAACTCTCATGGCAACCCTTCCCGCCTATCTCAACGCGCTTACGGGGAAGGGAGTGCATGTGGTAACAGTAAATGATTATTTGTCCCGTCGCGACGCGGTATGGATGGGACAAATTTACGCGGCTCTGGGAATGAGCGTGGGAGTTTTGAACCACGAAGCAAGCTATTTGTATGATTCAGCCCACTCTACTACAAGCTCTATAGACGAACTTGATAAAACTAGAGATACGTTAGGGGCGTTTAAAGTCGTTCATGAGTTTTTGCGGCCCGTTTCGCGCCGAGAAGCATACGCGGCTGACATTACCTACGGCACCAACAATGAATATGGTTTTGACTACCTTCGCGACAATATGGCCTACCGCCCCGAAGATATGGTGGGGCGGCATTCCGGGCACCATTTTGCGATTATTGACGAAGTGGACTCGATTTTGATTGATGAGGCGCGCACTCCTTTGATTATTTCCGCTCCCGACGAGGAATCAGGCGAGCTTTATAAAACGTTTTCACGCGTCGCGCCGCAGTTGAAGGAAGGGCCGGATTATGCCGTGGACAAAAAATTCCGGGCGGTTTCCATTACCGAAGAGGGGATAGAGAAAGTGGAAAAGCTTTTAGGCCTGGAAAATATTTACAGCGAAAAGAGCGTAAAGCATGTGCATCATTTGGAAGAGTCGCTTCGCGCCGAGGCCTTGTACCAGCGCGATAAAGATTACGTGGTGCGGGGAGGCGAAGTGATTATTGTGGACGAATTTACGGGCCGCCTTATGCCGGGGCGCAGGTGGTCGGAAGGGCTTCATCAAGCGGTGGAGGCAAAAGAAGGCGTGGCCATTCAAAAGGAATCGCGCACGCTTGCCACTATCACCTTTCAGAATTATTTTCGGATGTACGAAAAAATTGCGGGCATGACGGGAACGGCGGCAACTTCAGCGGAGGAATTTCATAAAGTATATAACATCGAGGTGGTGGAAATTCCCACCAACAAGCCGCTTCTGCGGAAAGACATGCCTGACCGCATTTATCAAACCGAGCTTGGCAAAATGAAAGCGGTGGCGCGCGAGGTAAAAGAGCGGCACGAGGCCGGCCAGCCGGTGCTGATTGGCACGGTTTCCATCGAGAAGAACGAGCGGCTTTCGGCAATATTGAAAGCCGAGGGAGTCCCGCATGAAGTGTTAAACGCCAAAAATCACGAGCGCGAAGCGGAAATTATCGCGCAGGCGGGGCGAAAAGGGCGAGTAACTCTTGCCACCAATATTGCGGGCCGTGGCGTAGACATTGTACTTGGCGGCAACCCGCCTTCACCGGAAGCAGCTGAAGAAGTGTGCAATGCGGGGGGGTTGTTTGTGTTAGGCACCGAACGGCACGAAGCGCGGCGCATTGATAACCAGCTTCGCGGGCGCTCCGGGCGGCAAGGCGACCCGGGGGCAACGCAGTTTTTTGTTTCGCTCGAAGACGAACTGATGCGCATATTCGGCTCGGAGCGCATTAAAAACATGATGGGTACATTTGGCATTCCAGAAGACGAGCCAATCGAACACCGGCTTATCTCGCGGGCCATCGAATCGGCGCAGGAGAAGATAGAAGGATTTAACTTCGATTCTCGAAAGCATGTGTTGGAATACGACGACGTGATGAATAAGCAGCGCCAGGCGATATACGGAAGGCGCCGCAAAATTCTTTTTGCTTCCGACGACGAAGTGCGCGAAATCGCAAAAAGCTATCTGCCCGACGCCGAAGACTATCTGCTGTTTAAAAAAGAAATACAACCGGGGCCGGGATTTATTCCCGCGCGCCAGGCGCTTCTACTTCGCACTATTGAGCTCCTGTGGATGGA
>CAYISH010000066.1:0-2556 GCA_964366035.1 uncultured Candidatus Saccharibacteria bacterium
GACCACCGAGATCTACACTCTTTCCCTACACGACGCTCTTCCGATCTGATCTCGATTTCCTCGTTTACTTTTACCTTTCCGCGCTCGATTCTGCCAGTTACTACGGTACCTCTTCCTTCAATGGAAAATACGTCTTCCGCAGGCATCAAAAACGGCGTGTCCGTTTCGCGCGCCGGCTCCGGTATATACTCGTCAAGCGTTTTGGCAAGTTCCAAGATAGGTTTCGCCCACTCGTCGTCTTTGCTTTTCGTCTCAAGCGCTTTTACCGCAGAGCCGCGGATAATGGGAGTGGTATCTCCAGGGTAGTCGTATTTCGTCAAAAGCTCTCTTACTTCCGCCTCTACAAGATCGATAAGCTCTTTGTCGTCTACCATATCCACCTTGTTCAAAAACACTACGATAGAGGGAACGCCCACTTGGTGCGCCAAAAGGATGTGCTCGCGGGTTTGAGGCATGGGGCCGTCTGCGGCGGAAACCACTAAAATAGCGCCATCCATCTGGGCCGCGCCCGTAATCATGTTTTTAATATAGTCCGCGTGTCCCGGAGCATCGATGTGCGCGTAGTGGCGTTTCTCCGTCTCGTATTCCGAGTGGTGAAGCGCAATCGTAATACCGCGTTGGCGCTCTTCAGGGGCGTTGTCAATCTGGCTAATGGCCTCCAGTTTTACCTTGTTCCCCGCCAGGTTTAATACATGTAAAATCGCCGCGGTTAAAGATGTCTTGCCGTGGTCTACATGCCCGATAGTGCCCACATTTAAGTGCGGCTTTGTGCGTTCAAATTTTCCCGCCATAAAATAAAAAAATCTTTTAAATTCCTATTAAATTGATAACAGAATATAGGCATTCCTATCTTAGCGGAAGGGATAAAGAGAGTCAATCCCATGTGGGGATTGGTCAAAATGGTGAACATGATCAACCATCCCGGCTTGCCGGGACTTGAAACACATTCATCTTATATCAAAACCTTCCTCTGGGGCAACCTAAACTTAGATGGGAATTTGTTCGAGGCCCCCGACAAGCTCCAAATCGTCCTCCAAAAGCTCTTCCGAGAGGAGTTTCTGGCGCTCATTTCGATATTGGGCATCTGAAAGCGGCCATACTCCCTCCTGCCCACCCTCTCCTTGATTTCCCACATTTTCCATATCCTACTTCTTCCCTTCTTTTATAAGTTCAGCAACATTGTTAGGCACCTCCTCGTAGTGGCTGAACTCCATTGTATATGAAGCTCTCCCCTCGGTAATACTCCGAAGCATCGTTACATACCCGAACATTTCGGAGAGCGGCACCTTGGCGTCTATTACTTTGAGGTTCAGGCGGTCGGCGATAGATTCAATTCTCCCCCGCTTAGAGTTGAGGTCGCCCGTCACGTCTCCCATAAATCTGTCGGGGGTAATCACCTCGACTTTCATAATCGGCTCGAGCAGGACGGGTTTTGCTCGGCGAGAGACTTCTTGAAGCGCTATAGACCCCGCAATCTTAAATGCAATCTCGGACGAGTCCACTTCGTGGTACGAGCCGTCGTACAAGGTTACTTTCATGTCCACCAAAGGAAAGCCCGCCACCACCCCCCGTTCCATGCCTTCAATAATGCCCTTTTGCACGGCGGGAATAAACTCCTGCGGGATAACGCCGCCTCTGATGGCGCTTTCAAATTCGTATCCTTTGCCACGTTCTTGAGGCTCGGCCCGAAGCCGCACGTGCCCGTACTGCCCGTGGCCTCCAGACTGCTTGATATATTTGCCTTCCGCCTCCGCGATGGCGCGAATGGTTTCTTTGTACGCCACCTGCGGGCGACCCACGTTCGCTTCTACTTTAAACTCCCGCTTCATCCGGTCGACGATAATCTCCAAGTGGAGCTCGCCCATGCCGGAAATAATCGTCTCGGCAGTCTCTTCGTTGGATTTGATGCGGAATGTCGGGTCTTCCTCCGACAGGCGCTTTAAAGCAACACCCATCCTCTCCTGGTCCTGCTTGGTTTTTGGCTCAATACGCATTGATACCACCGGCTCGGGGAAGGTAATTGTTTCGAGCCGAATGGGATGGTTTGGATCCGAGAGCGTATCGCCCGTCCGAGTGTTTTTGAGTCCCACCAAAGCCCCGATTTCTCCCGCATAAATTTCCTTTACTTCTTCGCGGTGGTTTGCGTGCATCCGCAAAATTCGCCCGGCCCGTTCTTTTTCGCCGGTGTTGGTATTCAAAATATATGAGCCTGCTTTCAGCATTCCAGAATAGACGCGAAAGTAAGTCAACTGCCCTACATATGGGTCGGATTGGAGCTTAAAGGCAAGTGCCGCGAAGGGCGCCTCGTCCGAAATCTCGCGCGTCATCTCCGCCCCAGTTTTGGGATCCAGGCCTTTTATCGGCGGCACATCTTTGGGGCTCGGCAGATAATCCACCACGCCGTCTAGCATGATTTGCACGCCTTTGTTCTTCAAAGCAGAACCGCAGAAAACCGGAACAATTTTGTAGGCAATGGTGGATTTTCGAAGCGAGGAGCGGAGCTCGCCCACGCTGATTTCTTTTCCTTCCAAGTAGCGCTCGGTAAGGTCATCGTCC
>CAYISH010000067.1:0-2516 GCA_964366035.1 uncultured Candidatus Saccharibacteria bacterium
TGTGGGTGGGGTGGGGTATCGGGTGTTTGTAAATGCGGAGACGTTGCGGAAAACCATGGGGGTAGAAGAAAAGGTAAAAATCTGGACGCATTTGCACCAGCGCGAAGAGGCCCCAGAACTCTACGGCTTTTGGAGAGAAGAAGAACTGGAACTGTTCGAAACATTAATCAGCGTTTCGGGCGTGGGGCCGAGAACCGCGCTCGGCATTCTGAACGTAGCTCCCTTAGACATGCTGCGGCGCGCGATTGGGGCGGGAGATGTTTCTTACCTCACAAAAGTTTCGGGAATCGGCAGAAAAACCGCCGAGCGGATTTTGGTGGAGCTTAGGGAAAAATTCGGCAAGGCGGAAGTGGCGGGAGAAGAACTAAGCGAAGAAAAAGATGCGATAGAGGCTCTGGAAGCGCTCGGCTACAATCCGCGGGAGGCGCGGGAGGCTTTGCAAAAAGTTCCGGCGGAAATTGAAGGTGCTTCAAAGCGGATAAAAGAAGCACTCAAACTTTTAGGAAAACGCTCTGCATAATGGAAAGATTTTTGCGCGCCGCAAAAAAAGCAATTCCCAAGGCGGTTTTCCACTTCTTCGAGCCCGCGTACCACTTTTTGCTCGCGTTTTTGGCGGCGCTTTATTACGGTTTTCCTTCCCGCAGGATGAAGGTAATAGGAATTACCGGCACTTCGGGCAAAACGACCACCGTGGAGTTCCTCCATGAAATATTTTACAAGGCGGGATATCGCACCGCCTCGCTCTCGAGCCTGCGATTTAAAATTGGGGCGAAAGAGGAGCCGAACATGCTCAAAATGACCATGCCGGGGCGTTTTTTTGTGCAAAAGTTTTTATATGAAGCAAAACGGGCCGGGTGCCAGTATGTATTTTTAGAAGTTACCTCGGAAGGCGTCAAGCAGTTCCGCCACAAGTTCACCACGCTCTACGCCGCGATTTTTACCAATCTTTCCGAAGAACATATTGAAGCGCATGGGGGATTTGAAAACTACCGCGCGGCGAAAGGTAAGCTCTTTGAAGCGGCTCCTCTGCACGTGCTCAATGCCGACGACCCCCACCTTACCTATTTTTTCCAAATCCCCGGACGGAAAAAAGTTCTTTTCCGCGCCTCCGATATCCCAAAAAATCTCTGGCTGAAAGTTGCGGGAGAATTTAACAAAATGAACGCAATGGCTGCCATCGCCTTTTCCCGCCACGAGGGCATTCGCGATAAAATTTCGCTTGAGGCGCTTTACGAAATAGAATATTTACCGGGGAGAATGGAATATATTCCCACCGGAAAAAATTTTGGGGTGCTGGTGGATTATGCATTTTTGCCGCAGACACTTCGTACAATTTACGAAGAGGCTAAGGCGTCAAGCCTGAAGGGGCTTGTCTGCGTAATTGGGGCCACCGGCGGGGGGAGAGACAAATGGAAGCGCCCCGCAATTGGCGATACGGCTGCGGCGTTTTGCCGGAAAGTGATTGTGACGAATGAAGATCCCTATGATGAAGACCCCCTGCAGATTATGGACGAGGTGGCAGGCGCGCACGGTTTCGAAAAAATTTTAGACCGCCGCGAGGCGATTCGGCAGGCCCTGAAGGCGGCAGAGCCAGGCGAAACCGTGGTGATAACCGGCAAGGGGGCGGAGCCGTGGATTATGGGCGCAAACGGCAAAAAAAATTCTTGGGACGATCGACAAATTGTTCGCGAGGAGCTTCAAAAATTGTAAAAGCCCCTTGATGTGATCGCAGGGCTCTCGTTGAAAAAGTTTTTGCCATAATGTGAACTATAGGCGCGTGGGGCGGAGCAAGGTTAACTCTGTCCATCCCTTCTTTAGAGCCACCTCCGCGGTCACGGGGTCTTTTGTTTCTATCCTTGCCTCGCCGCCAGCGAGGATTTCGAAAACACAGCGCGGCAGGCCGACCACCTCCAACAAAATATACCGCTCACCCTGCACGATGAATTTGTAGGGAGAGTCGGGGGCTGCGAATATTTTGTCGGCAATACTATAGATACCCGTAAACCCTCTTGCTTCAGGAACTATCAGGGCAACTCCAGCGAAAGCCGCTCCAGGGGACCTGAATTTTTTCACGAAAGTCGGCACATTACACCTCCTTCTTAAATTTTCCTCTTGAATATACAATCTTGTTGAGAGCATGTCAATCTGTAACCAGAGCGATTTTCTGCTACACTTTGCTTATGGAGCAACTAATAAATCGTTTTCGGGGAATTTTAATGTTGATCGGGGTTCTTTTGGCCGTTTTCTTGGGAGCAGAGTCGTGGAAGCTCGTAAAAGAAATAAGCCAGCTAGATTTGGCCACGCCCTCAATCAGCGTTTCCGGCGAAGGGAGAATTTTTGCAAAGCCCGACATCGGCAGAATCAATTTAGGCATAACGAGCGAGGCCGCCACTGTTGACGCGGCGCAGCAGAAAGTCACAGAGGTTTCGAATAGAATTTACGGCGCGCTTAAGGGCGAAGGTAGCGAGGAAAAAGACATCAAGACCACAAATTACTAGATCGGAAGAGCACACGTC